>JAIBCE010000218.1 GCA_019694315.1 Sandaracinaceae bacterium
ACCCACGAGCTGCGCTGCGCGTCGTCCAAGCTGCCCCACGCCACCGACGCGCTGCCCGTGCTCGAGCCCGCGCCGACGGGCTCGCCGAAGAGAGGCCGGCCGAGCTCCGCTGCACCGTCCCAGGCGACGCCGCTCTCGCGCGCGACGTCCTCGAGCGCGGCGCGCAGCCGCACCATGGGCGTGCTCATCCGGAGCTCGCGCTCGCGTCGCCCGCCGCCTCGGCCTGCACGTCGGTGCGCTCGAGCTCGCCGCTCTTGCGCTCGTCGCTGCCCTTGCGCTCTTCGCTGCCCTTGCGCTCTTCGGGCGCAGGCGGGCGCACGCTGGCCGCGCGGCGCACGAGCTCCACGCGCTGCACGCGCTTCTCGTCGGCCTGCTTCACCGTGATCTCCACGTTGGCGAGGCGCAGCGTCTCGCCCACCGCGGGCACGCGTCCGAGCTGCTCCACCACGAGCCCGCCGAGCGACTCCGCGCGCTCCTGGCTGTCGGCGAGGCCCACGTCGATCATCTCGCCGAGGTCGTGGATGGACACGCGCGCGTCGGCCAGGAAGCGTCCCGGCTCCACCTCGGTGACGAGGCTCTCCTCGGCGTCGTGCTCGTCCTGGATCTCCCCGACGATCTCCTCGAGGATGTCCTCGAGCGTCACGATGCCCGCGGTGCCGCCGAACTCGTCGATGACGACGGCGAGGTGCTGGTGGCGCGTCTGCATCTCCTTGAGGAGCAGGCTGATCTTCTGCGCCTCCGGCACGAAGAGCACGTTGCGTCGCAGGAGCGGGAGCACGCTCGACTTGCCGAGCCGCTCGGCCTGGAAGAGGTCCTTCGCGTGCAGGATCCCCTCGATCTTGTCGACGCGGTCCTTGTAGACCGGGTAGCGCGAGTGGCCCTCCGCGATCACGCGATCGACCACCTGATCGAAGGGCATCGCCACGTCGATCGCGACCATCCGCGTGCGCGGCACCATGACCTCGCGCGCCATGGTGTCCTTGAATTCGAGGACGTTCATGAGGAGCTCGGCCTGCGCCTCCGGGAGCGCGCCCTCTTCTTCGCGCTTCTCGAGGAGGTGCCCCACCTCGCGCTCGGCGATGTGCGTGGGCACGGGCTCGGGCTCGCGCGCGAGCTTGGCGGTGGCGCGCGACACGATGAGCACGGGCAGCGAGAGCGGCGCGAGCAGGAGCTCGAGGGGCCTGCATGCCCGCGCGAGCGGGAGCGTGAGGCGGTTGGCGTTGCGGCGCGCGAGGGTCTGCGCGATCTCGGCCACGATGGCGTAGACGAGCGCCGCCGCGCCCACGGTGAGGAGCACCCAGACGTCGTCGACGACGCGGGTGACGAGGTGCGCCGTGAACGCGGCCACGCCCGCGATGGAGAGCACGCGCCCCGAGAGGAGGCGCGCGCGCAGCACGTCGCGATCGCGGAGCAGCCGCTCGGCCGTGGCGCCATCGGCCCCGCCTCCATCGCGGATCGCCATCAAGCGCTCCTCGGGCACCTCGTTCAGGGCTGCGGTGAGCGCGGAGAGCACGGCGCCCACGAGCGCGAACAGCACGATGGCGAGCACGGAGAGCCCGGGTCCCCCTTCGGCGAGTGGCACTGGCGCGTCGTTCGGCACGGTCGGACCGATGCTAGCAGGATCCGCCGGTGCGCAAGAAACGGCCCACCCGCTCGGTGAGCACGCGCGCGCGCGGCGAGCTCACCGACGGCGGTGAGGGAGCCGAGCGACGGTGCAAAGACGCGAGGTGCGCCGCGTCCGTGCGCGCAGGCTCACGCAGGGAGCCCTTCCGGCGTGAACAAGCCCTCGAAGAGGATCGAGCTGAGGTAGCGCTCGCCCGAGTCGGGCAGCACGACGACGAAGGTCTTGCCCTCGTTGCGCGGCAGCTTCGCCAGGCGCGGCGCCACGGCGACCGCCGCGCCGGAGCTGATCCCTCACGCGCGAGCCGGCGCGCGTACGCGACCGACTCCTCGTTCGTCACCTGCTCGATCGTGTCGACGAGCGAGAGATCGAGCACGTCGGGAACGAAGCCGGCGCCGATCCCTTGGATCTTGTGCGGTCCAGGCTTGTGCGGCTCTCCGGCGCGTCGCTGCGAGAGCACGGGGCTCGCCGCAGGCTCGACCGCGACCGACTCGATCGCCTTGCCTTTCTGCTGCTTGATGTAGCGAGAGACGCCCGTGATCGTGCCGCCCGTCCCCACGCCGGACACGAGCACGTCGATCGCGCCGGCCGTGTCCTCCCAGATCTCGGGGCCCGTCGTCTGCTCGTGGCGTTCGCATGTCGCATGCCGCGGGCCGTGCTGCTCGAAGGGCACGAACGACGCGCCCTCGGACCCGGAGACCAGGCTCGGGCACGGCTCGCCGTGCCATTCCACGGTGGCCGAGCGCGGGCCCCACCCACGTGGACCGCCGCGCGAGTGGGGCGGGCTCAGCGCCGAGTGGTCCAACGGACCTCCGGGTCGATCTCCTCACGCGATGCGCGTGACCGCGCCGCCCTCGAGCAGCTCGGCGAGGAGGCGGAGCGCCTCGTGCTTGGGCATGCCGGAGACGTCGACGATCTCCTCGATCGTGGTCGAGCCGTCCACGCACGAGAGCAGGAAGCCCGCGCGGTGATCGAGGCCGAGCCACCGAACCTCGGCGCCCTGCACCTTGAGATCGAGCACGGCCGAGAGGCCTCCCAGCCGCGCGAGGTGGAACTGCACGAGGCGATCGCGCGAGGTCGCCGCGACCTGACGCGCCTCGCCGTCGTCGGGGGCCTGACCGAGCAGCAGCTCGGCCGCCCGCAGCGCGCCGGTGAAGTCGCCGAGCGCGACGCGATCGTTCATCGCCGCCGCGAGGTCGGGCGGGCTCACCGACAGCGGCCGCGAGCGCGCCGACACGAGGCGCAGCGACTCGGTGGACTCGCTCGAGCGCTTGGCGGGCGGGTGCTCGCTCCGCGCCCGCGGCGCCGGCGGCGGGATCGTCGCGGACGGCCGGCTGCGCGCCCAGCCGTCGCGCAGGTCCTCGCCCTCGTCGTCGAGCCCCGGCTCGCTCGCGGTCACCGATCCGAGGTCGGTCGGGAGCGCGAGCTCCACGCTGCCCCCGAGGTCGTCGTCGAAGCCCTCGGCCGCACGCCCGTGCTCGCTCGGCAGCTCGAGCGCCGGCCCCTCGATGCGCAGCGTGATCCGCTTGCGCGGCTTGGACGATCGAGCCTCGCTCGGCGCGGCGTCGCTCGCGCCCCAGCCATCGGGGGCGGGCGTCTTGCGCTGTCGAGGCTCGCTCATCGGTGTCTCAGCGTGCCTCTCTCGGCATGCTCGTTCTCGGCATGCTCAGTCTCGGCATGCTCAGTCTCGGCATGCTCAGTCTCGGCATGCTCAGTCTCGGCATGCTCAGTCTCGGCATGCTCAGCCGACCTTGCCGACGACGCCCTTGAACATGCGCTGCGTGCGCTGGAGGGCCTCGATCTGCTCACGCAGCGCCTTCACGTCGCCCTGCGCCATCGTGCTCTTGGCCTTGTCCACCACGGCCTTGGCCTTCTCCATCGCGTCGCGCCCGAAGTCCGAGCCCGCCACGACCTCCTCGACCTTCGGCATGAGCTTCTGGATCTCGGCGATGAGCGTCTCGGCCTCCTGCTTGGCCTTCTCGAGCTCCTCGTCGTCGCGCCGCGCGATCGCGAAGTCCTTCGCGTCGGTGATCATGTGGTCGAGCTCCTCCTTCGTGAGGCCGCTCGTCGCCGTGACCGTGATCGACTGCTCCTTGCCGGTCTCCTTGTCCTTCGCGTGGACGCTGACGATGCCGTCGGCGTTGATCTCGAAGGTGACCTCGATCTCCACCTGGCCCGCCTGCGCGCGACGCAGCCCGGTGAGGATGAACTCGCCGAGCAGCTCGTTCTCCTCGGCGCGCTTGGACTCGCCCTGCATGACGAGGATCTTCACGGCCGTCTGGTTGTCGCGGACCGTCGTGAAGTCCTTGCTGCGCGAGGTCGGGACGGTGCTGTTCTGCGGGATGAGCTCCTCGAAGTAGCCGCCCACCACCATGATGCCGAGCGTGTGGGGCGTGACGTCGAGCAGGACCATGTCCTGTTGCTCGTCGAGCAGCGCCGCGCCCTGGATCGCCGCGCCGAGCGCCACGACCTCGTCGGGGTGCACGTTCTTGCTGGGCTCGCGCGAGAAGAACTTCGCGACCTCTTGCTGGATGCGCGGCACGCGCGTCATGCCACCGACGAGCACGACCTCTTCGATGTCGCCCTTGTCGAGCCCTGCCTCCTCGAGGGTCATCTCGCAGATCTCGATCGTGCGCTTGATGAGATCCTCGGTGAGCTCCTCGAGCTGGCTGCGCGTGAGCAGGCGCTGGAGGTGCAGCGCCTCGTTGCGCGCGCTCGAGATGATGAACGGCAGGTTCACCTCGGTCTCGACCACGCTCGAGAGCTCGCACTTGGCCTTCTCCGCGGCGTCCTTGAGGCGCTGCAGGGCCATGCGGTCCTGGCGGAGATCGATGTCGTGCTCTTCCTTGAAGCCCGTGACGAGCCAGTCGATCACGCGCTGGTCGAAGTCCTCGCCGCCGAGGAACGTGTCACCCGCCGTCGAGACGACCTTGAACACGCCCGTCGAGCTGATCTCCATGATGGAGATGTCGAACGTGCCGCCGCCGAGGTCGTAGACCGCGACGGTCTTGTCGATGTTCTTGCCGAAGCCGTAGGCGAGCGCCGCCGCGGTGGGCTCGTTGATGATCCGGATGACGTCGAGGCCCGCGATGGCGCCGGCGTCCTTGGTGGCCTGGCGCTGACCGTCGTTGAAGTACGCGGGCACGGTGACGACCGCCTTGGCCACCTCTTGGCCGAGGTAGTCCTCCGCGATCATCTTCATCTCCTGCAGGATCATCGCGGAGATCTCGGGCACCGAGTAGACCTTGTCGCGCAGCTGGATGCGCGGGTCGTTGTGCGGGCCCTCGATGATGCGGTACGCGACGTTCTTGAGCGCCGCCTGCACCTGCGCGTTGTTGTACTTGCGGCCGATGAGGCGCTTGACCGCGTACACCGAGTTCTCGGCGTTCGTGACCGCCTGCCGCTTCGCGATGTGACCCACGAGGCGCTTGCCGGCCTCCGTCACCGCGACCATCGACGGCGTGGTCTTGTAGCCCCCGCGGTTGGCGATGACGACGGGGGTGCCGCCCTCGACCACTGCGACGCAGGAGTTGAACGTACCCAGGTCGATTCCGATGACCTTTTCCATGCGAAGTGCCGTCTCCTCGGTGGGCGGTCAGCATACCGGAGAGTTCTTCCGGAAGGCGACAACGTTCGGGAGGACGCTGGGTTTCGCAGAAAGATCCCCTTCCTCCGGCGATCCCGCTTACGCTTCGTGCGCAGGTGCGGAGGAGCGTCGAGCCCGCTCGAGGATTGGTTTGGTCGAGCTCAAGTCCAGAATCCCGCGTCCCGTTCGCGGCGCCGACCTCCGGTCGCTGCCGCTGTCTCCCGTCGAGGGCTTCGTGCTGCTGCGCGACGACGGCACCGCGACGGTGGGCGACATCGCCGACCTCACGGGCCTGACGCTCGACACGGTCGCCACCACGCTCGCGAAGCTCGTGGGCCTCGACGCGATCGAGTGGGCCGACGGCTCCACGGGGCTGCCGAAGGCGTCGGTGCGGCCCCCGCCGAGCCAGCACGCGGGGCCCAGGAGCCCGCTGCTCCGCCAGTCGCCGAGCCCGGTCGCGCCCACGCCGCATGGCTCCGCACCGCCCCGCCCGCCGGCGCAGCCGCTGCCGCACCCGCCGGTCCCCCAGGCCGCCTCGCCGTCCACGCATGCGTCGCGCCCGCCCGTGAAGGTGTTCGGCGCACCACCGCCTCGCGCTGGCAGAGAGCTCGATCTCGGCGTGCCCGCCGCGCAGCTCGTGCCCCCGCCGCTCGATCTCGACGCGACGATCCCGCTGCCAGAGGAAGACACGGTCCGTGGCGCCGTGCTGCCGTTCCCTTTCGCACGCGAGGAGCCCTCGGCGCACAGCCACCACTCCCACCACACGCCCTCGGCGCACACCCAACACGCGACCTCGGCGCACACCGACCACACGAACTCGGCGCACACCGACCACACGCACTCGGCGCACACCGACCACACGCACTCGGCGCACACCGACACGCCCTCGGCGCACACCGACCACACGCACTCGGCGCACAGCCAACACGCCCACTCCACGATCTCGACGAGCCACACCGATCACCACACGCCTCACGGCACGCACGCGTCGCACACGCCGGTGCACGGGCCCTCGGCCGAGCACCCGGGCGTGCATGTCTACTCGCGCCATCAAGAGAGCGAGCCGCCGATCGTGGAGACGATCGAGACGCGCGGCGCTGCGAGCTCGAGCCGCGCGTCGAGCACCGGGCGTCCGATCCTCGCGGGCGCGCCCCGCGCCAGCGCGCCCGCACGACCGCTCACGTATAGCGTGAAGGAGCCACCGCACGCCGCGAGCGGCCCGCCGAGCTCGATGCCCGTGCCGACCAAGGCCGCGGAGCCCTCCAAGCCGCCGTCGCAGGTCGCGCCCAAGCCCTCGGAGAAGCCTTTTGAGGCGGTCAGCAAGGCCTCCGAGCGCGCGAGCAAGCCTTCGGCGGGCACGAACAAGCCTTCCGAGGCCGCGCCCAAGGCGACGCAGGCGCCCGAGGCGAGCGCCAAGGCCGACGAGGTGGAGCTGCCCGAGGAGCGTCGGAAGAAGATCGACGAACTCTACGTCGTCATCGATCTGCTCGACCACTACCAGGTCCTCGGCATCGACCGCGGCGCCGATCGCAACAAGGTCAAGAGCGCCTACTTCGAGCTCTCCAAGGTCTTCCATCCGGACACGGCGTTCCGCAAGAACGTGGGCGCATACCGGCAGAAGATGGAGGCGATCTTCAAGCGCCTCACCGAGGCCTACGACGTCCTCTCGAAGAAGAAGGCACGCGAGGAGTACGACGCGTACCTCGCGCGCTCCGAGAAGAGCCACGAGTACGAGCAGACGCTCTCGGGCCAGCACGATCTCGAGAAGGCGATGGCCGAGCTCGAGGCCGAAGAGGCGCGCAAGGCCGCCGCCAACAAGGCGGCGCGCGAGGCAGAGAAGGCGCGCGAGGCAGAGAAGGCGCGCGAGGCAGAGAAGGCGCGCGAGGCAGAGAAGGCGCGCGAGGCAGAGAAGGCGCGCGAGGCAGAGAAGGCGCGCGAGCAACAGCGCGAGGCAGAGCGGCGTCGCGCCGAGGACCAGGCGCGGCTCAAGCAAGAGGGCCTCGGCAGCTCAAGCACGCCCGCCGTGTTCTCGCCGCGCTCGGGCACGCAGCCGGGCACGCGCCCGAGCCAGCCCGCGATGCCGAGCGCACGCGCGGTCACCTCGGCCGGCCAGACGAGCGCGCCGACCTCACCGGGCGGCCCCCGACCGCTCACGTCGCCCGGCTCGAGCTCCCCCAGCGTCGGCAGCTCGGCCGGGAGCTTCGCGCGACCGCTCACCTCGCCCGGCACGACGAACGCGCCCAGCGTGGGCAGCTCGGCCGGGAGCTTCGCGCGTCCGCTCACCTCGCCCGGCACGACGAGCTCTCCTGGCGAGCTGCATGCGCCGATGAGCGAGGAGGCCAAGCGACGCGCCAAGGAGCTCCTCACGCGCCGGCTCGATGCCTCGCGCGGACACGCTCGTCCTTCGCCTCAGCCCCCGCCGCCCGAGCCGCGCGCGCCCGCGACCAAGAGCGAGGTGATCCGCGATCTCGCCGTGAGCCTCAAGGGCGCGGCCAGCCTCACGGGCGGCCTCGATCCAGCGCAGCGACACGTGGCCGACGCGCGGCGCTCGCTGACGGACGGCAACCTCGCGGAGGCGGTGCGCAGGATGCGCCTCGCGCTCGCGATGGCCCCGAGCGATCCCGACATCAAGGCCGAGCACGATCGCTACGCGCGCGAGCTCGCCACCTCGCTCGCCGAGAACTACGCCGAGCAGGCCATGTACGAAGAGCGCCACCACAAGTGGGCGGCGGCCGCGATCTCCTGGCAGAAGGTGGTCGATGGCCGACCGAACGACGCGAGCTGTCACTGGCGCTGTGCCAAGGCGCTGCTCGAGTCGTCGGGCGACACCAAGACCGCCGTGCGCCTCGCGCAGCGCGGGGTGGAGCTCGAGCCCAACAACGTCTTCGCGATCCGCACGCTCGGCCGCGCGTTCATGGTGGCGGGCATGACGCTCAACGCGAAGCGAGAGCTCGAGCGAGCGATCCAGCTCGACCCCAAGGACGAGGCGAGCAAGGCCCTGCTCAAGGAGCTCAAGGGGTGAGGGACCCCGCGACGCGCGAGGGCTAGGACGCGCGGGACCGGACGCGATACAAGAGCGCGTCATGACCCGCCATTTCCGTACGCTCCTCGACCTGTCCAGCGCCGAGCTGGCGACGATCCTCTCCCGCGCGCACGCCCTCAAGGCCGGACGCGGGCGGGCTCACCTCGGGGAAGCGCAGCCTCGGCCCCTCGCTGGCAAGAGCGTCGCCATCGTGCTCGAGAAGGCCTCCACGCGGACGCGCGTGTCGTTCGAGGTCGGCGTCTTCGAGCTCGGCGGTCTACCCGTGACGCTGATCGCCAAGGACACGCAGCTCGGGCGCGGTGAGCCCATCGAGGACACGGCGCGGATGCTGAGCGGCTACACGCACGCCATCGTCTATCGGACCTTCGGCCAGGAGCGCGTCGAGACGCTCGCCAAGCACGCGCGCGTGCCCGTGATCAACGGGCTGAGCGACCAATTCCACCCCTGCCAGCTCCTCGCGGATCTGCAGGCGGTGGGCGAGGCCTTCGATCGCCGCGGCGGCGACTTCTCGGGCCTGCGCGCGGCCTGGATCGGCGATGGCAACAACATGGCCCACAGCTGGATCAACGCGGCGGCGCTCACCGGCCTCGAGGTGGTGCTCGCGTGCCCCGACGGCTACCGCCCGAGCGAGGCCGTCGTCGACAACGCCCGAAGGCTCGGAGCCAAGGTGCGCGTGGTGAAGGATCCGGCCGAAGCGTCCGATGGAGCGCATGTGGTCACGACCGACGTGTGGGCGAGCATGGGCCAGGAAGAAGAGGCCCGTGATCGTCAGCGCGCGTTCGAGGGCTACCTCGTCGACGCCGCGCTCATGGCGCGGGCGCAGAAGGACGCGATCTTCCTCCACTGCCTCCCCGCGCATCGCGGTGAAGAGGTCGCCGCCGACGTGATCGATGGGCCGCAGAGCCGGGTGTGGGACGAGGCCGAGAATCGCCTGCACGCGCAGAAAGCCTTGCTCGAGTGGATCGTGAGCCAGTGACGCCAGGCCGCGACGCCCCCGAGGCGTCGCGAGGACGGCCGAGCCTCGTCCCGAGCGGGGGCGCGGACGTGGTGGCGGATCGTCGGCGCCTCGTCGAGATCGGCATGGTGGCGGTGCTCGTGGCCTGCGTGACGTTCGCGATCACGCGCTTCGTCGCCGAGCAGAGCTCGGGACAGCCCACGCCGTGGTGGGCCAACGCGATCGGCGCGGTGCTCGTCGCGGCGCTCCATCTGTGGCAGCGACGTGCGCCCGAGGCCCGGACCACGATGGCCGCGAACGCGACCGCAGGCATCGCCGCCTTCGCGCTGCTCGTGCCTGCGTTCTACGGCTTCACCTCGTCCAAGTGGTGGCTCTCGCTCGTGGCGTTCGCGATGATGCTGATGGGCCGACGACGCGAGGCGATCGTGTGGTCGGTCACCACCGTGCTCCTCGTGGGCGCGGTCACGGTGCTCGAGCCCTACCTCGCCGTGGCCAACGCGCTCGGTGAGTCGTCCATCGAGACGCTCGGCGCTGCCGTCGCCTACGTGGTGATCCTCCTCGGGATCACCTGGGCCTTCCGGCGCGTCGCCGAGCAGCGCGCCCGCGAGCTCGCGGAGACGGCCGAGCAGCTCGATCGCGCGAACCAGGTGCGCACACGCTTCCTCGCGCACATGAGCCACGAGCTGCGCACGCCGCTCCACGCCGTGGTGGCGATGACGGATCTGGCGCGGCGAGGCGAGGCCTCCGACACGGTGCGCGAGCAGGTGAGCACGGCGCAGCAGTCGGCGCTCGTCTTGCTGGATCTGCTCAACAACGTGCTCGACGTGACGCGCGCGGAGGCCGGCGCGATCACGCTCGACGCGCGTCCGTTCGCGCTCGACGCGCTCCTCACCGAGGTGCTCCAGCCGCAGGCGATGGTGGCCCACGCACGGGGTCTCACGCTCGGCTGCACGGCCGACGAGGGCGTCCCGGCCGAGCGCGTGGGCGATCGCGTCCGCGTCGCGCAGATCGTGCTCAACCTCGTCGCCAACGCGCTCAAGTTCACCGCAGACGGCTCGGTGATGGTCCACGTGGCCGCGGGCCGCACACCCGATCACGTGCGCATCGAGGTGAGAGACACGGGGCGCGGCATCCCCGCCGATCGCCTCGAGGGCATCTTCGAGCCGTTCGCGCAGGCGCATCGGAGCGACGCGGCGCTGGGCGGTGCGGGCCTCGGCCTCGCGATCGTGCGCGAGCTGGCCCGGCGCATGGAGGGCTCGATCGCCGTCGAGAGCGTGGTGGGCAAGGGCTCCACGTTCGTCGTGGAGCTCGAGCTGCCGCCCACGTCCGATCCACGCACGCTGCCGAGCTCACTGCTCGCGCTGCGCAGCTCGCGCGTGCCGAGCGCGCCCCCCACCAAGCAGCGCGGGCTCCGCGTGCTGGCCTGCGACGACGATCCCGTGGGTCGTCGCGTGGTGGCCCTCTTGCTCGAGGGGCTCGGGCACACCGTCACGGTCGCCAAGAACGGTCGCCTCGCGTGGGAGGCGCTCGCGAACGACGAGTTCGAGCTGCTCGTCACCGACATCGAGATGCCCGAGATGGACGGCCTCGAGCTCGCCCGCCGCGTGCGCGAGCGCGAGCGCAGCGAAGGCAAGAAGCGCCTGGCGATCCTCGCGGCGACCGCGCACGTGGGCAAAGACGAAGAGGGCCGGCTCCTCGACGCCGACATCGACGGCCACCTCCCCAAGCCCTTCACCGAGTCCGAGCTGGGCGCCGCGCTGACGAAGCTCTTCCCACGCAGCAACGCGTGACGAGCCTCGTCCGCGGCACACGCGGACGCGGGACCCGAAATCCACGCTCGATCGGCGAGCCGCGGGCCAGCGTGGCACGGGAAGAGCGCGCGAGGCTCGGAGGTTCCTCCGTGATGGGCGACATGGGCGAGCCTGCGCGAGCGTGTCCGCGCTGTGGAGCGCGGCTCGGGGCGAGCTCGTCGTGTCGCCTCTGCGATCACGCGATCGAGGGCGGAGCACGCCCGCCGCGAGGGGACGTGGTGCGGCGCAAGAGGACCGCGCTGCCAGGCACGCTGCGCGCGGCGGATCGTGCGGCGCTCACCACGGCCGTGACGGTCTGCTCTGCGATCTCGCTGTGGATCGCGACGCAGTCACTCCTCTTCGCAGGGCTCGCGCTCCTCGGAGGCTCGCTGATCGTCTCGGTCGCCGCGGCCTCCGGATCGGCGCGCGCGGCGTTCGTGGAGCCGGGCCGCATCGTGTCCGAGCGCGGCGTGCTCGTGTTGCGCGAGCACGTGGTGCGGCTCGTCGCGACTCGCCACGAGCTCCGCGTGGACACGGTGCACGGTGGCTCGTGCGCGCTCGCGCTCGACGGACGCGCCGTCGCGCGCAGCCTGATCGACGAGATCCACACGGCCTGGCCCGAGCTCCGTCGCTGGGACGAGCGGACGCTGTACCGAGAGGCCACGGCGCGAGGGCGGGAGCCAGTCGCGTGGAGCGAGCTCGTGGTCCGCGCGCCGTTCGCTATCCTGGCGCCGCCGGGTAGCGACGGGTACCGCGACGCTGCCCCGAGCGGCGTCACGCTCCGCTACGAGGGGACCACGCCGTGGTCGCTCGAGCGCGGCGCCGACGCCCTCGCCGCCCTGATCGGTGGAGCCCCGGCGCGCGTGCTCCGTGGGCCCCTCGTCCACGTCCGCGTGAACGAGCGCGAGATCCGTCTCCTCACCGCGGGTGACGACGTGGTGCTCCCGTGCGCGGAGGGCCGTCACGCGCGCGAAGGTGCGGTCGTGCTGCGCCGACTGCTCCGAGCGCGGTGACAGGTGCCCCGAAGATCGACGTGCGAAACGCCACGTGAGCGAACGAAAGTGCTTGTCAGCCGGCCGCATCCCTGCGACGCACCGCGTCGTGACCGACGCCGCAGTAACCCAGTCCCCTCCCCGCGCCATCGACCTCGTCGCCTTCGCCCAGGACGTGGATGCCCTCCGCCAGGAGCTCACGAGCCAGCTCGGTCCCGAAGACCTCGCGCACTTCGAGAAGCTCGAGCGCTGGGGACGACGCGCGACGCAGATGGGCTACGCGACCGCGTGGATCGCGCCGAACCCGTTCTCCGCGCTCATGCTCGCGGTGGGCTCGAGCGCGCGCTGGGCGGTGGTCATGCACCACGTCTCGCACCGCGGTCTCGATCAGGTGCCGGGCGTGCCCGAGCGCCTCACCAGCAAGCGCTTCGCGCGCGGTGGTCTTCGTCGCCGCATGCTCGACTGGCTCGACTGGGTCGATCCCGAGGCGTGGAACCTCGAGCACAACATCCTCCACCACTACCGCACCGGCGAGACGGTCGATCCCGATCTCGTCGAGAGCCACATGGAGGCCCTCCGCGAGGCCAAGGTGCCCATGGCGGTGAAGCTCGGCGTGGTGGCCTTCTTCGCGTTCACGTGGCGCTACACCTACTACGCGCCCAACACCTTCCAGGTGCTCACCGCGACGCGCCGCAAGGAAGGGCGCATCTCCGCCGAGAAGTACGCCGAGGCCGAGCCCATCGAGACGCGCGTCTTCAGCGCGTTCGATCCGCGCACCGAGGGAGGCCGCGCCTTCCTCAAGAACATCGCGCCCTACGCGCTCACGCGCTTCGTCGCGGCGCCGCTCGCGTTCGCACCGCTCGGCCCCGGCGCGGTCGCGAGCGTGGCGATGAACACGGTGATGGCCGAGGCGCTCTCGAACCTCCAGACCTTCTGCGTGATCACGCCCAACCACGCGGGCGACGATCTCTTCCGCTTCGACGAGCGCCCCGTGGGCCGCGCCGAGCTCTATGCGCGACAGGTACTCGGCTCCGTGAATTTCACGGGCGGGTCGGATCTCGCAGACTTCCTCCAGGGCTTCCTCAACTACCAGATCGAGCACCACCTCTTCCCCGATCTGCCCCCGAAGAAGCTCCAGGAGGCGCAGCCCCGCGTGGAGGCGCTCTGCAAGAAGCACGGCATCCCGTACGTGCGCGAGCCCATCCACAAGCGTGTGAAGCAGCTCGTCGACGTGATGGTCGGCACGCGCACGATGAAGCGCGCGCGCACCGCCGCCGACGCCGCCAAGCAGATCGACGCCGAGCGCGGCGTGCGCTCCGACGCCTGAGGCTCGCGCGCTCCGACGCCTGAGGCTCGCGCAGGGCTCACGGCCCGCTGGCCGCGAACGTCGCCGCGAGCGCGTGGTGGAACGCGCGGAAGTGTCGGCGCAGCAAGCGCCGCTCCCGCGCGAGGCGCGCATCGAGGATCGCGAGCGCCGCGCGCTGCTCCTCGGGCGTGGCGCGTCGCATGGTGCACGTGTCGAAGACGCCCGTGCCCTGCGGCGTGCTGCGCTCGACGAGGCACTCTTGCGGCGAGCCCTCTCGGATCACGGCCGACGAGGCGAGGCCGCGCGCGACCGCGCGACGAAGCGTGGCGCGCGACGCGAGCCCTGCCTCGCGAAGC
>JAIBCE010000616.1 GCA_019694315.1 Sandaracinaceae bacterium
AGGACACCTCCGCGAGCGCCTCGATCGCGCGGAGCGAGGGCTCGGCCACGTCTTCGTAGGCGAGCACCGTCGCGCCGATGCGCAGCTCGTCTCGATCGACGAGGCGCGCCTCGCTCACACGACGCTCGCCCACGAGCACGCCGTTCTTGCTCCCGAGGTCGCGCACGAGCACGCCCTCGGCGGCGATCACGAGCTCGGCGTGCTCGCGCGAGGCGTCGCCGTCGTCGAGCGACACGTCCGCGCTCTCGGCGCGCCCCACCACGAGCCGCGCGGGCGGAGGCGGCAGCTCGTAGGTGCGGCCCGCGTGAGCGCCGTTGGCCACGACGAGCCGGCGAGGCGTCGAGGGCTCGCTCGCGCGCACCGCGCGGAGGAGGCGGCGGGCGATGGCCGCGGTCTGGTCGCGCGAGGGCACGTCGTTCACCGGCACGTTCGCGACGAAGCGCAGCGTGAACAGCCCGAGATCGATGCGATCCCCATCGCGCAGGGGCTTCTTGCGCTCGGGGACGATGCGCTGGCCGTTCACCCACGTGCCGTTGAGCGAGCCGTGGTCCGTGATCGCGTAGCGCACGCCCTCGGCCTCGATCGTCGCGTGACGCGTCGACACCGACGGATGCGGCAAGAGCACGTCGGCGGCGCCCGAGCGACCGAGCACCACGCGCGGCTGCGCGAACTCCCAGCTCACGTCCGGGCTCGGAGCCGGGCTCGCGCTCTCGTGGGGCGAGCGCGCGGTCGGTACGACGATGAGGCGCACGCCCATGCGAGCGCGACGCTCCATCTGCGATCGCGCGTCGTCAACTTTTCACGCGCGGAGCGCACGCCAGGGGTGTGCTCGCGATCACGCGCTCGGCGAAAACTGGACAGCACGCGCGGCCTTCGTGGATGTGTCGGGCATCACGCGGCTCTCGTCGCGATCGCGCTCCAGGCGATCACGACACGCATTCGGGCGAATGCGCGAGCCGCTGGGAGGCCCCGATGCAGACGTCGATCGAAGCAGCTCGCGTGTCGAGAGAAGGTTCCAGCGAGCGCCGCAAGAGCGCTTCTCCCCGCATCCCCGTGGATCTGCTCGTCGAGCTGTGCGCCGCCGAGGAGCCCAAGAAGGGCGATCGGATGCTCGACTCGTGGAGCGACGTGGGCGACGCGTTCGCCGACGCCTACGACGCCGACGGGCTCGATCTCTCGGCCACGGGCCTGCGCCTGCGCTCGGCCGTGCTGCCCGACGTGGGACAGCGCCTTCGCTGCCGCTTCGATCTGCCCGAGGCCGATCAGAAGTGCGAGGCCGAGGGACGCGTCGTGTGGTCGAACGACGCGGGGAGGCACGGCGAATTCGGTCTGCGCTTCGAGTCGCTCGCGCCCGCCGTGGAGAGCGCGCTCGCGCGCTGGGCCATGGATCGCGGGCCCACGACGCTGCCGGGCACCGAGCCTGCGCCCGAGCCGATCACCCGCGCCGCGACGAGCGAGCCCAAGCGCGTGATCGAGCGTGCTCCGAAGGCGCAGCCCTTCGGCATGGCGCGCGTGCGCTTCGATGGCGTCGCGAGCGCGATCGAGGCCGAGGTGACGGTCCGCGACGAGCTCCGCATGGACGTGGAGCAGGCCCTTCCGTTCTTCGAGCTCGGCAGGCTCGCGTCGGTCGAGGCCGACGGCGGCGTCGAGCGTCGACGCCTCGAGCACGTCTCGCTCCGCATCGAGAACGGTGTGCCCAAGCTGGTGCTCGGGCTCGTGGCGGAGATCTCGTCGTCGGCCGGCGAGCTCGCCGCGCCGTCGATGGACGACGCGAGCGACTCGACGCTCCAGGACGAAGAGCTCGAGCAGGTGCTCGCGCGGAGCACGGCGTCGTCGAAGGTCGCGCGCGTCGAGGTTCCCGAGGTCCGCGAAGAGGCTCGTGTCGCGCGCGCCGCGCTCGAGCCCGAGGCCGAGGAGCGCATCGTCGAGACGCGCAGCTCCTCGAGCGGCGCGTGGGTGACCGACCAAGAGGACGAGGCGAGCGACGAGGCTCCTGGCGAGACGGCCGAGGAAGCGCCCGCCGAGGTCGTCGCCAAGACCGTGGACAAGCGCGAAGCCAAGCGTCGCGAGGTCAAGCGCGAGCTCTTCGGCAGCGCCGAGGACTCGCTCGAGGACGCCGATCCGCGCATGCAGGCGCAGCGCAAGAAGAAGCTCGACGAGGTGCGACGCGTGCTCCTCGACGGAGAGGAGCTGCCCGAGGCGCCCTCGTCGTCGGCGGGCTCGGAGAAGGCCGCCGGCTCGCTCGCGATCGCGTCGATGAAGGTGCGCGCCAGGATGGTGGGCGCAGCGATCGCGCCGTCGTTCTCGCGCCTCGCCACCGCGCTCCGCACCGGCTGGGCCACCTTCGTCGCGGGCGTGGGCCCGCGCAGCAAGGCCGTGTACGCCGCGGTCGCCGCGTGGATCGTGCGTGTCGCGGGCCTCGTGTCCGAGCGCATCAAGACGGGCGCACCGCGCCTCGCGGCGCTTCTCACGCGCGGCAAGTCGCAGGAGAAGCGCCGCACCACCGCGCCGCCGCCTGCGACCGCACCGGCCGCGGCTGCAGCGCCGCGCCGCCAGCAGAAGGCCGCACAGGCGAGCGTCGCGCCGGAGGCGCCGCCGAGCCGGCCGCGCCTGCGCCTGCGCGACGAGCTCCTGGCCGTGGTCGCGCTCGGCGCCGTGGGCTCGATGG
>JAIBCE010000617.1 GCA_019694315.1 Sandaracinaceae bacterium
TCGACCGAGTCGGCCTCCGACTCGGAGCGCGCTTGGGGCTCGTCGCTCGGCTCGTCGTTCGGGGCACGCGGAGCACGGGCGCGTGGGCGAGGGATGCGAGCGAAGAGGAGCAGCGCGGCGAGCGAGGCGAGCGCGAGCGCGAGGCGCGGATCGGCGGAGGGGCCGGCCACGACGTGGAGGACGACGAGCGCGATCACCCCGTAGACGGCGCGGTGCAGGACATCCCAGGTGCGCAGGCCGAGGCGCGCGTTGAGCGCAGGAAACGAGGTGAGCGCGAGCGGCGCGAGCAAGACGAGCGCGAGCGCGCCGTGGCGCAGATAGGGCACGGCAGAGAGCATCGCGACCGCCTCGGCGAGCGAGGGCGGCACGAGCAAGGCGAGCAGCGACACGAGCGCGTGGAGCAGCGCGAGGGCCGCGCCGGCGAGGCCGAAGAGACGACGCGACCCGAGGAGCCGCGCGCGCTGCTCGCGGAGCGCGCGCGCCGCGAGCGAGGTGCCGAGGCTCGCGAGCAGCGCGAGCACGGCGAGCCAGCCCGTGAGGTGTGCCAGGGCCACCATCAGAGGCTCTCCAGGAAGAAGACCAGATCTCCGCGGTCGTCGTCGGACAGCGCGCGCGTGTCGCCGTGACGGTTGGGGCGGTTCTCTTCGCCGAGCACGTCGAGGAGGCGCGCGGCGCGGCCATCGTAGAGATAGGGCTCGTTGTCGCGCAGGTTGCGCAGCGCGGGCACATCGAAGCTGAGCGCTGGATCGTCCGCGACGTCGGGAAAGACCGTGTGGAGCGGGTAGCGCGCGAGCGTGGTGAAGGCGGGAGGCGCGTGACAGCGATCGCAGCCCGCGCGGACGAACGCGTCGAGGCCGCGCTGCTCGCGCACGACGTCGCGGGGCCCGAGGGACGCGGGGAGCGGCAGGGCCTCGAGGTAGGCCTCGAGCGTGGCGTGGCGATCGCCCGCCGGCGCGCGGTAGCCGCGGTACTCGGCCACGGCGACCTCGTAGAGATCGCCCAGGTGCGGATAGCTGCCGTCGCGAAGGAAGGGCGCGGTGCCCGCGAGACCGCGCACGTCGAGCGTGGGCGCGAGCACGCGACCGCCGATGTTGTGGGCCTCGCCATCGGTGGGCACGCCGAGATGACAGCTCTGACACGAGGCCCCTGCGCGCGTGCCCTCGAAGTAGCTCCGCTCGCCCATGCGGAGGCGCAGCATGCTGGGCGCGTCGTGCAGGAGCTCGGCGTCGGTGGGCGCGAGTGGACGCTCGGCGAGCACCTCGAGGGAGCGGCGATCGAGCGTGACGAGCGCGCCGTCGATCGCGCTCGTGACGAGCACGCGATCGCCCGAGATCGCCACGCCCGCCGGTCCGAACACATGATCTCCGAGATCGCGCCAGCGGGGCGGCGCTGTGCGCGGATAGACGCCGAGCTCGCTCGAGCCGACGAAGGCCACGAAGAGATCACCCTCGCGATCGAAGGCCAGAGAGAGGGGCGAGAGACCACGATCGGCATCGCCCGCGTGATCCTGTCGATCGGTGCGACGGGCCGTGACCTCGATGCGTCGGGGCGTGAGGCTCGCGCGCTCGAGCCAGACGAGCTGATCTTCGACGAAGTGGTTGCCGAGGTTGTCGCGGCCGGCCTCGTCGAAGGCGCCCGTGGCGATCACGACCTCCCCCTCGGGCGTGACGGCCAGCGTGGCCGCGGGCATCACGAGCTCGCGCCGCGCGAGGCGCTGGCCCGCAGCATCGACGACCTCGAGCCGGGCTGGCGAGCGCGTGGCGACGACCACGTCGTCGTCTGCGAACGCGACCTCGAGCGGCACGCCCTCGAGCGCGACGTGATCGACGTGGCCCTCGGCGAGGCGCACGCGGACGAGCTCGCGCGCCTCGCCGGAGCGCACGATCGCGAGCGTGCCGCCGCGCGGAGAGAGGGCCATGGCGATCGCGCCGCGACCGATCTCGGGGCCGTCCTCGATCGCGTGATCGCTCTCGAACGAGAGGGATCGGAGCCTCGCCTCCTCGCGGAGCGCGAGCCAGACGCGCGGCCCGTCGATCGCGCACGCCACGGGCGCGCCGGGCACACGCACGACCTCGAGGGCCTCGAGCGAGCCCGCGGTGCCGAGGAAGAGCTCGTTCGTCTCTTCGCTGACGACGCAGAACGCGCCGTCGTCCGCGCGGACGTGGGGCCTGCGCGGATGCGCGAGCGGACGCACGAAGGGCACGGTCTCGGCGTGATCGGCGCCATCGACGGAGATCGTGATCGTGATCGCGCCGCTCGCGCGCGCGGCGAGCTCGGCGGTGGGCTCGAGATCCACGCGGAACACGCCGTGCCCGAGCGCCTGCGCCTCGAGCTCGGGGCCCTCGAACGCCACGCGCACCGTGCCCGCGCCCTCGGCGCGCACGAAGAAGCTCTGTCGCTGACCCGCGACGACGAGCGGCGGTGCGATGGCGACGCTGCGCGCGAGGCGCGCTCGATCGCGCAGGCGCGGCGCGAGCTCGTAGAGGCCCTCGTTCTCGGCGAAGGTGGACGCGCGCGCGCCGAGCACGAGCGCCGGGACGATCGCGCCGAGCGCGAGCAGCGCGCGGCCCTCCTTCGCGATCGCCTTGATCCGTGGGCCGATCCGCGTGCGCAGGCCGAGCTCGACGAGGAGCCACGCGAGGCCGAGGC
>JAIBCE010000618.1 GCA_019694315.1 Sandaracinaceae bacterium
AGCACGCGCCACACGTCGGGCCTGGGCTTGTCGGGATCGAGGAGCACCGCCTCGGGCGCCTCGGCCGCGAGCGCCAGCGCGAGCGGGTGGCCGTGCGTCGCTGCCACGAGCGCCTCGCGCCGGTCCACCGGGACCTCGCGCACGGCGAGATACGCCTCGGCATCCGAGGCCGCGAAGTTCGTGAGGGGCACCGTGACGAGGCGCTCGCGCAGGCTCGGCTCGAGCCAGTCGCGCGAGGGCGCGGTGCGCGACGACACGACGAGCAGGCCAGCGCGCGGCGGGGCGCGGAGGATCTCGTCGGCGATCCACGCGTCGAGGCTGGGCGCCTTGTCGAGGTCGTCCACGAAGAGCGCGCGCTCGCCATCGAGGAGGGGCCCGAGCCCCGCCACGCTCGCCCCGACCTCGCGCTCGACGTGACGCAGGATCTGCTCGGGCTGGTCGAGGTTGCGATCGATCCTGACGAACAGCGAAGGCGTCTGGCAGCGGCGACCGAGCTCGCGCGCGAGCGTGGTCTTGCCCACGCCTCCGGGGCCATGGATCCAGAGCACGTGCCCGCGCGATCCGAGCCCGAGAAACGTCTCGATCTCCGCTGCCCGCCCCACGAAGCCCCGGCCCGCTCGGCCCGAGGCGCGAGGCGCACTCACGCTCGCAACCACGGGCGTACTCTAGCCAACCGCCTGGCCCCTTCCATCACGAATCCATCAGCGGTCCGGCTGGTGATGTGCGCATGCTCCCCCGAGCCTCGGCGGCATGAGCTCACCTCGACGTTCCCTGGCTCTCTCCGCCCTTTCCTTGGCCAGCCTGCACGCCCTCGTCGCATGCGGTCCCTCGAGCCACACCGACGACGCTGGGGCGAGCCCCGACGCGTTCGCGCAGAGCGACGCGTTCAGCGCGCCCGACGGGTTCGTCGCGCCCGACGCGACCGCGCCGGCGGATGCGCCCGTGGCGGCCGATGCGGCGCTCGAGCCCTGCACCACGGTCGGGGCCACGGAGGACGTCGCCTGCGGGCGCTGCGGCACCGCGACTCGCTTCTGCACCTCGAGCCTCCGCTGGGAGCTGGGTGCGTGCGCGGACGAGACGGGCGTGTGCGAGCCAGACGCCACAGGCTCGATGGCCTGCGGCGCAGATGGGACCGTGATGGCGCGCTGCACGTCGATGTGTGCCTGGGACCCGGTGGGCGACTGCTCGACGCCCCCCCCCACCTGCGACGCGCCCCTCGTGGCGCCGGCCGGTACGAGCGTGAGCGTGACCGGCAGCACGTTCGGCATCGGCCCGGGCGCGCTCGAGCTGGGGGCCGGCTGCAACCTCGGCGCCATGCCCGACGAGCGCGCAGGGCAGGTCGTCGTGCGCTACGTGGTGCCGGGGACCGGCCCGCGAGAGGTCCGCTTCAGCACGGCCAACGACGGCACGGCGATCGAGTTCGACACGAAGATCCAGGTGCGGCGGGGCGACTGCACCGCGACCCCATCGACCGCGACGGGCACGTGCTTCGACCGGGGGATGGAGGTTCCGACGCCCCCGCCGCCCGTCATCGACGACCGCGCGCTCGGTGTCGTGGTCGCGACGGGCGGAGAGACGCTCTACTTCGTCGTCACGGGCTTCGGCCTCCGGGGCACGTCGTTCGGCGGCCACGTCTACGAGGGCCCCTTCCAGCTCGACATCTCGGTCGCGGATCCGACGTTGCCGACGCTGAGCACGGTGTCCGTGGCGCACGTGGTCCGCGACGGCTCGGACTACGCGATGCTCGCGCTCACGGGTGACGATGCGGGCGGCGACGTGGAAGGGGCGTACGTCACCCTGCTCGACGGGACCGGGACTGCGATCGACGTGGATGGCAGCGGCACGGTGGACGCGGCCGACGACGTCGACGTCTCGTTCTTCGGAGACGCCCGGAGCATGTCGCCGATCGCGCTCAACGAGGACTCGGCGCTGCTCGGCGGGGAGCTGGTCTCCACGCACGCGGCACGCGCGCGAGTGCGCCTCTACGACTCCGTCGGCAACGTGAGCGCGCCGCTCACGGTCGACGTGGCGGAAGCGACCGAGGTGCACTTCGGGGACGTCTGCGACGCGACCCACGTCTGCGTCCCCACGCTCCTCTGCACGGCGGGCCACTGCGCCGCGGATCCCGAGATCGCGCGTCTCTGCGGCCTCTCGAGCGCTCTGTCGCTCGCAGGCACGCCGCCGCACGGCTCGGCGTCGAGCGAGATCCCGATCGGTCCCGCGCTGCTCCCGCGCCCCTTCGGCTGCGGCGGGCTCGGCGCGGAGTCGCTCCACGACATCACGGTGCCCACGGGCGCATGGGATCTCATCGCCTCCACGGCGAATGCGGGCACGGCGACGGACCTCGACACGGTCGTCTACGCGCTCGCGACGTGCGAGGACGTCTCCAGCGGACCGCCGACCCCCGACTCGATCGCACACGCCTGCGCCGACGACCAAGGCGACGAGCGGCGCGCCGTGCTCGAGGTGCGCGACATCGCACCCGGGCCGTACACGATCGCCGTCGTCGGCTTCCTCACGTCGACGATGACGCGTCCCTACCAGCTCGACGTCAGCCTCCGACCCGTGCTCGCCACGGGCGCGAGCTGCGATCCCATGGGCGTCGAGAACCGATGCGCTGCGGGCGACTGCTCGGCGCTCGGGGTGT
>JAIBCE010000219.1 GCA_019694315.1 Sandaracinaceae bacterium
CGCGCGCACGGCGCATCGCGGCCCACCTCGCCGCGGCGCTCCGGCTCCGCCGCGCGCTCTCGGAGCGTCGATCGCCCGTAGACGCCGTGCTCGAACCGAACGGCAGGCTGCTCCACGCCGAGGGCGACGCACGAGAGGCGGCGGCGCTGGCCGCGTTGACGGCGGCCGTCCGTGCGCGTGACGAGGCGATGGCGCAGGCCCGTCGCGGTGCGACCGACGCGATCGCGGGCTGGACGCCCCGCGTGGAGGCGCGCTGGTCGCTCGTCGACGCCGAGGAGAGCGATGGGAAGGCCCTGGTGCTCGCGCACGTGAACGAGCTCGAGATCCCCGAGCCGAGCGGGCTCGCGCCGCGCGAGCGGCAGGTCGCGATCTGCGCCGCGCTCGGCTGGTCGAACAAGCTCATCGCCTACACGCTCGGCGTGTCGGAGTCCTCGGTGGCGAGCTCGCTCGGATCGGCGCGCCGCAAGCTCGGCTACGACTCGCGGGTGGCGCTCGCGGGAGGTCTCCAGCGCCTCGCCACGGCACCGCCACTGCGCGAGCGATCCGACAGGGAGCTCCTCCACCTCCTCACACCGGCCGAGCACGATGTGCTCGAGCTCGTCATGCGCGGCGCGACGAACGCAGAGATCGGGCGGGCACGCGGGCGCGCGGAGCGAACGGTGGCGAACCAGGTGGCCTCGCTCCTGCGCAAGCTCGAGGCGGGCTCGCGCACCGAGCTCGCGGCGCAGCTGCGCGCTCGGTGATCGGCCGAACCCAGAGCGAACCTCCGGGCAGCGGTACTGGATCTAGCGTCGCTTCTCGGGCCTGGCCTTCGACGGCGCGGACGCGCTCTTGCTGCGCCTCGCCTTGCGGTACGCGTCGACATCGACGCTCTCGCCCGCGGCCCACCGGCGCATCGCAGGCACCACGACCGCGCCCCAGGTGCGCGAGAGGCGCAGCGCGAGGAAGTCGCGGTACAGCGTGGCGAGGAGATCCTCGACCTCGCGCGTCATCGTCATGCGCTCGTGGAACGCGGCCTCTTCCTCGAGCTCGCGCTCGCGCTCCTCGTCCACCGCGCGCTTCTTCTTGGGTCGTCCGGGCTTCTTGCCGGCCATCTCGTCGACGAGATCGCCCCCGAAGACCTCGCCCCCTGCATCTGCCGTGGCCTTGTCGAGCAGCGTGCGCAGCTTGAGGCCGCGCAGCGCGAAGCTCTCGGCGTCGATCGCGAGCGCGGTCTCGTCGTCCTTCCACGCGATGCGCAGCGCGGCGGCCTCGGGGAGCTGACCTCGAAGGAGCGCTTCCTTGGCCTCGCGGCCCAGGCCCGGCATCGGCGCCGCGATCCGCGTGCTCTCCTCGCCGAGCGAGAGCACGAGCTTCTTCTCGATCCAGAGGCCGAAGCTCCCGTGCTCGCTCGTCTCGAGCGTGGCCTCGAAGAGCTCGGACTCCATCCAGAGCCAGAGCAGGAGCTCGCGCCCGACGAAGCGTCGCTTCTCGATCAGGTCGATGAGCTGCATCAGCGCGCTCCCTTCTTCTGCGCGGCCTGCGCGCCCTCGGTGCTGCGCTCTTCCACGAAGAGCGAGGTGGGCTCGAGCTCCTCCCAGGCCTCGAGCTGCGCGTCGGTGAAGCCGATGCGCTTGCCGAGGGTGTACGGCGACTCGGCGACGAGCTCGAAGCCGAACGTCTTCTGGAAGAGATCGATCATCACGTCCGTGGTCTTCTTGCTGTGCGTGAAGAAGCGCACGACGTTCTCCTCGAGCGACCACGAGAGGTCGACGGCGCGGATCGACGGCAAGAGCTTCTTGCGGAGCTCGCGCGTGACGAGCTCCTTGATCTCGGCCTTCTCGTTGCGCCCCAGGCGATCGCGCTCCTTGCGCGCCTTCTCCTGCGCCTCCACCTCGCGCAGGCGCGTCTTGAACAGCGCCGACGGGATGGCCCAGCGATCGGTCCGGAGGCCCAGGTTGAGGAAGCCGTCGAGGTAGAGGCGCGAGCGATCGAGCTCGATGTCCATCGGGTCGCCCATCACGCACCACCCGGAGCGCTCGGCGTCGGGCTCGTTCGGGCTGAGCGGCCGCATCGCGTGCTTCAGGATGGCCTCGTGCGAGCGCGAGACGAAGTCTCGATGGAGCTTCGCCTCGACGAAGAAGCGCTGGTAGCTGAGAGAGCCGGAGAGTGCCGACATGCGGCCCGGCGTGTACCACGGAGCCCCGCGCGCACCGAGAGACCGGCAAGCCGTCTCTCTTCGCGAGCACTCACGCACGATCGCTGCGAGACGCGCTGGCAATACTTGCGCGCGGAGAGACGCGGCGATCGCTACGTGGCCGAGGTCGCGTACTTCGGCGGCCACCGCCTGCAGTTCGGCCTCGTCCGGTGAGCACCACCCCTTGCGACCCCCTTGCCAGCACCGCCACTCGCATGTCCATGATGACGGACCGGAGGGTTGAGTGACCAAGAAGAAGACGTCGTTGGAGGATCAGGATCTCGTCACCGAGCGCGCGATGAGTCGCCGCTCGAGCTTCGCAGCGGTCGGTGCCGCCGTGCTCGGGTCGGCCGCGCTCGTCGGTGGCAGCGTGAGCAAGGCCGAGGCGCAGTGCACCGATCGCGATCCCTCCGACCCGCCGGGCCGTGGCCGTGGCTGCGGGACGGGCTGCACGGACCGAGATCCGTCCGACCGCGCAGGCTTCGGGCGCTTTTGTGGCGGCGGCGGCTGCAGCGATCGTGATCCCAGCGATCCGGTGGGACGTGGTCGTCACTGCGGCTACCGCAGCTGCAGCGACAGCGATCCGACCGATCCCGTGGGCCGCGGTCGTCACTGCTGACGGAGCGAGAGGGTCTTCCCAGGAGACCCTTCGAGCGCCGACGCAGCGCCGCTCGGTGCTGGCGTCATCGCAAGAGCGTCCGAGCCACGGTGCCGGCGCGTCTCTCACGAGACGTGCCGGCTTCGCGTTTCTGCGGACCGCGCGCTACAAGGCGCACGCCATGACGATCACGCTCTACGACACGATGACCGCGAAGAAGCAGCCCTTCACGCCCGCCGAGCCGGGCAAGGCGCGCATCTACGTCTGCGGTCCGACCGTCTACGACTACGCGCACGTGGGGCATGCGCGCTGCTACGTGATCTACGACGTGCTCGCGCGACACCTCCGCGCGCGCGGCCTCGAGCTCAAGTACGTCCGCAACGTCACCGACGTGGACGACAAGATCGTGAACCGCGCCAAGGAGCGCGGCGAGACGCCGACCGACCTCGCGGCGCGCTTCACGAACTTCTTCCGCGAGGACATGCACGCGCTCGGGAACCTCGATCCCGACGTGGAGCCGACGGTGTCGGGACACATCCCGGAGATCATCGCGTTCGTCGAGGGCCTCATCGCCAAGGGCCACGCCTACGCCGTCGATGGCGACGTGTACTTCCACGTCCCGTCGTTCGCGGGCTACGGCAAGCTCTCGCATCGCCCGGTGGAGGCGCTCGTCGAAGGCGCGAGCGGACGCCTCTCCGACGAGGAGACCAAGCGCAAGAAGCACCCCGCGGACTTCGCGCTCTGGAAAGGGCAGGCCCAGAGCGAGTGGGGCTGGCAGAGCCCGTGGGGCTGGGGCCGTCCGGGCTGGCACATCGAGTGCTCGGCGATGGGGCACAAGCACTGCGGCACCACGCTCGATCTCCACGGCGGCGGTCTCGACCTCGTGTTCCCGCATCACGAGAACGAGGTGGCGCAGAGCGAGGCCTCGAGCGGCAAGCCGCTGTCGCGGCACTGGATGCACAACGGCTTCGTCGAGGTCGACAAGGAGAAGATGTCGAAGAGCCTCGGCAACTTCTTCACCGCGCGCGAGCTCTTCACGCGCTACGCGCCCGAGTCGATGCGCTACGCGATGCTCACGGTGCACTACCGCTCGCCGCTCAATTTCGACGTGACCCTCGACGAGCACGGCAAGGTGCTCGGCTTCCCGCTCTTCGACGAGAGCGAGAAGCGCCTCGAGTACCTCTACGAGACGCGCGAGCGTCTCGCGTCGATCGATCCGGCGCGCGTGGTCGAGACGGGGCCCGTGCCCGAGGGCATCGCGCGCTTCGCGAACGACGTGGGGACCGCGCTCGACGACGATCTCAACATGCCGCTCGCGCTCGCGGCGCTGAGCGAGCTGCTCAAGGCCGTGAACGAGCTCGTCGAGGGCACCCGGCGCAAGAAGGGCACCGCGCCCGCGCCGGCGATCGAAGCCGCCAAGGCAGCGCTCGCGACGCTCGGCACCGAGCTCGGCATCGGCCTCGCGGAGCCGCGCGTGTTCCTCCGAGCGCTCCGCGACAAGCGCGCGAAGGCCCGCAACCTCACCGATCAGGACGTCGAGGATCGCATCGCGGCGCGCAAGGCTGCGCGCGACGCGAAGGACTTCGCGAAGGCCGACGCGCTGCGCGACGAGCTCGTCGCGATGGGCGTCGAGCTCATGGACGGGCCGACCGGAACGAGCTGGCGCATCCCGGGCTGATCCCGACGGAAGCCGCGGGCGCGTTCGAGAGCGCTCGCGGAATGCCGGCGCTGCGGTACAGCGTTGCCGCGCCGTGCTCGCCATCGACAGCCTCCTCCAGCTCGCCCATCGCGAGGGCGCGACCGAGCTCCGCGTCGGGACCGATCGCGCGCCTGCGATGCTCGGCTCCAAGCGCCAGCTCTCGATGCCCGTCACGCCGGACGACATGCTCCGGCACCTGCTCGGCGGCCTGCTCACCGAGGCCAACGAGGCGAGGCTCGAGCGGCACGAGACGGTCGAGCTGCGGCACGACGTGCCCAACGTGGGGACGACGCTCGCGCAGCTGCGGCGTCGCGACGACGGCGGGCTCGACGCCACGTTCCGCCTCCTGCCGCAGACGACGCGCCTCGAGGCCATCGCCCCCGAGCCAGTGATCGCGCCCACGCGCGCCGAGCGCCGCAAGCCCAGCACGGCCCCATCGTCTCGGAGCGCGCGACGAGAGGCCTCACCGCAGAGCGAGGCCACCGAGGCCACACCGACGGGCTCGGTCGCCGAGCACGACGGCGACGGCACACGCGATCGCGGACGCGACGCTCCGAGGGAGCCCGAGGCGGAGCCTCACCTCGCGCCTCGCCTCCGCGAGCTATGGGACCTCGCACGTGCGCGCGGCGCGAGCGACCTCCACCTGCGCGAGCGCGAGCGACCCACGCTGCGCATCCACGGCGTGCTCCAGCCCCTCGACGAGACGCCGCTCGAGGCCACCGAGCTCCTCTCGCTCTTCGATGCGCGCGAGCGTGTGGAGATCGCGGGCGGTGTGTCGGTCGATCTCGCGCACCGCGCCGAGGACGGCGCGCGCGTCCGGGTGAACGCGTATCGGAGCGCGAGCGGCCTGGCCCTCGCGTGTCGGTTCCTTCCGCGTGTGGCGCCCACGCTCGAGGGCCTCGGAGCCCGCGCGCTCGCGGATCTCACGAGCCTGCCGAACGGCCTCGTGGTGATCACCGGGCCGACCGGCTCGGGCAAGAGCAGCACCCTCGCCGCCATCGCGCGGGCGCTCCTCGCGTCGCGCTCGGTGGTGCTCGTGAGCCTCGAGGATCCCATCGAATTCGAGCTCGACGCGCACACCGCCGACGAGCCGCCTCGCGGGGGCCGCGCCCCGCGGAGCCTCGTGCGCCAGCGCCAGATCGGCCGCGACGTGCGCGACTTCTCCACGGGTCTTCGGGACGCGCTCCGCGAGGACCCCGATGTGCTGGTGGTGGGCGAGATGCGCGACGCCGAGAGCGCCGCGCTCGCGATGACCGCCGCCGAGACGGGCCACCTCGTGCTCACCACGCTCCACGCTCGCTCGGCAGCCTCGGCGATCGATCGCATCATCGACACGCAGCCCGAGGCCCACCGAGGCATGCTCCGCGCGCAGCTGGCCGACTCCCTCCGCGCCGTGGTCGCCCAGCGGCTCGTGCCGCGGATCGGCGGCGGGCGCGTGCTCGCGCTCGAGGTGCTGCGCGCCACCGCGGCCGTGACGAGCGCGCTCCGCGAGGGTCGCTCGGGCGCGGCGCTGAGCGCCATGCAGACCGGACGTCAGACCGGCATGGTGACGCTCGAGCGGAGCCTCGCCGACCTCGTGCGATCGAGCACGATCACGCTCGAGGCGGCCGAAGCCCACGCGAACGATCGCGACATGCTGCATCGCCACCTCGCGTGAGGTGGACGCGGCGCACGTCAGGGCCCGAGATCGGGCGAGACCTGATCTTCGCTCGGGTCGCGGATCTCGACATGGGTCACGGCCTCGGCCTCGAGCAGGCGCGTGAGATCGAGGACGTCCGCGAAGACCACGTCCACCGCCGTCTCGTCGAGGCCCGGTGGACCGAGCGCGTAGGCGCCCGTCACGCGGAGACCGGGACAGCCGCCCACGAGCGCGCGCGCGAGCGGCGCTGGCAGCGTGACGTGCACCATCGCGTCGTGGGCCTCGGCCCCCGCCCGGCGCTGGAGGCGCATGGCCTGCGCGGGCGAGAGCGCCTCGAGGCCCGCGGCGCGAGGCAGGCTCGCGCAGTCGGGGGAGCCCTCCTCGAGGAGGCGTGCCACACGCGCGCGCAGCGTGGCGCGCTCGCGCGCAGTGCGGACGGCCGTCGGGAGCAGGTCAGCCTCCATGCGCGGCGCCTCGGAGGTGCCGTAGCCGCGCCGATCGAACCACGAGGTGCGATCGCCCGTGGCGCGAGCGAGATCGGGCGCGACCACGACTGCGCGCAGCGGCACGACGAGGCGCACGCGCGTGCGCGGCAAGACGAGCACGCCGGCATCGCCCGTGGGGAGTCGACGCGTGTGCGCGACCTGGCCCATCACCACCGCGCTCGCGCGTGTCGCGAGCACGCGCGCCACGAGCTCGCAGGCCTCCTCGCACGCGGCATCGACGAGGACCACGACGTCGCGCTTGATGTCCGGCGCCGCGCCGACGGTGGGCGCGAGCTCGGCGGTGAGGCGAGAGAGGGACGCGCCGCGAGCGTCGGTCTCGCCGAGTGAGGTGCGGGACGCGCTCGCGCGCATCGCCACGGCGCGAGGCGAGTCGCTCACGTGCACCGCGGCGAGGGGCGCCTCGCGCGAGAAGGCCGCGAGGAGCGGCACGAGGCCCTCCACGTCTCCTCCGCGCGCACCGCGCAGATCCACGACGAGCGCCGAGGCCGCGAGCGCCGCGTCGAGGTGGGCGGCGTCGGACGCGTCGAGGCTGCCCCGGAGCTCGCGCGCGCCGAGCACCACCACGTCGAGCGCAGCCTCACCGCCCTCGACGATCGCCGCGCGATCGAGCTGATGATCGAGCGGCGTCGCGGCGCTCGACGCGACGCCGGCGCCCGCGACGATCCCTCCGTACGGGAGACCTCCGGCGGTGGCCTCGACGCCGAGACAGCGCACGCTCGCGTCGGCCGAGAGGCTCACGAAGACGCCCGGATCGACGAGGCGCGTGAGCGCGCTCCCGAGCGCGTCACAGAACGAGCGCGCGTCGTGCGAGCGCCGCGTGATCTCGCCGAGCTCATGCTCGAGGCTCGCGAAGGTCTCGGGCGTCACGAAGTGGCGGGTGGCCGCGTCGTGCGAGAGCACGTCGAGCACGGTGGCGAGATCGTGCGCGACGTCGTCGTCGGCGAGCGCGTCGGTCGGCGCCGGAGCGGGCGTGTCGATCGAGACGATCGGCTCGTCGGGGAGCAGCACGAGGGGACGCGCCGGGCGCGCGCCGCAGGCGACGAGGGCCGCGAGCACGAGCGCCGCACCCGAGCACAGGCCTGCGCCGCGCCGGCGATCCGGCAGTGCTCCCCTTCGCGGCGAACGCCCGCTCACGGCTCGTCGAGGTGCGTCCGAAGGCGCGCCCAGTGGTCGCCCACGGCCTCTTGCGCCTTGTCGCGGATCGGCGCGAGCTCGTCGTCGGTCGCGCCGTTCTCTCTGGCGCGCTCGAGGCACACGAGCGCCGCGACGTGCCGGCCCCGCGCCACGAACGCACGGGCGAGGGCTGCGTGCGTGAGGGCCCGCGGCTCCCGCAGCGACTCCGTCTCGTTGCCCGCGTCCATGTCCCAGAGCGCGAGCGCGCGGCGCAGCAGGCCGATGGCCTCGCCCGCGCGGTCGGCGAGCAGGTGCGCCTCGCCCAGCCGACGGAAGAGGTCCGCGCCCGCCGAGCCATCGCCGCCCCACTGGATGCCGAGCCGCAGCACGTCCTCGGCCCAGTCCGAGCGACCGAGCGTCGCGTAGGCCGAGCCCAGGAGGCCGAGCGCGCGCACGATCCCGCGACGCGCCTCGTCGCCCACCTGCTGTCCCTCGGGCGTGCGGAGGATCATCGAGAGCGGCCCCGGCCAGCCTCCGAGCAGCGACACCACCCGCTCGGGCCGCCCCTCGCGCGCCGCGGCCTCGGCCTCGGGGATCGCGGCGAGATCGATGGCGAACGGCGCACCGGAGCGGTAGCGATCGGCCTCGGTGCGGATCCGATCGCGCACGAGCTCACGGAGCTCGTCCACGGTGAGGTCGGCCTCGAGGTCGTCGATGCGACAGGCCACCCGCACCGGCAGCTCGCGGCTCGCGGGCACGCGGAGCTCGAGCAGCACGATCCCGAGCACCGGCGCGAGCAGCACGTTGCGGACGCCGAGGAAGGCCTGAAGCTCCTCGGGCCCGGGCGCATCGCCCAGCGCGGCCGGTGGCTCCTCCTCGGCGATGAGCGCGTTGGCGAGTCGGCGGCGGAAGTCGCCCAGCGTCATGCGCTGGGTGGCGCCCTCCTCGCCGAGCCCGAACTCGATGTTGGAGCGCTCCGGGTTGCGCCCGTCGACCTGGAGCGCCGTGATGCGCAGGCCCGCGACGATCGAGAACGCGACGAAGCGATCGCCCACGATCTGGCAGAGCTGCGCGAAGGCCGCGGATCCACCGCCGAGGCGCTCGAACCAGCCATCGGCGCGCACCGCATCGAGCGGGATGGTTCGCACGCTCTTGGACGTCGTCATGCGGGCCGCCGATCTTCGGGGCCCGCCCGACGCACGTCAACCCTTGTTCGTGAGCCCACGCCCCTCATTCGCTGCGAAAACGTGAGGCGATCCACCACGCGAGGCGCGCGTCGGCGCGACATGGGCCTTGGTTGCGGGCCTCGAGCTGCGTCGGATCCACCGGGAGGTGTCCTTCGTACGGACGAGGGCCCCCCTCGATGTCGAGGCGATACGCGCGATCGCCCGGGAAGATGCCCTCGGGCTCGCAGCGCGGGATCGCCCGCACCTCGGCGAGCAGGTCCTCGAGCGCGGCGTGGTCGGCCTCGCTCAGGACCACCCGGGCCGTCTCCTCGCACCCGCCCGACGGCCCCGTCGCGCAGCCGGTGATGGTCCATGGTTCTGCCTCCATGTGGACGGTCACGAAGAGATGCGCGACGTCGTCGCGCTCGACCTCGGGGAGGTGGATCACCGCGCGGATGCTCGCGGGCGCGGAGGTCGCAGACGGCGGAGCCGACGACGTCGCAGAGGGCGGAGCCGACGACGGCGGAGCGGACGACGCCGGAGGCGCGCCGCACGCGACGACGAACAGCGTCCACGGGAGGAGGAGGATCGAGCACGCGAGGCGCATGGTCCGATCCTACGCGCGAGCGGCCGTTTCGATCCGTCGGGTCAGCCCATCCCCAGCTTCTGCCGGTACCAGGCGAGCGTACGGGTCAGCCCTTCCTCGAGATCGACGTGCGCACGGAAGCCGAGCAGGCGCTCGGCCTTCTTCACGTCGGGCACGCGCAGCTCCACGTCGGGGAAGTCCCACTTCACGAATTCGATCGGCGAGCTCGCGCCCGAGAGGCGGACCACCAGCTGCGCGAGCTGGTAGATGGTGATCGTGCTCCGCGCGTTGCCGATGTTGAACGACTGGCCGATGGCGCTCTCGAGCACGAGCGCGCGCTGGATGCCGTCGACGATGTCGTCGATGTAGCACCAGCTCCGGATCTGATCGCCCTCGTTGTGGATCTGGATCGGCGCGTTCTTCAGGGCGCGCACGACGAACGCGTGGATGGCGCCCTCGCCCACTTGTCCGGGCCCGTAGATGTTGAACGGGCGGATCGAACAGGTGGGAAGAGAGAACTGCTTCCAGTAGTTGTGCGCGAGATGCTCGGTCGCCAGCTTCGAGACGGCGTAGGTCCAGCGCGCCTCGCCCACGGCACCGAGGCTCGTCACGTCGGCCTCGCGCACGCGGAACGCGTAGCTCCCGAAGACCTCGCTCGTGGAGAAGTCGATGAAGCGCTGCACGCCGCCCACCTCCTTGGCGGCGCGGAGCGCGTTCATCGTGCCCTCGAGGCTGATCTCCATCGTGAGCACGGGGTGCTTGAGCACCGTGTCCACGCCGGCGATCGAGGCCATGTGCACCACGTAGTCGGCGCCCTCGGTGGCCTTGCGGAGCGCGGCGAAGTCGCGGACGTCGCCCACGACGAGCTCCACGTTCGGGTGCTTGTCGAGGCCGGTGTCCGAGAGCGCGTTGCGGCGCAGGTTGTCGAACACGCGGATGCGGTTCGCGTCGCAGAGCGCCTTCGTCAGCGCGGTGCCGATGAAGCCGGCGCCGCCGGTGACGAGCAGGGTCTTGTCGCGCAGCACGGGCAAGGAGGGCACGGTCGGGTCGCTCATGGGCGCGGACCGCTATCACGCCGCGCGCGGCCCCGCGAGGCCGAGGGCGCACGCCGACGAGGCCGCGGTCCGGAGGCCGCCCCCGTGAAGGACGCATCTTTGGGGTTGCTGGCGCACGCCGGGGGCGTGACGATTCGCAGCGACGCGTCGCGCCCTTCGCGCTCGCGCCGTTGCCCTTCCCGATCGCGCCGAGCCCGCGCACGCCCTTCCGATCGCGCCCTTCCCGATCGCGCCCACCGATCGCACCCCGCCCGATCACGCCCAACCTGGTTGGGCCCAGCCCCGAAGACATCCCGCCCGTTTCCGCCCGACCGACCACGCCTCGCCCCTCGGAGGGCGGACCAGGAGCAGCCATGAGCATCTTCGATCGTTTCAATCGCGTGCTGAAGTCGAACCTGAACTCGCTCGTGGACAGCGCGGAAGACCCCACGAAGATGCTGGATCAGACCCTCCTCGAGATGGACGGCGAGGTGAAGCGCGCCAAGGCCGATCTCGTGACGCAGCTCGGCACCGCCAAGCGCCTCGAGAAGAAGGTGCTCGAGGCCAACGAGGAGGTCGCGGGCTGGGAGAACAAGGCCGTGCTCGCGCTCCGCGCAGGCGACGAGGACCTCGCCCGCGAGGCCCTCAAGATGAAGCAGAAGGCCAAGGCCAACGCCGACAACCTCCAGCGTCAGGCCGACGGCGCCTCGTCGGCGGCCACCAAGCTCCAGGACTCGATCGCCGAGGCGGAGCGCCGTGTCGAGGATCTGAAGGCACGCAAGAGCACGCTCGCGGCCCAGGTGCGGAGCGCCCGCGCGGCGCCGGGCGGTGGTGGAGAGCTCGGCACCGGGAGCCTCGGCGGCATCGAGCGACTCACGGGCCGCATCGATCAGCTCGAGGCAGAGGTCGAGGCGTCGGCCGTGCTCGACGATCCGGAGCGCGCCGCCGTGGACGCGAAGTTCCGCGCGCTCGAGCGCAAGACGGGCGGCTCGGTCGTCGAGGACGAGCTCGCGGCGCTGAAGCGGAAGCTGGAAGGCTGAGCGAGCGTGGCGGCCTCGGGTGAGCCGTCGAGCGCCGAGGAACGCGTCGTCTTGTGGGCGCGGGTGTCGGCGCCGTCCGGCCTCGATGCGCCCGGACGACGCTCACGTCCTCCGCCGCGTGGTGAGGCCGCGTACTCGCTGAGCGGCGCGATCGGTGCGCTCGAGGCGCGCCTCGTGGCGGGCGGGGGCCGCGTGGAGGCGCAGCTCTCCGGGCTGCTCGTCGCGTCGTTCTCCGGTGGCGATGCGCTCGAGGCGGTCGAGCTCGGCCTCGAGCTCCTCGACGAAGCGCAGGGCTACGACCTCGCGATCGCGCTCTCGCTCTCGCCTACGTGGAAGGACGGCGGCGTGCGCGTGGGCAGCGCGTTCGACGACGCGTTCTCGCTCGCAGCCCGCGCCAAGACCGGCGAGATCCTCGTCGACGGGGCGCTGCGAGATCGCGTGCCGGGGACCTTCCTCTTCACGAGACAGGTGTCTCAGGGCGGAGTCCGCGCCGGCTCGATCGATCGACGGCACCCACGTCGCGCCGAGTGCCTCTCGCACCTCACCACGCTCGGGAGCCCCCCGCTCGTCTCGGCGACGAGAGCTCTCGTCACCCCGGTGGCGGAGGCGATGCGCGCGCCGCGACCGCTCGTGGTGCTCGAGGGGCCGCTCGGCGCGGGCGCCTCCGAGCTGTTCGAGGCCGCACGCGCGGAGCTCGGCATCGAGCGCTCGATCTGGCTCGGCGCGGCGTCGGGCGCGCTCGCCACGCTCGAGAGCCTCTCTCGCGCGCTCGGCGGTGAGCCCGCGCGCAGCGAGGCGCAGGCCCGCGTGGTGGCCGGAGAGATCCTCCCGCTCGAAGATCTCGTGGCGCTCGTGAGCGACCTCCTCGGCGACGGCCCCGCGTGGATCGTGTTGAACCCGCTCGCCGCCATCGACACCGCGAGCCTCGAGGTGGTGGCGAGCGTGCGCGCACGCCGCGCCAACGTCGGAGTGATCGCGCGAGCGCCCATCGACACGCCGCTCGCGCCCTTCCTGGGCGCGCTCACCGCGCGCTTCACGTTGCCCGCGCTGCGGCTCGCCGACGCGCGCGAGGTGGTGCGGGCCATCGTGGGCCCGGACACGAGCGACGACGTGGTGCGGCGCGTCGCCGTGATGGGCGGCGACACGACGCTCGGCTGCGAGGAGGCCGCGCGCCTCCTCATCGCGTCGGGCGATCTCGTGCGCGACGGCGCTGCGTTCGTGTGGCGAACGACGCCGCGCGGGGGCGTCGAGGGGGTGGGCGTCGAGGAGCTCGCACGCACGCGCCTCGATCTGCTCGCGCCCGATGCGCGACGCGTGCTCGAGATCCTCGCGGTGCTCCCGCGCGGCGCCTCGCGCGATCTGCTCCGGGCCGTGGCGACGCACGATGGTCTGAGCGCGCGCGCGGTGGCCGAGGCCCTCACCGCGCTCACGGCCGAGGGCTGGCTCACGCCGCGCGACGAGCCGACCGCGCACTTCGCGCGCCGCGTCGTGCAGACCTCGATGCCACCAGCCCGCCTCGCCGAGCTCCATCGCTTCGCGGTCGACGCCGTGCGCCTCGACGCCACGCACCATCGCGCGGCGGCGCACTTCGCGCTCGAGGGTGGCCGCGACGACGACGCGCGCGAGGAGGCCCAAAAGTCGGCGGATCGCCTTGCTTCCGCGGGCTTTTCGCACGCGGTGGCCCGCTTCGCGGGAGGCACGTCGATCCCTGCGCCCGCGCCGAGCGAGGCCGCACCGGACGAGACCACGAGCGGCGCGATCGTCGCGCCCTCTCGTGCTCCCGGGCCGCCCACCGCGCCCTACTCCGCGCTCGCGCCCTCGAGCGCGGGAGGCGAGCTCGCTGCCGAGGCGACACCCCTCACCGACGACGAGTCGATGGGG
>JAIBCE010000220.1 GCA_019694315.1 Sandaracinaceae bacterium
GAGCTGCGCGGGATCGAGCTCGGGCAGGCCCGGCGCGCGCTCGCGCACCGCGCTCAGGATCTCCACCCGCTTGATCGAGTCGATGCCGAGATCGGCCTCGAGCTCCATCGCCGGCGTGATCATCTCGGCCGGGTAGCCCGTCTTCTCGGCGACGACGGCGAGCATCGTGGCCTCGAGATCCACCGACGGCGCAGCCGCGACCGGCCGCGCAACCGCGACCACCGGAGCGGGAGCCGCGACGGGCATCGGCGCGGGCGCGACGTACGCAGGCGCGGGCGCGAGGTACGCAGGCGCCGCAGGCGCGACGTACGCAGGCGCCGCAGGCGCGACGTACGCAGGCGCGGGCGCGACGTACGCAGGCGCCGGAGCGACGGACGTGGGCGCAGGCGCGGGCGCGCTCAGGGCGGGCGCGACGACCGTTCCACCGAGCGGCGCTCCCCCGAGCTGGGCGAGCGAGAGGAAGCTCGCCTCGGCCGACCGGAGGAAGGCCGCATGCGCGTCCGCCATGGCGCGCGCGAACGCGGCGTGGGTCTCGGCGGCCTGCCGCTGCGCCTCGGCGATCGCGCCGAGCCAGGCGGCGTTGGCAGTGGGAGCTTGGTTCGATCGGTCGTCGTTCATGGGAGCTCTCGTTCGCACCGCAGCGGCTGCGGTCGGAGTCGGGGAGGGAGTCGAGGACACGGACGCGGACGCGGGCTTGGCCGGAGCGGCCGGAGCGGCCGGAGCGGGGGCCACGGGCGCGAGCTTCTGTCCGCTCGGCGGCGCGCTCGCAACGACAGCGGCCTTGGGCGCGGGCGCCGAGCTCGCGCTGCTGCTCGGGGCGCTCGCGGGCTTGGTCAGGATCGGCTTGGGCAGAGCCTTGCTGCCGCCCTTGGGCGGATAGGGCTTGTTGTAGTTCGAGCCGTTCAGCGCGAGGACCATCTTGGGCTTCGGGAGCGCGCGCGGATCGACGGCGGTCTCGAAGGTCGTCCAGAGGTGCGAGAGCGAGAGCGAGAGCCCCGCGGTCGCGAGGCGTCCGAGCGCGTGCTGGAGCGCGGTCTCTCCGTGCTGGCCGCGACGATCGGTGGCGATCGCGCGATGAGGTCGCTCGCCGAGGATCTTGCCCACGAGGCCCGTGAGCACGTTGCCGGGGCCGACCTCGACGAAGGTCCGGACGCCCATCGCGTACAGGCGCTCGATCGACTCGACGAAGCGCACGGGCGCGCCGAGCTGACCCGCGAGCGTGCGCTTGGTGTCGGCGGCGCCGGCCGGGTACGCGTCGGCCGTCGCGTTCGCGATCACGGGGAGCGCCGCGCTGCCGAAGCCCACGCCGTCGAGGAACGACGCGAAGGGCGCGACGGCGCTCTGCACGATCGGCGAGTGGAAGGCGGTGGCGACCTCGAGCCGCTTCGTGGTGAGGCCCGCAGCCTTGAGCACGGTCTCGGCCTTCGCGATCGCATCGGTCGCGCCGGAGATCACGACCTGATCGGGCGCGTTGTGGTTCGCGACGGAGACCTGGAGCTCGTCCTTCGCGAGGATGGCCTCGACGTCGGCGCGCTTGGCGATCACCGCGCACATCGAGCCCTGCGTGGTGCGAGCCGCGTCGCGCATGCGCTCACCGCGAGCGCGCGCCACGCGGCGCGCTTCCTCGGCGGTGAGCACGCCCGCGGCGTGGAGCGCCATCACCTCGCCGAAGCTGTGGCCCGCGAGGGCCGACGGCAGGAGGCCCACCTTCATCAGCAAGCGATACGTCGCGAGGCTCGCGGCGCCCAGGCCGGGCTGCGCCCACTCGGTGGCCGTGATGCGCTCCTTCTGCGCCTTCTCGGCGTCCGCATCGAAGACGCGCGCGGGGAAGACCACCTCGTCCAGGCGCAGCGCCGGATCCATCGCGACCGACGCCGCGAGATCCCACGCGCTCTTGCACGCGTCGTGGGTCATCGCGAGGTCCCTGCCCATGCCGAGGTACTGCGAGCCCTGGCCGGGGAAGAGGAACGCGACGCTGCCCTCGTGCGCGCCGTCCTCGAACGACACGCCGCTCGCGAGGCTGAAGGCCTTGCCCGACGCTTCCTTCTCGATCCGATCCGCTGCCGCGCGGAGCTTCTCGACGAGCTCGCGATCGCTCTCGGCCACGATGGACAGGCGCGCGCCCTTCTCGGGGAGCGCGCTCTCCTGCGAGGTCCGCGCGAAGAAGCGGAGCATGCCCGTCGCGCCCGTCGTCTGCGTGCGGCCGTCGGCCACCGCCTTCTCGACCTCGCTCGCCATGGTGCGCGCGCTCTTGGCGAGCGCGACGCGATCCGCTGCGCCGAGGAGCACGAGCTCGGTGGGGCTCGTGCGCTGCTTCGGCGCGTGGTCGGCAGGACCCTCGTACTGCTCGATCGCGACGTGGAAATTCGTGCCGCCGAAGCCGAACGACGAGACGCCCGCCCGACGCGGATGCTCGCCGGTCTTCACCCACGGCCGCGCCTCGGTGTTCAGGTAGAACGGCGAGGACTCGATCGCCATCTTCGGGTTGGGCTTGTCGACCTTGATCGTCGGCGGGAGCACGCCGTGGTGCACGGCGAGCACGGCCTTCACGAGGCTCGCGGCGCCTGCCGCCGCCTTGGTGTGGCCGATCTGGCTCTTCACGCTGCCGAGCGCGCACCAGCGCGCGCTCTTGCCTTCGGCCGCGCGCCTCTCGGCCGCGCCCGCGAACGCGAGCTTGAGGCCCTCGAACTCGGCCGCGTCACCAGCCTTGGTACCCGTGCCGTGCGCCTCCACGAGCTCGACGGTGTCCGGGCCGAAGCCCGCGCCCTCGTAGCAACGGTCGATGGCGCGCGCCTGCCCCTTGGAGAGCGGCGCGTACACGCTGAGCGCCTTGCCGTCGGAGCTCGAGCCCATGCCGCGGATCACGGCGTAGACGCGATCCCCGTCGCGCTCGGCGTCCTCGAGACGCTTGAGCGCGAGCATGCCCAGGCCCTCGCCGAGCATCGTGCCGTCGGCCTTGTCGCTGAAGGGCCGGCAGTCGCCCGAGGGGCTCAGCGCCGGCGTCTTCGAGAAGCACATGTACATGAAGATGTCGTTCATCGTGTCGCAGCCGCCTGCGATCACGAGATCCGACTGGCCGAGCGCGAGCTCGTTCACGGCCATGGCGAGCGCGCTGAACGTCGAGGCGCACGCGGCGTCGGTCACGCAGTTGGTGCCGCCGAGATCCAGTCGGTTCGCGATGCGGCCCGCGACGACGTTGCCGAGGAGGCCTGGGAACGCGGCCTCTTCCCACTTCGTGTAGCTCGCCGAGATGCGATCGCAGACGGCCTGCACCTCGCTCTCGATCATGCCGCTCTCGCGCAGCGCCTTGACCCACACGGGGCGCTGCAGGCGCGCCACCATCGAGCCCATCAGCTCCTGGCCCGAGGTCACGCCGAGGATGCAGCTCGTACGGCTGCGGTCCATCGACGCGAACTGACCACGCGTCGCGTCGTCGAGCACCTGCTTGGCCACGATGAGCGCGAGCAGCTGCGTGGTGTCGGTCTGCGGCACGATCGACGGCGGGATGCCCCACTCCATCGGATCGAACGGCACGTCGTCGAGGAAGGCCCCGCGCTTGGCGTAGGTCTTGTCGGGCTTCGTGGGATCGGCGTCGTAGTAGTCGTCGATCAGCCAGTGCGTCTCGGGGATGTCCTTGAGGAGATCCTTGCCCGCGAGGATGTCTCGCCAGAAGCCCGTCTTGTCGAGGGAGCCGGGGAACAAGGCGGAGACGCCCACGACGGCGATGGGCGTGAAGGCGCGGCTCTTCGAGTCGCGAGAGGCGACAAGCTTGTCTGTCACGGTGCTCCTACGGCGTCTTCGGGTCGGTGCTGCTGGCTCGAAGCGAGGCGATGCCCGAGCGCGCGGCGTGTGAGAGAGCGCGTCGGCCTCGGGGGAACGCTTGGATAGCGCGGGGCTTCGGCGGCGCTCTGTCACATTTCGGTCAAAGGGCCGGTTTTCCTGGGCTCCGACGCACCACGACGGCACGACGCGGCGCGTCGTGACGGCCGACCGCTGCCCCGCGGAATCGGCCGTTCAGGGGCCCGCGGGCAGATCTCGGCGCGTCAGGCCCCGACGGCGAGCCAGGTCCGCGATCCTCGCGACGAGGATGTCCACGTCGACGGGCTTCTCCTGGAAGTCGCGCACCCCGAGGATGCCGAAGCGCCAGCGCTCCGCCGCCTCGGCCTCGGCGCGCACGACGAGCACCTCGGTGTCCTCTCCGCCGGGCAGGGCGCGGATGCGCGAGAGCACCTCCACGCCGTTCAGCTCCGGGAGGTCGTAGTCGAGCAGGACGAGCTGCGGGACGCGGCGCCGCGCGCGGGCCACGGCCTCGGGGCCGGAGCCGACGGTGACGACCTCCACCGGGGCGCCGCCGAAGGCGATCTGCGCGCACCGCGTGGCGAGGCGCGCGAAGATCGGCTCGTCCTCGATCACGAGGATCCGCGGGACGTCGCTCGCACGGATCTCGCCGCTCGGTGGATCCGAGATGCGCGCATCGGGCACCTCCTCCGCGACCTCTTTCGCCGCGTGCTCGAGCCGGGCAGCGAAGGCCGCGGCGGTCGCGGGGCGGACGGCGGGATCCTTCGCGAGCGCGGCGGCGAAGAGCGCGTCGAGCGGCGCCAGCGCCGGTCGCAGCTCCGAGGGCGGACGCAGGGGCGCGTCTCGCTGGAGCTCGAGCACCGAGAGCGCGTCGGGAGCATCGAAGGGCACGACCCCGGTCATGAGCTCGTGGGCGACCACGGCGAGGGCGTAGATGTCCGACTGCGCGGTCGGCCGAGCGCCGTCGTTCCAGTAGAGCTCGGGGGCCACGTACTGAGGCGTCCCCAGCATCGGCTCGGTGCCATCGAGCGTGTCGTCCACCGATGCGACGCGCCCGAGCTCGCGATGGGCGTCGTGTGCGAGCCCGAAGTCCACGAGCACCGCGCGGCCGGAGCCGCGCTCGATCACGATGTTCTCCGCCTTGATGTCGGCGTGCAGGACGCCCGACGCGTGCACCGCGGCGAGACCTCGGGCGACCTCGGCGATGATCTCGATCGCACGGTAGAGCGGAGTCTCGGCGCGCGCCCGTCGGTGCACCGCGATGATCGAGGCGAGGTCCTCGCCGTCGATGTGCTCCATGACGAAGAAGGGCACGCCCTCGTGGTGACCGAACGCGTGGACCGCCACGACGTGCTCGTCACGGATGGCCGCGAGCGCGGCGGCCTCGCGTCGGAATCGCGTGAGGCCCCACGTGAGCTCCGAGCGCGCCAGCTTGATGGCCACGCGTCGCTCGAGCGCGACGTCCTCGGCGAGATAGACCGCGCCCATCCCGCCCCGGCCGAGCTCGCGGATCACGCGGTAGCGACCCTCGACGAGCGCGCCAGGGTCGAGTCGCACCGCGGCCAGGCCGTCGTCGACGCTCATGCGGCGATCGTCGACCAGTCCGGCCGCGATCTCAAGCAGCGGCACGCGAACCTCGTTGCGGCTGAGCACGGCTCGGGTCTATCGTCGCCCGCGGAGGCCGCTCGATCATGACCCTGCTCGCCCGTACGTCCCCTCGCTCGTTCGTCCTCTTCGTGTGTGGCCTGCTGGTCGCGTCCGCGCTCGCCGCGTGCGGTGGTGGGGGCGGGCGCGCGAACGTGACCCCGGGCGTGATGCCGCCTGGCGAGACGATGACCGGCGTCTACCAGTCGCCGCAGTACGGCGAGATGCACCTCGTCCAGACCGGCGCGCAGGTCGTGGCCGAGTACACGCACGACGAGCGACGTGGGCGCCTGCAGGGCACGGTGCAGGGCAACCTGCTCCGCTTCGAGTGGACCGAGCGTCGCGAGCTCGTGGTGGGCCGACCCAACGTCACCCGCGGCCGCGGCTACTTCCACTTCACGCGCGAGGCCGACGGCTCGTTCTACCTGCTCGGCGAGTGGGGCCACGATGGCAACGAGACCGGTGGTGGTCCCTGGCGCTCGGTGCGCCTTCGCAACCGTCGCCCGCAGCTGAGCTCCGGCGGCGGCGGCGAGACGACCGGCGGCGGCGAGGACTCGAGCGAGCCGCAGGGCGACGATCTCGACAGCCCCGGCAGCTCGTACGGCGGCTCGGGAAGCGGAAGCGGCAGCAGCGGCAGCTCCGACGATCTCAGCGACCTCTGAGGCGCGAGCGACCGCGATGCCCAACGCACCGAAGGCGCGCGCGGGCTTCGACGTCGAGCGCTTCCTCCGCGAGCGCGAGAGCGACTGGCACGAGCTCGAGGGCATGCTCGGCAACGTCGAGCGGCGAGGCACGTCCTCGCTCGGCATCGAGGGCGCGCGACGCTTCGCGAAGCTCTACCGCATGGTCTCGGCCGACCTCGTGCGAGCCCGCACCGAGCTGGTGGACGCGTCGATCCAGGACTACCTGAACGACCTCGTCGCGCGCGCGTATCGGCACGTCTACGCAGGCACGGCGCGATCGGGCTGGGGCGTGCTGCGCTTCTTCGCGCTCGAGTTCCCGGCGTTGGTGCGCGCCGAGCGCAGGGTCGTGGCCCTGTCGGCGGCGCTGTTTCTCCTCGGCGGCATCGTGGGCGCGGCGGGGATGGCGGTGGATCCAGGGGCGGCAGCCGTGCTCGTGCCCGAGCAGCACCAGAGCATCACGCCCGACGAGCGCATCGCCGAAGAAGAGGGCACGGCCGGGCACGCGAGCGACGAGGCCGCAGCGTTCTCGTCGTTCCTCTTCACCCACAACATCCAGGTCTCGTTCCTGGTGTTCGCGATGGGCATCACCTTCGGCATCGGCACCACCGCGCTCATGTTCTACAACGGGGTGCCGCTCGGTGCGCTCGCCTGGCAGTACCACGCGAGCGGTCACGGCCTGTTCTTCTGGGCGTGGATCCTCCCGCACGGGATCCCCGAGATCAGCGAGATCGTGATCGCCGGCGCGGCCGGCCTGATCCTCGCGCGCGGCCTCCTCTGGCCGGGCCGGAGGAGCCGCCGCGATGCGCTGGTGCACGAGGCCCGCACCGCCGTGCGCCTCGTGGTGGGCGGCATGCCCGTGCTCGTCTTGGCCGGGCTCATCGAGGGCACGATCAGCCAGATGCACGCGCCGCTGATGCCCTACCCCGCCAAGCTGGTGTTCGCGGCGGTGATCGGCGCGGGCCTCTTCACATGGCTCCTCCGGGCCGGCCGTGGGCTCGAGATCGCCCGCGACGACGAGCCGAGCCATGCGTGAGCACTTGGTCATCCGCACGCCCGAGAACGTCGCGTTCGAGCACGAGCTGGCGGCGCTCGGGACCCGCGCGATGGCGTGGTCGATCGACGTCGTCGCGATCGTGGGGCTCATCTTGCTGACGAGCCTCGCGGTGGGCGAGGGCCTCTCGCGGCTCGGTGGCCTCGGGATGGCGATCCACTTCATCCTGATCTTCCTCATCCAGTGGGGCTACGGCGCAGTGCTCGAGTGGCTCCTCGCCGGCCGCACCCTGGGCAAGCTCCTCCTCGGGCTGCGCACGGTGAGTGACCGTGGCCTGCGGATCACGCTGCTCCAGTCGGCGATCCGCAACCTCGTGCGCACTGTCGACTTCCTGCCCGTGCTCTACGGGGTGGGCGGGGTGGCGGCCTTGCTCGACCCGAGGTGTCGCCGGCTGGGCGACCTCGCCGCGGGGACCGTGGTCGTGCACGAGCGACGAACGCCTCGTCCCTCCTCGTTTCTCCCGGTGTCGGAGAGGCACAACACCTTCGCGTCCGACCCGGCCGTGCTCGTGGCCGCACGCCGCATCACGCCTCCGGAGCGCGAGATCCTCGTGGCGCTCTGCCTTCGGCGCGATCAGCTGCCGCTCGGCGTGCGGCACGAGCTCTTCGAGGAGCTCGCTGACCACCTCTCGCAGCGTCTTCACCTGCCCCGCCCCTCGTTCTTCTCGGCGGAGAAATTCGCCGTCCAGCTCGCTGCGGTGGTCCTCGGCCAGTCGTCGACTGCCACCCCGCAGAGGACGGTTCGGCGGTGACCGCTTGCACCCGCGCCCCGAGCGCGGGAGACTCGTCCCCGTTGCTTGGCTCGCTCGTTCCCCGTGAGAACGCCCACTCTTCCCGCTCGTGCTGACACGAGCCTGCCCGGGAAGAGCCCTCGAACCGAATCCTCATCGCACGGATCGCTGAGCCCCCTACGCGCCCTCCTTCGGGTGGGAACGGCGGGCTCGTTCGTGGTGGCCAGACAGCGCAGTACCGGCAGGAAAGGAGTCAGCGTCAGGAATGGGTCTTCTCTCCACGTGGTCGGCGCGCCAGCTCGCCGAGTCCCTCAGACAGGGCGCGAATCAAGCAAGCGGTGGGCAGGATCCGGAGCCTCCAGACGGCCACGACCCGAGCGATCATTCCCGCCTCGCCTGGTGTGAGATCTGCCAGCGCAGCGAGTACCGGGGCCGCTGGGTCGCGCTCGACGAGTGCCGCTACGACGACCAGGGCCGCGCGGCCGAGGGTTCCGTCGTAGACGCCGACGAAGATCTCGTGGAGCTCTGCAGCCGGATGCGCGCCTCGGACCGAAAGAACTGCGCGATCCTCTTCGCCGACGAGGACTAGTTTTCCTGGAGGGTCCATGCGGACCCTCCCCCGCAAGCGGGGCCCCCACCCCCTCCATTCGCTGACGCGAATGCTCCGCGCGGGGCCCCAGCCCCGCTTGGCTGCTGCGCACTGAGCGAACCTCCCCCGCAAGCGGGGCCCCCACCCCCTCCATTCGCTGACGCGAATGCTCCGCGCGGGGCCCCAGCCCCGCTTGGCTGCTGCGCACTGAGCGAACCTCCCCCGCAAGCGGGGCCCCCACCCCCTCCATTCGCTGACGCGAATGCTCCGCGCGGGGCCCCAGCCCCGCTTGGACGCCTCGCGCTGCGCTCGGCGGGATCTCGCTGGCGTTGGCCGGCCGGGGGCTACCAGCCCGGCACCCACCGCTGACGCGAATGTTCCGCGCGGGGCCCCAGCCCTGCTTGGGCGCTTCCTACCAGCCCCCACACACACCATCCGCTCGCGAACGCTCCGCGCGGGCCGCTTCATGCTGGCCGGGCGGCGCTTGGTGCGATCGATCAGGGCGCCGGGCACCAACGCGGATCGCGGAACTGACCGCGCGCCTCGCGCTCTGCGCCCACCGTGCGGAGCTGACCGTAGAGGCGCTGCGCCTCGGGGCAGTTGCCACGAGCGAGCTGCATGCCCACCGCCGTGGACCCGCGCGTGGCGATGGCGGTGCGGAGCTCTCGCGCAGGAGGCGACGAACGTCCCGTCAGGCGCTGGATCTCCTGGAGCGTCGCGATGGCGTTGGCGAAATCGCCGCGCTGGAGGGCACCCTGGCCGCTGGCAGCGAGGCGTCGCGCCGTGGCCTCGTCCGCCGCGCTCACATGCCGCTCGTCGTGGCCACCCGAGGTCGTCGGCGGCGGGCGCGTCGAGGTGGTGGGCGGCGGTGTGACGCTGGTGGTCGGAGGCGGCGTCACGCTCGTCGTCGGCGGCGGCACGCTCGTCGTCGGAGGCGGCGTCACGCTCGTCGTCGGCGGCGGCCTCACGCTCGTCGTCGGAGGCGGCGTCACGCTCGTCGTCGGAGGCGGGTTGGTGGTGGAGATCGGGTGCATCACGGGCCCGATCGTCGTGGTGGGCGTGGGAGTCGTGGTCGTCGGATCCGGATCGCCGGAGAAGGCGAAGAGCGCGGCGCCAACGCCGATGCCGCCCACGACGAAGAGGCCCACGATGCCGACGACGAGGACCTTCAAGAAGGTGCCGCCGCCCGAGCTCGGCGTCGGGGCGGGGACGGCGACCGCTGCGCCATAGGGCGCCGCACCGTAGGCCATGCCTGCGCCCGTGTTGTAGCCGCCGCCCACGGGGGTCGCGCCGCCGAAGGGCGCGGGTGTGGCCGACGGGGCGTACGCCATCTGCTGGGGCGGTGCGCCGACTCCCATCCCCGCGGGGAGCGGAGAGGTCTGCTGGAACGGCTGGGCCGGAGCGAGCTGCGGCGCGAGGTTGGGCTGCGACGGGTTGGCGCCGAAGGACGGCGGGGTGCCGAGGGGGAGCTGTCCCGTGGGCACGGGCACGGGCGAGGTCTGCGGACGCACGCCTGCGGCCGAGGTCGCGTTCGTCCAGGCCTGCTGCACGTCCGACTGGCCCGTGACCTCGGACATGAACTGGAGGATGTTGGCCTGGCGCTGATCGGGCGACTTCGAGAGCGCCCGCATGATCGCGTCCTTCTTGTACTGCGCGATCGCAGCTCCGCGCGGATGCGCCTCGAAGGGCGTGGGCGGTGCGGTGAGGTGCTTGGTCGCCCACTCCCACGGCGTCTTGGCGTCGAAGGGGAGCTGTCCCGTGAGCATCTCGTAGGCGACGATGCCCATCGAGTAGATGTCCGACCGCGCATCGAGCTGCTTTCCCGAGAACTGCTCGGGGCTCATGTACGGCGGGGTGCCGAGCACCATGCCTTGCTTGGTGAGCTTGGCCTTCTGCGGATCCTCCGCGTCGCCCTTCTTGGCGATGCCGAAGTCGAGCACCTTCACGAAGTCGTGCTGACCGCCGCGGTCGGTGAGGAGGATGTTGTCGGGCTTGAGATCGCGGTGGACGATGCCGCGCTGGTGGGCCTCGTTGAGGGAGCCGCAGACCTGGATGAGGATCTTGTCGACGCGGGCGGGATCGAGGGCGCCTGTCTGCTCGAGCTCCGCGGCCAGGGCACGGCCCTGGATGAACTCCATGACGATGAAGAGGGTCTGGTCGTCGAGCTGACCGAAGTCGAAGAACTGGATCGTGTTCGGGTGGGAGAGCTCGATGACCGTCTCGCACTCGCGGTTGAAGCGCGCGACGATCTGAGGGTCCTGCGAGAACTCCGGATGGAGGGTCTTGATCGCGACCTTGCGGGTCGCGGCCCCCATCTTCTGCTCGGCCTCGTAGACGCGGCCCATGCCGCCCTCGCCGAGCAGACGCGTGGGGCGGTAGCGGCCCTGGATGACCTTGCCGACCATCGGATCGGCCTGATCGGCGACCTCGACCTCGAGCATCGCGCCGCAGCTCAAGCAGAACTTGGCGTGGTCTTCGTTGGGGTGCTGGCAGCGTTGGCAGATGCGGGCCATGGGCTCTCGGGGAGGGGCGCACCTGCGCCGGGCTGGCTGAGTCGACGGGACGGCTCTGGGACCGCGATTCTAGTGGGCCGCTTGGCGCTTTGCGAGATCGGCGGTCACGAACGGGCCGGAGCGGGCCTCCCGCGGGGCGCGCTGGCCTGGTCCGAGGGCTATCCTCGGGGCATGCGATCACTCGAGACACTCGCATCCATGGCCCTCGCGAGCCCAGGACCGATCGTCTTCCTCACCGGCGCCGGGATCTCGGCCGAGAGCGGGATCCCCACCTTCCGAGGGCCCGAAGGCTACTGGCGCGTGGGCTCGAGGAACTACCGGGCCGAGGAGCTCGCGACGTACGCGGCCTTCCTCGAGATGCCCGAGGAGGTGTGGGCCTGGTACCTCTACCGGCGCGGTGTCTGTCGGGCGGGGGCGCCGAACCCCGCACACCTCGCGCTCGTCGAGGCGGAGCGCCTTCTCGGCGACCGCTTCCTCTTGCTCACGCAGAACGTGGACGGCCTGCACCTCCGCGCGGGCAACACGCTCCCGCGCACCTTCCAGGTGCACGGCAACATCGACTACCTGCGGTGCGAGGAGGAGCACCCGACGATCCGCCCGATCCCGGAGGCGATCGACGTCGCGTGGTCGAAGGACCGCAAGCTCACGAAGGAAGAGAGCGCGCTCCTCCGGTGCTGCCATGGGCGCTGGTCGCGCCCCCACGTGCTGTGGTTCGACGAGTCGTACGACGAGCCTCTGTTCCGCTTCGAGAGCTCGCTGCGCGCCGGGCTCGACGCATCGATGCTCGTGGTCGTGGGGACCTCGGGGGCCACCACCCTGCCGACCTACGTCGTCGCGACGGCGGCGAAGCGCAACATCCCGCTCGTCTGCATCAACGCCGATCCGAGCCCCTTCACCGAGCAGACCGCATCGCTCGACAACGGCCTGGTTTTCCTCGGCACGGCGGGCGAGCACCTGCCGAAGGTGCTCGACGCCTTGCGCCAGCCAGCGCGGGCGTGAGGGCTGAACGGAACGGTCATGCGGGTACGCCCCGAGGAGCGCGCGCGACGACGGGCCGGGTCCCGTCTGAGGTGCGCGGTCGCGGCACGCACGCGACGAGCGAAGCGCACAGTGCGCTCAGCACCGGTGCCGGAGGCGCTCAGCGCCGGAGGCGCTCAGAGAAGAAAACGAAGGAAAAATGAGGGGGGCTTATCTGGGGGCTCGCGGAGGGTCATCTGCACCTCCGCCCACGCACGCCACGCCCCTCCACGGCCCCGCCCGCACGACCAACGCGTCCAGCCCGCTCGACCTCTCGGCCGGCGGGCACACATCCGCCGTCGGGCTCCCCGACGGCCGAAGACACGGGATCACCTCGAGTCGCTACGACTCGACGAACGCGTACATCAAGCGAGGCGGATACGTCCCCTCCGGAAACGGCGGCAGACTCCCCGTCTCCCGAAACCTCAGAGACGCCGCGCGATACGCCGGCATCATCTGCCGATAGGCCTCGTGGAAACGCCTCACCTGCTCGTCGCTGCCTGAGGCGCGCTTGCGCTTCACGCGCTTGGGCTTGGGCCGGAGCGGCCGCGATCTCGGCTCCCGCTTCGCCACGTCCTCGGGCGCGCCCACCGTCGTCCCGTTTCGCGCACGCTCCGCCGCCGCTTGCCGCTCCTCGTCGCGCATGTTCGCCCTCATCGCCCGCACCTTCGCGCGACGCTCGCTCCGAGAGATCCCCTCCCAGCTCGGCGGACGCGTGATCCGCACCGTCACCGTCCTCGTGTAGAGCCCTCGCAGCGACTCCGGCGCGCCCGCGCGCCGCCAGCTCGGCTCGTCGAAGAACGTGTGCGTCAGTGCGTCGAGGTCCTCCGCGTACGCCTTCCAGCTCGAGACCCCCACGTAGTCGTCGGCCCTCTCGACCACGTGCGCCCGCACCGGATTGGCGTGGAAGTAGTGGATCGCCGCCTCGGCCGCCGCGTCGTCGAGCACGGCATCGTCGTCGTAGCGCTCCATCCAGAACGCGCCCCTGCGTCCGAGCACCGCGTTGATGGCCTTGGCGAGCCCACCCTTGAAGTCGCGCATGATGTCGGGGAGCCGATCCTCGCGGAGCCACACGAGGATGTGGAAGTGGTTGCCCATGAACACGACGCACACGATCTTCACGTCGTAGAGCTCCTGCATCTTCGCGAGGAAGAGCATCACCAGCGCGCGGACCTCGGGCGTGGGCGCGAGCAGGAATTGATCGTCGACGCACTTGGAGCCGAGCTTCCAGAGCCGGACGCTGCGCGGGTGATATCGAGGCTTGCTCATGACGGAGCACCCCTCTGCACGCCCCGCACCGGCCTCCGAGCCCACGAAATCAAGGAAATTCACGCGCCCGCTGGCGGACTGGCGGAGCCCTGGCGGCGCACTTCCGCCAGGGCTCACGAACGCTCCCCTCGAACC
>JAIBCE010000619.1 GCA_019694315.1 Sandaracinaceae bacterium
CTCGTCGTCGCTTCGCTCCTCCCGGGTTCTCCCCGTGCTCGCAACTTCGTTGCTGTGCGCGGTGTCCGATCACCGGCTCGCGCCTCAAGGGGGAGCTTCGCTCCCCCGCCGGCCGGCTCCCCCATCACACCGTCGTGTTGGATTGTTTCTCGGTCTCTCAGCGCACGGCGAGCGCGCGATCGACGATGGCGTCGGCGTGGGCGAGGGCGTGGCCGAGATCGAACTGGGCGTCGATCTCGGCCGCGCTGAGGTGCGCGCGGATGTCGCCGTCGGCCGCGAGGAAGTCGCGGAACGCGCCCTCGCCCGCGAAGGCTCGCATCGCGTTGCGCTGCACGAGCACGTACGCGCCCTGACGCGGAAGGCCCTTGCCCACGAGCGCGAGCAAGACGCCCTCGCTCGCCCAGAGGCCGCCCGTCTTCTCGAGGTTCTTCCTCAGGTTCTCGGGATAGACGACGAGCCCTTCGATGAGGCGCTTGGTGCGATCGAGCATGAACGCGAGCGTCGCGCACGCGTCGGGCGTCATCATGCGCTCGACCGAGCTGTGGCTGATGTCGCGCTCGTGCCAGAGCGCCACGTTCTCGAGCGCGGGGATCGCCGCCGCGCGCACGATGCGCGCGAGGCCGCAGAGGTTCTCGCTGAGGATCGGGTTGCGCTTGTGGGGCATCGCCGAGCTGCCCTTCTGCCCGGCCGTGAAGGGCTCCTCGGCCTCGAGCACCTCGGTGCGCTGCCAGTGGCGCACGTTCGTCGCGAAGCGCTCGATGCCCGCGGCCACGAGCGACATCGCGAGGTGCAGGGCCGCGTGACGATCGCGCGGCACGATCTGCGTGGCGACCGTCTCGGGGCGAAGACCCAGGCGGCCGAGCGCGTCGGCCTCGATGGCGGGCGTGAGGTGCGCGTAGGTGCCGACCGCGCCGGCGATCTTGCCCCACGCGATCTCCTCGCGCGCGGCGCGGAGGCGCTCGAGGCCGCGCTGGAGCTCGGCGAGGTGCCCCGCGAGCGCGACGCCGAACGTGGTGGGCTCGGCGTGGATGCCGTGGGAGCGGCCGATCATCGGCGTCTTGCGGTGTTCCTCCACACGCTTGCGGAAGGCCGCCACGAGGGCCTCGGTGCGCGTGATCAGCGAGTCGGTCGCGCGCACGAGCAGGAGCGCGAAGCTCGTGTCGAGCACGTCGCTCGAGGTCATGCCGCGATGCAGCCAGCGCGCAGGCGGGCCGGCGAGCTCCTCGACGTGCGTGAGGAACGCGATCACGTCGTGCTTGGTCGTGACCTCGATCTCGTCGATGCGATCGGCGTTCAGGCGGTCGATCACGGGCCGCACGGACTCGGCCGTGCCTGCGGGCACGATCCCTGCGCGCTCCATCGCCTCGCACGCCGCGAGCTCGACCTCGAGCCACGTGCGGTACTTCGTCTCGGACGACCAGAGCTGCTCGTGGTCCTTGGGCGTGTAGCGGGGGATCATGGCGGCCCCGGATAGCAGGGGACGAACACGCTGCAACGTGCCTCGCGCACGCGCTCCCGTCGGTCGTCCTGCGCGGCGAGCAGGGCCCTCAGCCCGGAATCGACAGGATCTCGCGCATCATCGTCGGCACGTCCTGCGGTCGGTCGCTCGGCGCCTTCGCGAGCGCGCGGAGCACGAGCGCATCCACCGCGGGAGGCACGCCCTGCATGAGGTGGCTCGGCGGCACCGGGGCCTCGGTGAGGAGCGAGGTGAGCACCGCGAAGGGCGTGGCGCCGAGGAAGGGCGGGATGCCCGCGATCATCTCGTAGATCAGCGCCCCGAGGCCGTACACGTCGGCGCGCTGATCGAGGCTGCGCTCGCCGCGCGCCTGCTCGGGGCTCATGTAGTGCGCGGTGCCGACGATCGCGCCCGTGCGCGTGACCCACACGCTCGCGCCCTCGCGGATGGGCTTGGTGAGGCCGAAGTCGAGGAGCACCGCGCGCTCGCCGAGGCCCTCCTTGCGCGCCAGAAAGACGTTGGATGGCTTGAGATCGCGGTGAAGGACGCCCGCGTGGTGCGCGGCCGCGAGCGCGTCGGCCACCTCGAGCGCGATGCGCTTCACGTCGGGCCACGCGAGCCGACCGGCGCGCGCGAGGCGCTGCTCGAGCGTCTCGCCCTCGAGCAGGTCCATCACGAGGAAGCGAGGATCGCCATCGAGATCGAAGTCGTGCACCTGCACGATGCCCACGTGCCCGAGCGAGCTCGCGGTGCGCGCCTCGCGCTCGAAGCGATGGAGCGACTCCATCGAGATGCGCTCGTCGGGCAGGAGGGTCTTGACCGCGTAGCGCTTGCCTGTGCGGACGTGGCGTGCGGTGTACACGCAGCCCATGCCCCCGGCGGCGAGCAGACCTTCCACGAACCAGGTCTGCTTGAGCGTCTGCCCCACGAGCTGCTCCGCGCTCGTCCTTCCCGGCGGCGTCGAGGCGTGAGGCGTGGCGCGGGGCGGCGCGACGGGCACGCCCACCGCGGTCGCAGGGAGCGGGGCGGGAGGCGGCGAAGGCGCGCTCGGCGGTGGCGGCGTCCACGCACCCCCGCGGGTGTCCGGCATGCCAGGAGGCGGTCGCACGGAGGGGCCGGCCACGGTCGCGGCGAAGGCGGGCGTGTGGGGGGTCGGGCCTGCGTGCGACGGGCCCTGC
>JAIBCE010000221.1 GCA_019694315.1 Sandaracinaceae bacterium
CAGGTGGCCGAGGCGCTCGGCGACGTGGGCCTCGCGATCCGCTTCGGTGGCACCACGCGCCTGGCCGATCGGCCGCGCGCGTTCGAGGAGCTGGTGACCGCGGCGGCGGAGCGACACGAGCTCGACCCGAACCTGCTCCTGGCCGTGATGCGCGTGGAGAGCGTGTACGACCCCGAGATCGTCTCGTACGCGGGCGCGATCGGGCTCCTCCAGATCATGCCGCGCACGGGCCGCCTCATCGCGCATCGCCTGGGTCTGTCGGACTTCCGCACCGACGATCTGCTGGATCCCGCGACGAACATCGAGCTCGCGGCGTGGTACCTGCGCTCGCTCCTCGATCGCTTCGAGGGCCGGCTCCCGCTCGCGATCGCGGCGTACAACGGCGGTCCGCACAACGTGCGCCGGTGGATGGAGGAGCACGGCCCCGAGCTCCCGCTCGACGCGTTCCTCGAGCGGATCCCGTTCGATCAGACCTTCCGCTACGTGCGGCGCGTGCTCTCCCACTACGCCGCCTATCGCGCGCAGCAGGGCCTCGAGCTCCCGACGCTCGACACGACCCTGCCGCCCCGCGCCACCGACAGCGTCGCCTTCTGAATCGGGTGCAGCTCAGCCCCGATCCGTCGGTGCGCGGATCCGGCTCCCCTGCCAATCGAGTCCCCCGTCTCGGTGAAGACTTCGGATCGACTTCACGGATGCGGGAGACTAGAGCGCACAGCCTTGGGTCGCATCCGCTTCGGCTGGGCACAGATCGTCCTGGGCCTCGCGCTCCTCGCGTGCGCGGCGTGGCTCGGCGGTCCTGCGTGGATCGTCGCGTGGCCTGCGATCGCGGTGATCGCCGTGGGCATCGGCTACCTCGGCGTGGGCCCGCGGATCTTCGGCAAGCGCGACGATGGCTCGCTCCACCCCGTGATCAGCACGGTGCTCCTGCCCTACCACGTGGTCGCGTTCCTCCGCATGCACTGGGACGCCGTGCGCCACGCCGAGGCGCCCTGGCATCGCGTCGCCGACGGCCTCTACCTCGGCCGCCGCACGCCGCGCGCGGCGATGCCCGCGGACGCGCGCGTCGTCGTGGACCTCACCGCGGAGCTGCCGCGCATCGCGGGCCTGCCCCCCGAGATCCGCTACCACGTGATCCCCACGCTCGACGCGACCGCGCCGGCGTACGAGCCGTTCGCGGCGCTCGCGAGCGCGCTCGCCGACGAGCCCGCGCCCATCTTCGTCCACTGCGCGGCAGGGCACGGCCGCTCGGCGGCGTTCGCGGCGGCGCTCGTCGTGGCCCGCGGGCTCGCGAGCGACGCGATCGAGGCCGAGCGGCTGCTCGAGCGCGTGCGGCCGCTCGTGCGCCTCGACCGCGAGCAGCGCGAGGTGGTCGATCGCTTCGCGCGCGCGCGGGGCGGGCAGCGATCCGTGGCAGGCTCGCGCGCATGACCCTCCGCAAGATCGCGCAGATCGGCCACCCCGTGCTCCGCACCCGCGCGCGCGAGGTGAGCCGCGAGGAGCTCGCGAGCCCCGAGGTGCAGCGCCTCGTCGACGATCTCGTCGAGACCATGCGCGACGCCAACGGCGCCGGCCTCGCGGCCATCCAGATCCACGAGCCGCTCCGCATCGTCGCGATCGAGATCTCGGGCGACAACCCGCGATACCCCTACCGCCCGAAGATCCCCCTCACGATCCTCGTGAACCCGGTGCTCGAGGCGCTCTCCGAGGACACCTTCGACCACGACGAGGGCTGCCTCTCGGTGCCGAACCTGCGCGGCCGGGTGGAGCGCCACGCTCGCCTGCGCGTCAGGGCCTGGGATCGACACGGCCACGCGCTCGACTTCGAGGCCCACGGCGTCTCTGCGGGCGTCTACCAGCACGAGGTCGATCACCTCGACGGAGTCGTCTTCGTCGATCGCGTCGCCGACCCGCGCACGTTCTCCACCTGGGACAACTACGAGCGCCACCACCGCGACGCGTTCGTCGCCTACGCGAAGGAGATCGTCGCGCGCTACGGCGGCTGACGCGGCTCACGCGTCACTGGCCCGCTTGCACGGCGGACTCGACCTCGCCGATCGACTTCGGGATCGCGCGGGTGAGCACCTCGGCGCTCTCCGCCGTCACGAGCACGTCGTCCTCGATGCGGATGCCGCGCACGTCGGCGAAGCGCGCGAGCACGTCGCGGTCGACGAAGCGCGCCACGAGCGGCGCGAGGCTCGCATCCGCGAGGATCGCGGGCACGCGGTAGTAGCCAGGCTCGATCGTCACGGCCATGCCCGGCGCGAGATCGCGATCGAGGCGCAGGTACGCGAGCCCGAACTGCGTGCTCCGCGTGCGCCCCGGCGCGTAGCCCGCCCGGTCGCCGAGATCCTCCATGTCGTGCACGTCGAGGCCGAGGAGGTGCCCCACGCCGTGCGGGAAGAAGAGCGCGTGCGCCCCCTCGTGCACGAGGCTCTCGGGGCTCGCGCCGCGGAGGATGCCGAGCGCGTGCAGGCCCTCGGCGATCGCGAGGCTCGCGGCGAGGTGCACGTCGCGGTAGCGCACGCCCGGGCGCACCTTCTCGATCGCGCGGGCCTGCGCGGCGAGCACCACCTCGTAGAGAGCGCGCTGCGAGGGCGTGAAGCGCCCCGACACCGGCCACGTGCGCGTCACGTCGCCGGCCCAGCCGCCCGGGGTCTCGGCGCCCACGTCGGCCAGGAGCAGATCGTGGGGAGCGAGCGCGTGGTCGGAGCGGTGGTTGTGGAGGATCTCGCCGTGCACGGTGACGATGGGCTCGTACGAGACGCCGCAGTCCTCGTGCGCCATCGCCGCGATCATCGCGGCGCGCACGTGCCACTCGCGAAGGCCCGGGTGGGTGGCCTTCATGCCCGCGAGGTGCGCCCGCGCCGTCGCGTCCGCGGCCAGTCGCAGCTCTCGGAGCGCGTCCGCGTCGTGGTGCAGGCGGAGCGCGATCACGGCGTCGGCCAGCGTCGCGTCGTGGCCCTCGAGCGCGCCCCCGTCGATGGCGCGTCCGAGCAGCGCCGACTGCGCGGCGCGGGTGCGCGCGTCGATCGCAGGCAGCGTGCAGGCGCCGCGCGGATCGAGCAGCGACGCGAGCCCGTCGAGCGAGCGCACCTCGCAGCCGAGGCGCTTGGCCAGCGCCGCGTCGTCGAGGCCCGGCCCGTGCCAGAGCGCGTCGTCGTCCGCGGGCCGCGGGCGGAGCACGAACGAGCGACCGTCGGGCAGCACGGCGAGCACCGCGCCCTCGATCGCCTTGCCCACGAAGTAGAGGAAGTGGCTCGTCGCGCGGAACGCGTAGGTGTTCGCGGGGTAGTTCCGCGGCGGCGCGGTGCCCGCGAAGAACAGCGCGGGGCAGGGCAGCGACGCCGCGAGGCGGCGGCGCCGCTCGGCGTGGGCACGGACGTCGAGGTGGGGCGCGGCGGCGGAGTGGATCTCCATGTGCCGACTATACGACCGTCGCACCGCGACCGAGGCGTGCGCGCGGTCCCTGCGAATTCGCCCAGGAACGTGGGCGATCGGAGCTCGTCATGGCTGGCCCGGGATGACACGCGGGGAGGCGAGCCCTCGCACCTCCAGGCCGAGCAGGCCCACGCGCATCCGCTCGCCGTCCGGACAGCCGACCACGAGCGCGAGGTCGTCGGCCTGCGGCTGCTCGCCCGGCGGGGCGTGGAGCCACACGCTCCGGCCCACGGGATCGAGGGTGAGCGTGGGGGTGCCGCCCGCAAAGCCGCGCTGGGCGATGTCGGCGGCGAGCAGCGCCTGCCATCGCCCGCGATCGACGAGCGGGGAGGGGCCCTCGAGGCCCTCGAGGCTCGAGCGCATCACGAGGAACGCGCACAGGCAGTCGCCGGCGTGCTCGTGGGGCTCGAGCGTGAAGGCGATGCCGAGCTCGGCGTTCGGTCGCACGAGGAGCTCGGGCATGTGCTCGTCGTCGTGCGCGAGGCGCGCGGCGGGCACGTGCAGCGTCTCGAACGGGTCCTCGCGCTCGGTCGGCTCGCTGCGCCACAGATCGCTCTCTTCGGGCGACACGACGGGCAGGGTCGCGGGCTCGACGAAGCGCAGCGCGGGGACGACCGTACTGTCGATCGTGACCTCGATGTCCCGAAGGCCGTCGCTGTCGACGTCGAAGCGGCCACCGTCGGCCTCGTGGGCCGTGATCGAGAGGCGCCCCGCGGCGTCGGCGGACGCGAGGCCCTGCGGGTCGAACACGAACGTGAGCCCGTCGAGCTGGAGCTCGCGCAGGTGCTCGTCGCGCACCGAGCGCTGCTGCAGGGGCACCGAGAGCACGAGCGCGTCGCCCTCGAGCGTGGCCTCGAGCGTCGTCGTCCACGTCACGGGCGGCGAGCGAGGGCCCTCGAGGAGCGGGCGCGTGATGCCCCCGATGCCGTCGTGCGCCACGTACACGAGCGTCGCGTGCGGGTCGCGTGCGGGCGTGTGAGGGCCGCGGCGGACCACGCGCAGCGCGACGAGCGCGTCGGGCGTGCGCGGCAGGGCGAAGAGGAGGTAGGCCGCCCCGAGGGCGATCCCGAGCAGCGCAGCGACACCCCCGATGGCCAGCACCTTCCGAGTCATCGCGCGAGTCTGCACCAGCGGCCGCGTGACGACGACGCGAGGCGGCTGGCGCGGTGAATCTCCATGAGCCGGAGGGACGCGCCTGGTATCCTCCGCAGGCGGCCCGAGGTGGGCCCCGCGAGCCCACGAGCGAGACGAGAGCGCATGAGCGAGACGAGCCGGATGGGCCCCGAGACGGGCATCCTGGGCACCGAAGGGGGCTCTCGCGTCGCGGTGGTCACCCGCATGCTGCTGCGCGTCACGACGGGCCCCGATCGAGGCCTCGAGCGGCTCTTCGACGGCGGCACGCTCGTGGTCGGCTCGCACCCCGAGGCCGACATCGTCCTCACCGACACGACCGTGTCGCGCTACCACGCCGAGCTCGCGCTCCTCGCCGGCGGCGTCCGTGTGAAGGATCTCAAGTCGACCAACGGCACCTTCGTCGGCGACTCGCGCGTGGAGTCGATCGTGCTGCCCGCGGGCTCCGAGGTGCGCGTGGGCCGCACGCGGATCGAGATCCTCGCGGCCGACGCGCCCGTGCCGGAGGCTCCCTCGGAGTCGACGCGCTTCGGCCGCATGGTGGGCGCGAGCGCCGAGATGCGGCGCGTCTTCGGCATGCTCGAGCGCGCGGCCGCCGGCATGGCGCCCGTGTGGATCTTCGGCGAGCCGGGCACGGGCAAGACCCTCGCGGCCCGCGCGCTCCACGAGGTGGGCGCACTCCTCGAGGGACAGCCACGCACGGGGCCGCTCGTCGAGATCGAGATCCACCAGGGCGACCTGATCGCGCCGCACGTGGTCGAGGTCGCGCGCGGCGGCACGATCATCCTCGATCGCCTCGACGAGGCCGCGCTCGCCACGCAGGAGGCCGTGGGCGTGGCCGTGGGCCGCGCCGAGCGCGAGCGCCTCGACGTGCGCTGGATCACCTCGTCGCGACGGGATCCGCGCGCGCTCGTCGAGGAGGGCCTGCTCCGCCGCGATCTCTTCTTCCATCTCGCGGGCGTGCGCATCGAGATGCCTCCGCTGCGCGAGCGTCTCGAGGATCTCCCGCGCCTCGTCGACGCGATCGTGACCGACCTCGGCTACCCGGAGGTGCGCCTCTCCGCGGCCGAGCTCGGGCAGCTCCGCGCGCAGCCGCTCGAGGGCAACGTGCGCGAGCTGCGCCGCCTGATCGAGGAGACCTTGCTCCGCACGGTGCGTCGGCCGAGCGCGCGCGCGGAGGAGGAGCCGACGGTCACCGAGGACATGTCGCGCCTGCCGTTCAAGGAGGCCAAGGAGCGCCTGCTCGACGCGTTCGAGAAGGGCTACGTGGCGCAGCTCCTCGAGCGCGCGGGTGGCAACGTGTCGCGCGCCGCCGACGAGGCCGGCATCGATCGCAACCACCTCGCGCGCCTCGCCAAGAAGCACGGCATCCGCTGAGCAGGGGCCCCATGACCCACCCCCGGCACGTCTTCCTCTCGGGCCCCATGGGCGCCGGCAAGAGCACGGTCGGTCCGCTCTTGGCCTCGGCCATCGGCGCCACGTTCGTGGATCTCGACACCTCGCTCGAGCGCGAGACCGGCATGCGCATCGCGGAGATCTTCCGCTCGCGCGGCGAGGCGACGTTTCGCAGGCTCGAGGCCGACGTGGTGCGGCGGCTCGTGGCGCACGAGCGACGCGGTGTCTTCGCGCTCGGTGGCGGCACGGTCGAGGATCCCGAGACGCGCGCGTTTCTCCTCGATCGAGGCGTCCTCGTGACGCTCAGCGCGCCGCTCGCGTCGCTCGTGTCGCGCACCACGAGCGATCCGCGCTCACCCACGAGCCGCCCGCTGCTCGCGGGAGACGCCCCTTCGGCCGCGCTGGCGCGCATCCTCGAGCGTCGCGCCGATGCCTACGCGGAGGCCCACCGCGTGATCGACACGAGCGAGGGGGGACCCGAGGAGATCGCGGCGCGGATCGCGCGCTGGCTCCCGCTCGACGAGCGCTCGATCTGCGTGCAGCTCGGGCGACGCAGCCACCGCGTGGTGATCGCTCGAGGCGCGCTGGCCTCGCTCGGCGACGAGCTCGCGGCGCTCGAGCCGAGCCGGCTCGTGATCGTCACCGACGCGAACGTCCGCGCGGAGGCCGCGCGCTGGCTCTCTTCCACCACGACTCCCATGACGTGGGTGGAGCTCGCGCCCGGCGAGGCGAACAAGTCGATCGCGTCGATCGAGCGCATCTGGGACGCGGCGATCGAGGCGCACGTCGATCGTCGCGCGGTGGTCGTGGCCGTGGGCGGCGGCGTGGTGGGTGACCTCGCGGGCTTCGCGGCGGCGACCCTCCTCCGCGGCGTGCGCGTGGTGCAGGTGCCCACTTCGCTGCTCGCGATGGTCGACAGCTCGGTGGGCGGCAAGACCGCGATCGATCGGGCGCAGGGCAAGAACCTCGTCGGCGCGTTCCACCAGCCGAGCCTCGTGGTGTGCGACGTGGACGCGCTCGCCTCCTTGCCCGGGCGCGAGCTCCGCGCGGGGATGGCCGAGATCGTGAAAACGGCCTGGATCGAGGGCGAAGGCGACGTGGCCGCGCTCGAGCGTGACGCGGAGCGGCTCCTCGCGGACGACGACGAGGGGCGCGCGGCGCGGGAGCGCGCGATCCATCGCGCGGTGAGGACCAAGGCCCGCATCGTCGCCTCCGACGAGACGGAGCAGGGCGCGCGACGTCTCCTCAACTTCGGGCACACGCTCGGTCACGCGGTGGAGGCGGCCTCGGGCTACGCGCTCGTCCACGGAGAGGCCATCGCCATCGGGCTCGTGGCGGCTCTGCGGCTCTCGGTGCAGCTCGGCCACGCCGAGCCCGCGCACGTCGCGCGGATGACCGCGCTGCTCGAGCGTCTCGGGCTGCCCGTCGCCTGGCCGGGACACGGGGCCGAGGCACTCGCTCGCTACCTGGCGGTCGACAAGAAGTCCGAGGGCGAGCAGCTCCGCTTCGTCGTGGCGGGCGCCCCCGGGCGGGTGAGGGGGGTCGTGGTGCGCCGCGCGCAGGTGCTAGCCTTGGTAGACGCACTGGCCCGCGGGTGATCCGTTTTTTTGTCTGCCACGTGGGCTCCCTCTACGCTGATGAAGCCCGTAGTTCCGGGCATGGAGGCTTCATGGCTCGGTCTGTCCGACTTGGTTCGACGTCTACGCTCCGCGAGCTCGCGCGCAGCCTCACGAAGCTGGGTCTGGTCGGGATCGCCCTCGGCGGGCTCGCCGTGGGCTGCGCTCCTGGGAACCCGGGCCTCGTGATCGAAGCCCAGCTCGCGCCCTCCGACGAGTGCGACTGGGATCCGACGGCGACGGCGACGGTGGCCGAGCCGATCATGGATCTCGATCCGCTCACGCCCGCGGTGCTCGCGAACATCGGCATCGCCGAGACGCGCCCCCTCTACGTCGCGCAGTTCGCGGTGGCCAACCACCTGATCAACCGGTTCTCCACGAGCTACCCGGTGATGGCGGATCCGAACACGATCACCGTCACGAGCGCCGAGATCGAGCTCTTGCCGGAGAGCGGCGCCTCCATCCCCAACGGCTTCTACCGCACGCGCGCGTCGGGCACGGTGCTCTCGGCGATCGGTGATCAGCCGGGCCGCGGGCTCGTGCGCGTCGACCTCATCCCGCAGACTGTCGCCGACCGCCTCGCGATCCGCTTCGCGGATGCGCTCGAGGGCGAGGGCATGATCACCGCGCGCGTCGTGGTGATCGGCCAGACGCAGGGCGGCACCGAGGTGCGGACCCTCCCGTACATCATGCCGATCCAGCTCTGCTACGGCTGCCTCTACGCCGACCGTCCGCTCATGTCGGGCGAGAGCGCGGGCTGCAGCCCGGGCCAGGACTTCTACTACATCGCGCCGGGTTTCACGCGGACGCCTGCGTGCGTCACGTCGGGCGACTGTGCGAGCGGGCTCTGCGTGCTCGGACACTGCGCGCGCGACGAGATCTGAGGGGCGCGCCGCGGCGCGCGAGCGAACGAGGCCAGTCGGGCGACCCGGCTGGCCTCTCTCGTTGGCGTCCCGCGCCAGAGCCTCAGCAGCTGCCACCACGGCAGCCGAAGTCGCCGCAGACGGCGCCCGCGCCGCACGCCTCGCAGATGTGACCGCAGCTCGTGCCGTCGCACAGGCCTTCGCACGGAGAGCCACAGGGCAGGCCGTTCTGGTCGCCGCGCGTGCAGGGGGTGCGGTTGTAGACGACCTCCTCGGTGCACACGCCGCCGCTGCAGTGATTGGTGAAGCACCGCTGCACGTTCTCGCCGGCCGTCAGGCAGTCGGGGAACTGGCAGCCCGACCACTCGTTGCAGAAGCCTCCGCACGCGACGCCCGCGGTCGAGCGCGCGCAGCCCTCGGTCGTCGTCTCGGGCGTGACCGTCGGTGAGCACTCGTTGTCGAGGCACTGGAACGACGTGATCTCGCGCCGACGCTCGCCGCTCTCCGAGCACGTGTCGGCGTAGGTGCAGCTCGACCATGGGCTCTGGACGGGATCGGGGCAGTCGTCGTCCACCACGCACCCGACGACGACCGTCGTCGACACACAGCCGCGGCTCGGATGACAGAGCTGTCCGGTGGGACAGCGATCGGCACCGTCCGGGTAGATGCACGAGCCGAGCACACAGTCGGGCGCGCCGCAGGCGGCGCTCGGCGGACAGTCGGCGGCCTCCACGCACTGTGGCGGGCAGTCGGCGCAGGGCTCGACGCAGCGGCCTCCTCGGCACTCCGTGGCCGTTGCCGGCTCGCCGTCACCGGGGCACGCGACGCCGAAGCAGCTCGACTCGAGGATCACGTTGATCGCGCGGTCCCCCGCGTGCGTGTCGATCGTCTCGCGCGCGATCAAGACCTCGCCATGGAGGCCGATGAGCGACGCTCGCACGTTCAGCGTGCCCTCGGGCGCATCCTCGAACACGGCGATCTGATGCGGCGCGATCCACGACGAGCCGAGCGTCGCGACACGCTCGCGGTCCTCGAGCACCTCTTCGGCCTGGCCCAGCGTCACACGCACGCCGACGAAGTCCTTCCCTGGGGCGAGATCGGTGACGACGCTGACGACGACGGTGGGCCCGCGCGCCGCGCACGCAGGCGCCGTCAGCGCGAGCGCGATGCCCACCAGCACCGGCAGGCGATGGAAACGCGCCGTCATGGGCACCGTCCCCCTCCTCCCGACAGGTAGCACCCGGACTCGGCGCAGAATCCGCCGCCGGGGCAGTCGGCGCAGAGGTCGCTGCACGTCGTTCCCGCGCAGGTGCCGCCGCAGTAGCCATACCCCGTGTTGACCATGCACGGCAGGCCGTCCTGAGGGCCGCGGGTGCAGGGCTCCATCTGCTCGCGATCATGACCGTCGCACACGCCTCCTGCGCAGCTCGGCGACGAGCACGTGCGGTATCGCGCGCCCGTGCTGACGCACTCGGCGAAGCCGCACTCGGTCCAGTCGCTGCAGCCGTCGGTCCCGCATGGGGTTCCGTCGGTGTCGCGCGCGCACGCCTCGTGCTCGATCGCGGTGGTGGGAGCGCAGCGGCCCCCGACACAGGTGAACGTGGTGCGGTCGCGCGCGCGATCGCCGGTCGTGGCGCAGGTCGCGGCCGCGTCGCAGCTCGACCAGCTCCCGAGGACCGGTGCGGGGCAGTCTTCGTCCACCACGCAGCCCACGACCACCGTCGTGGGTACGCATCCGCGCGTCGGATGACAGAGCTGTCCCGGAGGGCAGCGATCGGCACCCTCCGGGTAGATGCAGGTGCCGAGGACGCACTCCGGGGCACCGCAGGCGTCGCTGGGCGGGCAGTCCGTGGCCGCGACGCACTGCGGAGGGCAGTCGGCGCAGGGCTCGACACATCGCCCGCCGCGGCACTCCGTGGCCGGGGCGTCGCCGTCGCGCGCACAGGTCACACCGAAGCAGCTCGACTCGAGGATCACGTTGATCGCGCGATCCCCCGTGTGCGTGTCGATCATCTCTCGCGCGATCAGCGTCTCTCCGCCCACGGCGAGGAGGGACGCGCGCACGCGCAGCGTCCCCTCGGGCACGTCGTCGAACACGGCGACTTGGTGGGGCGTCACCCACGAGCCGAGCGCCGCGACGCGCTCGCGCTCCTCGAGCACGTCGAGCCCCTGGCCCAGCTCCACGCGTACGCCGACGAAGTCCTTGCCGGCGGCCAGGTCGGTGACCACGCTGACGACGACCGTGGGCCCGCGCGCTGCGCAGCTCGAGATCAGCGCGAGCAGCGAGAGTCCGCCGAGGACCCCTACGCGCCCGGCCCCGACCTCAGTACGACGCGTGGACGCCATCGCAGCTCAGCTCTTCGGGGGGGCGATCGGTGTCGAGCGTCTCGCAGTAGTGCTCCGTCTCGGTCCGACACCAGCTCGGCGGCACGTCACCGACGAGACAGCCGTGGACCTCGCAACGCCCGACCTCGACGGGATCGGTCGGCACGTCGGCGGGGATCGCGGTGACGCAGGCGGCCCACGAGGTGCGGCGTCCGAGATAGAAAGGGTGCTCGATCGCGTACCAGAGCTCGGTCGCTCCGAGATCGTGGCAGTCGCGGAGCTCGCAGAAGAGCACCTTCACGTGGAGGTCGGTCTCCGGGTCGGCGGTGACGACGCTCCACTGCGCGAGGGTCGGCGCTTCGCCGAGCTCGACGGTCAGCTCCTCTCCGCCCCACGCAGCCTCGAACGGATGATCCGCGGCGCGTCCGAGCTGGATCTGTGCGTACTGGACGCGGCTCGACGTCGGCACTGCGGGTAGCATCAGCTGCAGGTCGAGGACGGCCTCCTGGCCGCATCCCGTGCAGGCCACGGCGCAGAGCAGGGCTGCCGACAGTGCGGGCATGTGGCGCGTCGCGCGAGTCACAGGGTGAGCCTCTGCGGATACGAGGGCTCGATCCGTCCTTCGTTCCACGCCCACCAGCCCACCACGCTCGCCGCGACGCCGACCGCGACGATCGCCGAGGCGACGAGCAGCACGTGCAGGATGGTGTCGTCGCCTGGCGCGCCGATCGGCCGGAGCGCGAGCTCGACGCGCCGCCGTCCACCCTCGAGCAGCTCGCCCTCCCACACGAAGCGCTCGTAGCCCTCGCGCTCCGCCACGAGCACGTGCGTCGCCGGATCGACCTCCACGCGGAGCGGCCGAGCGCCGTCGTCGGTCAGGGGCTCGCCATCGAGGCGGAGGAGGGCGCCGGGCTGGAGCTCGAGCCCGGCGACCTCGAGCACCGCGAGCCGCGCGATCTCCTCGTCGCGGAGCGTCTCGACGTCGTGTCGGGTGGTGGGGTCGAGCGCGTGGTCGCGCAGGAGCTGGGCAAAGGCGTCGCGGGCCGCGCGGTGTCGGCCGAGGGCGCGGAGCGCGAGCGCCACGTTGCGCAGCGCCGACGGAACGCGCGTCAGCTCGTAGGCGCGCTGGAACGAGCCGAGCGCGTCGGCCCAGAGGCCTTGATCGATCGCCGTCATCCCTGCAGCGAAGAGCCGGCGCGCCTCCTCGGCGTCACGCGCCGAGACCCCCTCGCGCGCCTCCTCCGTGACGGTGTCGCGGCGCGTGGTCGTGCCCCGGCGTCGTCCTTGCGCGCCGACGGGGCTCGCGACGATCAGGATCGCCAGCGACAGTGACATGGACAGTGACAGTGACAGTGACAGCGTCGCGGCGGCGCGGACGAGCGACCACATCAGGGTCCGACGAGGGTACCACCCCGAGCGGTGTCTCTCAGCGAGGGCGTGAGGCATCGCTCGCCCCGGCGGCGTCCTCATCCGAGTCAGGCGCTCAGCGCTTGAGGGCGTCGACGAAGCCGTCGCTGAGGGCGAAGCGCACGAGGTCGCGAAGGAGCGCCGAGCGCTCGAGCGCGTCCGCGAGCGTGTCGCGGTGGCGGAGCTCGAGCCCCGCGAGCAGCGGATCGTGCGCGACCACGCGGAGCACGGCGCAGCGCGGATCGGCGCAGGCCACGAGGCCCAGGCGCGTCGCGCCCGCCGAGACCGCGAGCGAGACGGTGTCGTAGTCGAAGCTCTCGCCCGCGGTGTGGAGGAGCTCGCGCACCGACTTCTGGGCGAGGGGCGGCAGCGTGCTCCAGAGGTCGGCCGCCAGCATCGCGATGTCGCGGTTGCGCGCGGCGCTGCGGCCGTCGGCGGTGGGCTGCTCGGCGGGGCCGAAGGCGGCCTTGATGGCGCCGAAGAGGTTGCGGCCCTCGGGCACCGACAGCGAGGCGACGAGCACGTGCTCGGGCGTGGCGAGCTCGAGCGCGCGCGCGAGCTCGTAGCGGAGCACTCCCGGCGTGCGGCCCAGCACCTCGGCCACGCGCACCGACGGCGGCACGGTGCGCAGCACCTCGGCGCTCCGGAGCGAGCGATCGCGGCTCTGGTAGACCACGGGCTCGCCGAGCGAGAGGAGCTTCGCGACCGACTGCACGGCCCTGCCGATCGGAGAGGTGTCGTGCGCGCCGACGCGGTCGGTGCCGAGGATGCCGAGATCCTTGGGCGAGCGCTTGAAGAGCGGCAGCGCGTTCTCCCAGACGCGGCGCAGCACCGCGAGCGCGTCGCTGAGGCCCGGATGCCGGAAGAACTCGAGCGACGTGGTCATGAGGCGCGCGTCGTCCAGACGCAGCGGCGACTCGTGCGCCTCGGGCTCACAGGCGGCGAGGATCCTCTGCGCGACCAGGCGCGCACGGGCCTCGCCCACCTCGGCGGTGTGGAGGAGGTCGTCGATGCGGCGCGGGTTCGCGACGAAGGAGATGCGCGACTCCTCGTCGATCTCGGCGTCCGTTTCGTCGCGCGTGGCGACGTCCTCTTCGACGGTCGCGGCGACCAAGGTCTCCGACGACGGTGCCGGCACGACGGCTTCCCGGCTGGGCTCGGGCGCGGGCGCCCATCCGCGTGCCGCACGCGGCGGCGGGCTCGGGGAAGGGGCCGGCTCATCGACGACCGTCGCGGTCGGCTCGA
>JAIBCE010000222.1 GCA_019694315.1 Sandaracinaceae bacterium
GGATACTCGGTCGCCCGCGCGCTCCCCGGACCCACGCGACGCGGTGCAGAGGTCTCGAGAGTCGATGAACGCGGGTGGGATGTCGTCACGTCGGGATGGGTCGCGCGCGCTCCTCGGTGGCGCCCTCGCGCTCGTGTGCGCGCTCGCCGCGCTCTCGCCGATGCGCGCGAGCGCGCAGGTGCTGCTCGTTCCTGCGGAGCGCGACGGTCACCTCGCCGATCTGAGCAGCGTGGCGGACACGGCGGCGACCACCGGGACGTCGCTCCGCTCTCACGATGCGGCGCGCGATGCGCTGATCGCCACGCACGGCGAGGACCCACCGGAGATGAGCGAGTCCGACCTCGCGCGGTGGGTGGCCTCGAGCCGACAGGCCGTGCGCTCGCTCGCGCGTGCGGACTACGACAGCGCACGCTCGGCGCTCGCGCAGGCCGAGGCGATGACGGACCGGGCGCTCGCGGAGCTCAACCGCGAGGCCACGCGCTCTCGGCAGGTGCTCGACACGTGCCTCTACCTGGTGCGCTCGCTCGAGGAGACGGGGCAGCACAGCCGCGCCGTGGAGCAAGGCTATGCGTGTCGACGCCTCGTGCCGCGAGGGGAGCCGACGCTCACGCAGCATCCACCCGAGGTGCGGGCGATCCTCGAGGAGGTCGATCGCGCGCTCGCGCAGATGCCAGGCGCGCGCTTGCGTGTGTTGAGCGAGCCGAGCGGCTGCGCGGTGAGGCTCAACGGCCTGGACTTCGGCGTGACGCCGCTGCTCACGGAGGACCTGCGGCCGGGCGAGTACCGAGTGCAGATCGAGTGCGGCGAGCGCCGAGGTCGCGTGCACCGCGTGGACCTCACACGGACGGGCGCGGAGCTCCGCGTGGACGCGGCGACCGAGGCGGTGCTGGGCACGGCCCCGCTGCGGATCGTGGTGCCTGCGTCGGGGGAAATCGACGCGGCGCTCGTCGCGCAGGTGTCGCGCCTCGGCCGCATCGCGGGCGCCACGGAGGTGTGGCTCGTGGACGAGACCGGGACCGGGCGCCGCCGCGTGCTCTCGCTGCACCGCATCGACGTGACGCGTGACCGCGAGATCGCGGTCGTGCGCACGGGCGAGCGCTCGATCGCGCTGGCGCTGGCGTCGCTCCGACAGGGGCGCTCGCACGACTGGACGACGGACCGTCACGGCCCGAGCGAAGGTGAGGCAGAAGGCGAGGGCGAGACCACGCCGACGCAGGCCGAGGAGCCCACCGCCGCGCAGGCACAGGCCCGCGTCGAAGAGCAGCAGCTCGGCGTGCGCGCCCTGCCGCCCGAGCCCGAGCCGACGCCGGAGCGGGTGGTGGTCGTCACCGAAGACCCCGAGCGCGTGCCGGTGTCAGAGCAGCCTCCGTCGGCCGATCACACGGCGGAGAACTGGGTGGGCGGGATCCTGATCGGCCTCGGCGTGGGTGCCTATGCGGGCGCGTGGGGCTCGTGGGACTACCGCACCAACTACTGGGGGCATCGGCTCGCCGTCGCCGAGGTGACGGACGTCGACTACCTCACGCGACAGTCGCAGTGGCGCGATGGCCAGGTCCTCGTGTGGGGCCTCGCCTCGGGCGGCGCCTTCACGTGGGCGCTCTCGGTTCCCCTCGCGTTCGGGCCCGATCACGACGTGCCGTGGTGGTCGTGGGTGCTCGGCGGCGTGGGGCTCGTGGGCAGCGGCGTGGGCGTCGCGGTGCTCGCGACGACGCAGACCTGCAGCTCGACGGTCCGCCTCGGTCAGCCCTGCATCGACGCGGGGGCGCAGCAGGATCTGGGCTTCCTCGTCCTCGCGCAGTCGCTCCCTTTCCTTTCGTTTCCGATCACCCACCTCGTGCGCTCGGTGAGCGGCTCCGACGTGCGCGCGAGCGCCAGCGTCTCCCAGGATCGGTTCCTCATCGAGCTCGGAGGGACGTGGTGATCCTCCGCGCACAACGTCTTCTCGTTCGAGGTCACTCGATGCATCGCGCTCTCTGCTCTCTCGCCATCGTCCTCTCGGCGCTCACGGTGATGTGGGGTGGGGTCACCCGTGTCGCGGCCCAGGCAGCGCCTGCCTCGCAGCGCATCCTCGTGCTCGTGCCCGCGGGCGATGCGCGGCTGGCGCGGAGCATCGGAGGCGCTGCGCGCGATCACGCGACCACCGCGCTCACGGCGCAGGGCTTCGTCGCCGCCCGCGGCCCGGCGGGGTGCACGGATCCCGACTGCGCGGCGGAGCTCCTCTCGAGCGGCACTGCGGATCTCGCGCTGGCTGTCGCGCTGTGGGGCCGCACGCGCTGCGAGCGCGTCGCGGTGACGCTGGTCGACGCGCACGGCGTCGCGCACGGCGGCGAGGTCGAGGTGTCGGGTACCGACGTGAACGCCGCGATCGACGGCGCGATCGCAGCGGCGCTCGCACACCTCGCGAGTGGTGGCTCCTCGGTGCTGAGCGTCACCGGAGCGCCGCCGGGCGCGACCATCACGCTCGATCAGACCCCGTGGGGCACCTTGCCGCACGAGGATCGCGTTCCCCACGGTGAGCATCAGCTCGCGGTGAGCGCCGATGGCTACACCACGGAGCGGCGGACGGTCGTCGTCGGCTCCGAGCCGGTGGCCGTCTCGATCGAGCTCGCGCGCGCCGCGGTCGTCGAAGCGCCTCCCACCGAGGAGCCCGCGGAGGGCGAGGCCGCGCAGGGCGAGGCAGCGCACACGTCGCCAGCCAGCGACGACAGCGCGGTCTTCCTCCTGGCCGGCGGCGGCGTGCTCACAGGGCTCGGGGTGATCGGCCTCGGTGTGGGCATCGTCGGGCTCGCCCTGCCCGACAGCGGCACGCCCATGCCTCCCGACTTCACGTACGAGCGCACGTCGGTCGAGGCCTCGATCGCGTGGATGGTGGCTGGTGGCGTGAGCCTGGCCGCAGGCGTCGTGTTGCTCCTCGTCGGGGCGACGTCGAGCTCACCAGCGCGCGCCTCGAGCGCACGCCCGGCGCTCGTCACGTTCTGAGCATTCTCTCGGGGAGGTCTGGATGCGTCGTGTCGCTCGAGTCTCGTGCTGCGTCGTGCTCGTCCTCTCGGGGATCTCGGCGTGTGGTGGGGATGCGTGCCCCGAGGGCTCGATCGACGTGGACGGCCGTTGTCTCGCGTTCGATGCGGGCGCGCTCGACGCGGGCCGCGCCGACGCCGCAGGACTCGACGGTGGACCGGTCGGGACGGACGCGCCGCTGCCCGACGTCTACGTCCCCGAAGGTGTGGACGCGGGCGAGCTCCCCGACGTGTTCGTAGCGTTGCCGGATGCGGCGATGCCCCCCGACGCGTGCGTGCCGATGACCTACTACACCGATGGTGACGGAGACGGTCACGGCGATCCGGCCGCGCGCATCACCACGTGCTCGATGCCGAGCGGCGCCGTGACGCTCTCCGACGACTGCAACGACGCCGCGATGGCGATCCACCCGGGCGCGACCGAGGCGTGCGACGGAGTCGACCAGGACTGCGACGGACGCTTCGACGAGGGATCGGGACCGATCGGCGCGTTCTTCGTCGATGCCGACGGCGACGGTCACGGTGCGATCGGCGGTGCGAGCGTGATGGCGTGTGCGGCTCCGCCGGGACGCGCTGCGATCGCGGACGACTGCAACGACGGCGCTCCGGGCGTGCATCCGGGTGCGCCCGAGCTCTGCAGCGGCGTCGACGAGGACTGCGATCACGCGATCGACGAGAGCATCCAGCGGCTCCTGCGCACGCCCCACGAGGTGGTGCCGACGGGCGGAGTCACCTTCGACTACCCCTCGGCCGCGCCGCTCGCGGACGGCTACGCCCTCGCGTACCAGACCAGCTCCGGGCCCGTGGCTCGCCACGTCCGCCGCGACGGCACCACCCTCGGATCGCCCGTCGCCCTCGGGAGCACGAGCAACTTGGACCCCACCATCGCGGCCACGGGGCCGAGTCGTGTCGCGGTGTTCTACTCACGCAACGTCTCGGGCGTCACCTACACGAACTACGCCGTGTCGGTCGACTTCGCGACCGAGCCCCCGACCGTCGGCCCGGAGATCACGGTCGCGACGTCTCTGGGCGTCTCGAGCGCTGTGCTCGAGGGACGTCTTCTGGTGTCCTGGACCTCGAGCGGCGTCGAGTACGGACGCACCTACGCGCTCGACCTCACCGATCCGAGCCCCGTCGCCACGCTCTTCTCGTTCTCGGCCCATCCAGTGTTCGTCGCCGGCGAGGGCTCGACTTGGGTGTTCAGCAGCGGCACGAGGCCGGGCACGAGCCGGGACGACTGCTACCTCCAGCGCCTCACCGTCTCTCCGCTCGCGGTCGGCGCCGAGGTCATCACGCTCGGCGATGGCTCGGCCGAGTGCTTCGCGTTCGCGGGCGCGACGAGCGCGGGGCATGCCCAGGCGCTTCTGTCGTACGCGGCTGCTTCGCGCATGGAGTCCGTGGAGCTGACGTTGGGGGCGAGCGCCGCGATCGTTCGCCGCGCGACCGTCGCGAGCACCGCCATCGTCGGGCCGTTCGGCACCACGTTCCCAGGGTTCGCCACCAGCGGGGCCGGCAGCGACTTCACCTATGGCACCGCGCCCGACGCATCGACCACCGTCGGGCAGTGGATCCATCTCGACGGTGGCGCCTCCCTCACCGGCCCCTCGCCGTTCGGCACCGCCCGGTACATCAGCTCGCTCTCCATGGCTCGACAGTCGAGCCAGCATGGCGTCATCGTGTATGTGGCCACGCCGACGGGTGGAGGCGCTTCGCATGGGCTCTGGATCCAGGAGATGGGCTGTGAATGAACGTCTCAGTATTTCCCGCGCCTCCGGCGCTCGACCGCGCCCATCGCTCGTCGTCGCTTCGCTCCTCCAGCGCTCGCGCCTCAAGGGGGAGCTTCGCTCCCCCGCCGGCCGGCTCCCCCATCAGATCAGAGCGTCGTCTTGGATTGTTTCTCGGTCTCTCAGAGGGGCTCTCGTCGTCGCCGTCGCGGCGATGAGTGGCTGTGGGCCTGCGACCTGTCCCGAGGGCTATACGGAGGTCGGCGGGGCGTGTGTCGCTCCCGAGGACGCGTTCGTGGGCTCGATGGATGCGAGCCTCGACGCGCCCACGGCGGACACGGCCCTCGACGCGCCTCGCGACGCGAGAGGTGCGGCAGACGTCGCCGCGCCGAGCGACGGTGGCTCGGATGCCCCGCTCCCCGATGCGTTCCTCGCGATCGACGGCTGCACGCCGCAGACCTTCTACGCCGACAACGACCACGACGGGTTCGGCAACGCGGCCCTGTCGATCTTGAGCTGCGACGCCAGCGTGAGCGGCTACGTGCTCGACGCGACGGACTGCGACGACGAGTGCGACTCGTGTCACCCGGGCGGGAGCGAGACCTGCGACATGCGCGACAACGACTGCGCGGGTGGCGTCGACGATGGTGTGCTCACGACGTTCTACGCAGACTGCGACCACGACACGGTGACCGCGACCGGCGCGCTCAGCGTCCTCGCCTGCTCGCTCCCTGCGAGCGGTCCGGCGTCGTGCCCGAGCGGAGGCTGGGTAACCGCCGCGTCGGCCGTGCCCGACTGCGACGACACCTGCGCCGTGTGCTTCCCTGGCAACCCCGAGGTCTGCGACGAGCGCGACAACAACTGCGACCTCGTCACCGACGAGGGCGTGCGCACGACGTTCGTCGCCGACTGCGACAGCGACGGCTACACGCCGAGCGGTGCGATCACGCTCGATGCGTGCACCACACCCGCGAGCCCGCCGGGGACGTGCCCCGCGGGCGTGTGGCGGACGGGCGCGTCGGCGACGACGGACTGCAACGACAGCTGTCCGAGCTGTCATCCCGGTGGCACCGAGGTCTGCGACGGGCTCGATCAGGACTGCACGGCTGGCGTCGACAACGGCGTGCTCCTCACGTTCTACGCCGACTGCGACGGCGACACCTACACGCCGACCTCTCCGACGACGACGATGGCATGCTCTCTCCCGGCCACGCGGCCTCCGGGGGCCGGTTGCAGCAGCACGGGCGTGTGGCGCGCAGCGCCGAGCGCGATGACGGACTGCTGGGACTTCGACGCGAACGCGAGGCCGGGACAGACAGCGTACTTCACGTCGCCGCCGAGCGGCCGCTCCGGTGGGCTGGCCTACGACTACAACTGCAACACCATGTTGGAGGCTGGACTGACCACGCTCGGCGGGAACTGCCCGGGGGCCACGACCAATGGAGTCTGCGGAGTGAGTGGGTGGACGTCGGCCACCACGGTGCCCACATGCGACGCCACCGCCGACTACGTCGACTGCATCCGCGGCTCCTACGCGGGCATTCCCGGGCACTACACGTGCTCCGGACCGACCCGACCGCGACACCAGGAGTGTCACTGACCGCGTCAGCCGGATCCCAGCTGCATTCGTGGTCCGCTGGGGCACGCGTGAACGTCGTTCACACCGCCTCGCAGGCTTTGCGGGCTCGGGCGTGGTTCCCTCGGCAACTCGCTGCGTGACCCGAATTCACACTGGATCCGCAGCGTTTGCAGAGCGAGCCAACACACGTTTGCGCTCGCACGCAGGGTGACGCCTCCGGGGCGCTGTGATACCCACGGCGACGTTCGGGAGGGCTCGTGCTTCGTGGCGCGGGCCTCCGTTCGTCTGCACGTCCGATCGCGTGCAGGAGGGAGAACGATGTCCGCGCCTGCCGATGCCACCGACAGCTCCGCGCCTCGCGCCGACAGCCCGCGCGCCCGTGCCACGACGGCGCCCGGCTACTGGAGCTCGCTCCCGTTCGCGCAGTTCAAGCGCGACCCGCACTTCTACGTGAAGTACGACGCGGCCCACCTCGTCATCGCGGCGGCGATCATCGGCGCCTGCACCGCGCTCGGCTACCACGCGCCCGTGTGGCAGCCCTGGATGCTCGCGCTCCTCGCGCCCGCCATCTACCTGATGATCATGGCGCACGTGTTCGCGCACAACGCGTCGCACGGGAACTTCCCCAAGGCGATCAACCGCGTGGTGGGCGAGCTCGTGGGCGCGATCGTGCTCACCAAGTTCGCGTCGTGGGAGATCGTGCACCGTCGCCATCACCGCTACAGCGACGACCCCGTGCGCGACCCGCACCCGGCCGAGCGCTCGTTCTGGCTCTACGTCGTGCACACGCTCGTCAACGTGGAGAAGCAGCTCCAGCAGCAGTACTTCGACGAGCACGGCGACACGCCCGAGCGCCGCCGCTACGAGCGCTTCCGCTCGCTCTGGTCGTTCGTGACGGGCGTCTCGGTGGCGGGCCTCTGGCTCACGCTGCTCGGCCCCGGGCTCTTCTTCTTCGTGTACCTGCCGGCCTTCGTGTTCGCGGCGCTCTTCGTCATCCACTTCAACTGGGCCGGGCACAACGCCCACATCCCCACGGCGAAGATCGAGCCTGCGAACCTCGACACCGGCTGGTTCTGGCTCGGCAACCGGATGTTCTTCGGCATCTACTATCACGGCAACCACCACCGCATGGCGCGCGTCTTCAACCCGATGAAGATCCCCGCGCGCGTCGCGGAGAGCGCGTCGAGCGACGACTGAGGCGGCCATGTCGAGCGCGACGATCGACAGCACCGCGACGGACACGACGACGAGCGAGAGCTCGCGCAAGCGGCTCGACACGTGGCTGCTCCACCACCACGCCGATCGGCGGCAGGTGGGCATCGTCACGCTCTACCTGGGCCTCGTCTTCGCGATGTACCTCGTGCCCGCGTGCAGGAACGTCCCGATGTTCCTCGCGGCTTGCTACCTGTCGTTCCTCAACGCGGTGGTGATCCACAACCACCTGCACAAGGGGATCTTCAAGTCCAAGGCCCTGAACCGCCTCTTCCGCTGCGCGCTGAGCTTCGGGGCCCTCTATCCCGCGTCGGCGAACATCGCGTCGCACAACCTCGTGCACCACCACTTCGACGACGACGGCCAGCCCGACTGGGCCGCGCCCGAGAACGTCTCGTTCCGCTGGCATCTCCTCAACCTGATCCACTTCCCGAACGTGGTCGGGCCCAACACCTTCAACGGCGTGAGCCGCTGGGCGCTGACCACGCGGCAGGCCGACTTCCGCCAGCAGTACCTGCTCGAGCAGGTCGTCGCGTTCGGCCTCACGGGCGCGATGCTCGTGTGGGACTTCTGGCCCGCGCTCTTCTTCGTGGTCCTGCCGCAGCTCTGGGGCGCGCGCGGCATCTTGCGCATCAACCTCATCCAGCACGACGCGTGCGACGTGAAGAGCGACTGGGATCACAGCCGCAACTTCGTCGGTGGCTTCTTCAACTGGGTGATGTGCAACAACGGCTATCACACCATCCACCACAACCGCGCGGGTCTCCACTGGTCGGTGCTCGCCGAGCAGCACCGGCGCGAGTGCGTGGGCCGCATGGATCCGCGCCTCGACGAGCCGAGCATGGTGCTCTACCTGCTCCGCACCTTCGTGCTCCGCGTCTCGCCGCCCGAGCCCTTCTCGAGGGCCGCCTCGGCGCCGAGCGCGGCGTCGCGCAGTGAGGAGCTCGCCTCGCGCGAGGTGCGCAAGGAGCGCGCGGAAGCGGACGCGAACGCGGACTGAGCCCGCGGACGACACACGAGTCACGAGCACGAGGCACGAGGCAAGACGATGCTGTCGCCGGAGCTGATGGGCGCGCTCGCGCTCGGGGTGTTGTGGGTGAACACGCTCCTCATCGCCGCCGATGCGCTCCGTCGGCGCGCGAGGCTGGGCGCGCGCCTGGCCGAGCTGCGCGATGCACGGGCGCGCGGCACGCTGGTTCGCGGACGCGTGACGCGGGGCGCAGGGGAGGGCGACGCGTTCGCGACGCGGACGGTCGAGCAGGTGGGCCGCGCGATGACGGTGTCGGGCCCGCAGCGGATCCTCTTCACCGACCGCGCCACGCGCGGACAGCTGCACGGAGGCCGCGTGTCGCTCGGCGACCGCGAGATCGACGTGCTGGGCACCGACGCCACCGAGGTGTGGTGCGAGGCGCCCGCGGAGCGGGGCGACAAGACCGCCTTCGACGCCGCGTGGCAGAACGCGTCCACCTTCAAGGGCTTCTCCACCACGCTCGCGCGCAGCGTGCGGGCAGGCGAGGAGCTCTGGCTCTGGCTTGCGGGCGACGGCGACGTTCGAGAGGCCCGGCTCGTGTCGAGCGAGGATCCCGCGCTCGTCGTGGCTCGCGCGCGCCGCCCGCTCGCGCTCCTGGCGCTGGGCGCGGTGGCCGGCGCCGCGGCCGTGACGACGGTCGCGCTCTGGCCGCCGGTCTTCGGGGCGATCTCCACGGTCGGCGGCGCGCTGGCGCTGGTGTTCTTCCTGGGCATCCAGCCCCTCGGCACGGCGGCGCGCGACAAGGCGCTCCTTCCAGATCGACAGAAGGTCGGCGGGCTCTGGCAGCGACCGGCGTGAGAGGAGGCGACCGGTTTTTTGACCCTGTCGCAGGTCGCTTCCTACGATGACCGGGTCATGACCCTGCATGCGTCCGAACCCAGGTCGATCCGCGTGATGCTCGTGATCGCCGCGCTCTCGGCCGCTCCCGCGATCGTGGGCTGCGGTGCGAGCGCCGAGCGCCCGAGCACCGCGAGCGCCTCCACCGCGACGGCGGGCGGCGAGGCCCCGGCAGACGGAGCGCTCGCGCGCATGGAGGCGCTCGAGACCGAGGCAGCCCGCCGCGAGCGGCGGATCCGAGAGCTCGAGTCGCGGCTCGCGCTGGCCGACGCCGAGGTGCAGGAGCTGCGCGACGAGGCCGACGCCCGCGAGGCCGAAGAGGCCCGCCCCGTGATCCGCATCGGCGAGGCGCCTCGCACCACGCGCGTGGCGCAGGTCGAGGAGGAAGAGGCGCCGGCCGAGGAGCCGGTGGCCGTCGATGATGGTCCGCGGCCCGTCCTGCGTCTCTACGGGCCGCCCGAGCTGCCGCAGCTGCCGTACGCGCCCGCGCCCGTGGCGAGCGGCATGGCGATGCCCGCGGCGATGCCCGCGGCGATGCCCTCGTCGATGCCTCAGTACCTGCCGAGCCCGCCGATGGTCGGTGGCCTCGGTCCGCTCCCTGTCGTCGCGCCTCCGGGCGTGCGCTCCATGGTGCCGCCGATCCCCGATCAGCCGCTCGCAGTGCTGCCCGCGCCGCCCGCGCCGATGCTCGCTGCGAGCGCGCCTGCGCCGCGGCGTCCGGCCGACGATCCTGCGGTGCGCGAGTACCAGCTCGCGCTCGGTCACGTGGCCGCGCGTCGCTTCGACGAGGCGCTCGCGGGGCTCACTGGGTTCCTCCGTGCTCATCCCCAGCATCCCTACGCCGACAACGCCATGTACTGGCGCGGCGAGGTGCTCTACATGCGCCGAGACTACGCGGGCGCCGAGCGGGAGCTCGCCGAGATGGTCCGGCGCTTTCCCCATGGAAACAAGGTCGCGGACGCGCTGCTCCGCCTCGGGTTCTGTCGACAGCGGCAGGGCGATCTCGAGGGGGCACGCACCTACTTCCGACGCGTTCGCACGGAGCATCCCGGCACCGTCGCGGCCCGACTGGCCTCGCGGGAGGACACATGAATCGCAAGCTGATCCGACTCTCGATCTTGGTGGGCCTCGCCGCGGTGAGCGCGCCCGTTCGTGTGCTCGCCCAGGACGGAACCTGGATCGACACGGGTGACGACGGCTCGGGGGGCTACGGCTCCATCGGCCTTCGCTCGCACCCGTCCGTCATCCCGCCGACGCACACGGTGCAGCGTGGAGACACGCTCTGGGGCATCAGCGGGCACTACTACGGCAACCCGTGGGACTGGCCGCGTCTCTGGTCGTACAACCCCGAGATCACGAACCCGCACTGGATCTATCCGCTCGATCAGGTGCGCCTGCTCGGGCAGGGCGGGGCACAGGTGGTCGAGACGGCGACGGTCGCGTCGCGACGCGGCGTACCGGCGGGCACGCTGTTCCTCCGCGAGCTCGGCTACCTCGATCGCGAGGCGCTCGATCAGAGCGGAGAGATCATCGGATCGCCCACCGATCACATGCTGCTCTCGCCGTTCGACTCGATCTACATCCGCTTCTCGGGCGATCGCACCGAGCGCGAGCGGCCGCAGGGCGAGTTCACGATCTACCGCACGTACGAGGCCAGCGAGCGCGCGCCCAACGAGAGCGGCACGCTCGTGCGGATCCTCGGCACCGTCCGCATCGATCGCTACGACGAGGATCGGCGCATCGCGCAGGCGACGCTGCTCGAGGCTCTCGAGCCGATCGAGCGCGGCTATCGCGTGGCCGCGATCCCGCGTCGCTTCGAGGTGGTGCCTCCCGTCGCCTCCGACCGCGACATGGACACCGAGGTGGTCGCGACGCTCGTGCCGCACGACCTCCTGGGTGAGCAGCAGGTGGTCTTCGTCCCGATGGGCGAGGACGACGGAGTGCGCCTCGGCAATCGCTTCTTCATCACGCGACAGTCCGACGAGTGGCGACGACACCTCGAGGTGTCGCCGAACGACATGGGACAGGAGACGCGCCTGCCCGAGGATCCCGAGGAGTGGCCCGAAGAGGTCGTCGCCGAGGGCCGCGTGGTGTCGCTCCGGCCGCGCAGCGCAGGCCTCTGGATCACGCGATCGGTCGAGGTCGTCGAGGTCGGCGACCACGCGGAGATGCGCGAAGGCTACTGACCCCTCAGTCGTTCGAGACGACGGCGCGGACCTCGCCCATGACGGCGCGGAACGCTTCCTTCGGGTCCTCGCCGCGATCGATGCGCTCACGGATGCGCTGCGCGAGCAGCACGTTCGTGAGCTTGTCGCCGTCGTCCTCGCCGTGGATCTCGAACGGAGGCGTGCGCTCGTCCGAGAGCGCCTCGATGGCGGCGGCGAGCTCGTCGGCGCTCTTCTCGAGCGCGAGGCGTCGGGACTCTGCGGGCTTCATCGTGCGCTCCTCACAGCGTGGGTCACTCGCATGGACTCACGCTCTTTTTTTTCGGACGAGTGATACCGGCCCTCAGGCCGGTGCCTTGCCGAAGACCTCTTCGAGCTTCTCGCGCAGGCCGTCGATCTTCGTGGTGAAGAGACCGTCGACCTGCTTTCCGTTCCGGTAGAGCGCGAAGTAGGGGAGGTTGGGGATCTCCACGGTCTTGCGCGCCTCGGGCGCGGCCTCGCCATCGACCATGAAGAAGCGGACGTGCGGCAGCGCGTCCGAGAGCTTCTGGAACTTGGGGCGGATCAACATGCACTGCCCACACCACGTCGCGTAGAAGTCCACGACGGCGAGCTCGCTCGCGTCGAGCGAGCTCTGGAAGTTGGCATCGTTCAGGGTCTCGGCGGCCACGGTGTGTCTCCTCGTCGTGCGGGGCCCGTCTCGGGCGCCGACGAGGATGTGGGGCGCGCGGCGCGTCTCGTCAAAGGCGCGATCAGTACGGCCGCAGGCCTGCGCGATCGACGAGGAAGGGCTTGTCGCTGATGCGGTGCGGTGCCTTCGCGAAGTCGTCTGCGACGCGCGCCATCATCTCGTCGAACGAGCGGGGCGCGTCGCTGCGGCACGCGTAGAGCACGTCGCGGTGGGGGACGGCGGCGACGAAGGGCTCGCCGAGCTCGGGCGCGAGGACGTCGACGAGCCCCGGCAGCACGATGCGCGCGGAGTCGAGACCGTCCCCCGTGCGCGCGAACACCACCGGTCCGTCGAAGGTCTCGATGCGAGCGAAGCGCGCCCGCACCGAGCGCTTGGCGAGGTTCTCGAGCGAGAGGAGCACGGCCTCGTCGGGCTCGAGCAGCCACTCGGGGAGCTCTCGCGACCGCACGAAGCGCGCTCGCCCGTCGTACGCGAGGGTGAGGCAGAGGCGGGTCCCGTTCGGCAGGGAGCGCGCGAACAGCGTGTCGCGCAGATCGAAGTGGGCGCCCACCACGCGCGGAAGGAGCCGCGCGATCGCGTCGTCGCGATCGATGCCAGGCGCGGCACCGCCCGGGAGCATCGCCACGAGCTTCTTCACGGCGACCTCGACGGACGCATCGCTCTGCCCATCGGCGAGCGCGACGACACGCGCGAGGTCGACCTCCACCGGCGCGCTCTCCGGATCGGAGGCGCTGTCGAGCGTGGAGAGCCAGAGCCGCCCCTCGAAGCGCGCGTCGATCGCGAGATCGGGCCGCACGTCGGACAGCACCTTCTCGAAGGCCTGCGAGACGCGCCCGTGGCCCGCGACGCCCGAGGCCTCGGCCTCGGCGCGCGCGACCTCCTGCACGAGCGCCGCGCGCGCGGAGCTCGAGGCCAGCGCCGTCTCGATGGCCTGGAACGGATCGAAGAAGCCGTGCGTGCCGAGCCTCAGCCGGTGCACGCCGTCGCGCTCCGCGTGCGCGCCGAGGCCCACGTGATCCACGAGCACCGCGGCGAGGAGCGCCCCGGCGCCCTCGACGAATTCGGCCTCTTCCCGGGCGCTCACGTCGCGCTCCGCGAAGGTGTCGATGCGGCGCGAGAGCCACGCGAGCGTCGGCGCGCCGCGCTCGAGCGGCCCCGCGCCA
>JAIBCE010000223.1 GCA_019694315.1 Sandaracinaceae bacterium
CGGAAGAGCAGCGTCGCCGGGAAGCGCTCGCGCATCACCCGCGCGAGCCCTCGGAACGCGTACGTCGCCGCCGCGCCCGCGCGGACGCTAGGTGCGCGAGCGAGCCGCCCTCGGCCCATGCCGTAGCCGGAGCCGCCGCCGCCACCGGCGCCGTGGCCGATGGTGCCGATGCCCGCGAAGCCGAGCGCGCCTTCGCGCACGCCGGCGTGCACGGCGTCGCCGATGAGCTCCTCGCTCATCTCCGCCGTGATGCGCGTGTAGGCCGTCGAGAGCTCCTCGAGCGCTCTCTCGTAGGGCGAGAGCAACGAGAGGCGTCGCAGGAGCTCGTCTTCCCCCGAGGCCACGGCGTATGGGCTCCCCACCGTCACCACGCGCGCGAAGGGATCGCGCACGTCGTCGGCCGTGCCTGCACGTCCGTCGGGGCCGGGGCTCACGAGCTCGATGTCCGGCGCGTGGTGCGAGAGCACGAAGATCGGGTGTGCGCTCCGCGTGAGCACGAACTGACCTCCCCACGGATCGCGGAGATCGTTGGCCTCGATCAGCGCCCGCTCGACCATCCGTGGGAGCCAGCGATCCGAGGGTTCGCGCGCGGCCATGCGCGCGGAGACCGGCGCCTCGTCACCCGGATCGAGGTAGCGCGCGAGCGCGGAGGCGAGCGAGATCCACCGCGTGCGCGCCACGCGACGCGCCACGCTCTCGTAGCGGAAGCTCGGATCGTTCGCCTCGAGGTGCGCCACCGTGAGCTCGCGACCGCCCAGCGTCTCGAGCCCGTCGTCGGCGAGGAGATCGTCCTCGAAGCGTCGCTGGGCGCCAGTGCCGGTGGTCACCTCGTCGAGCGCGCCGTTGCTCAGCGCCTCGGTCAGCCTCTGCTCGACCGAGCGCATCGCGTCCGCCGCGCCGCGACGCTCGAGCTCCCGCGCGAGCGGAAACGGGTCGCGGAACATGCCGGTCCCGATGGAACCGTCGTACATGTCGTCGACGGGCAGGCCGAGCGGATCGAGCAGCGGCGGCACGGCCGAGCCCACCGCGTCCGCGGAGCCGTGCGCCGCGAGCGCCACACGCACCACGAGCAAGCCCTGTGCGCTCGGTGCGAGGACGGCGTCCTCGAAGGCACGCTCGAGGAAGTACGCGCGGAACGGCACCTCGCCGTCGTGCGCGGCGAGATCTCGGACCATCACGGCCGCGAACGCGCGGACTCCACCCGGCAGCGCGGGAGCGGCCACGTCGAGGTGCGCGGTCTCGCCCACGAGGTAGCGCGGATGATCGGGCGCGATCGTGGGGAAGCTCGGCGACGGAGGCACCGAGAGGAACGTGTCGACCGCGCCCACGGCCTCGACGTGATCGCGCCCGTCGCGCGGCCGCGCCCTCACCGAGAGCAGACCGATGCGATCCGGCACGTCGAACGTCGCCCGGCTCTCCGCCGCTGGCAGGTACTGCACCGCGACGAGATCCGAGCCGTCGAGGAGCTCGACGACGAGCTCGGCGCGCTGCACCGCCGGCCGACGCGAGAAGAGCACCTCCACACGCGAGCCCGGCGTGACGAGCGGGCTCTGCACGATCGGAAGGACCATGGCGTCGGACTGCACCAACACATCCAGGCGCGCGGTCCGCTCGAGCGCTCCGTGGATGCGCGCGAGCACGCTCGTCGTACGACGCCCCTCGTCCGAGCCGTCGCCCGGAGCCCACGTCCCCGCGGGCAGGTGCGCCGGCACCTCCGCGATGCCGGCCGCGTCGGTGTGCACCGTGGCGCGCCCACCGCGCACCGCGGGACCGCTCACCTCGATCTCCACGCTGCTCGGCGGCGGATCCCCGTGGCCGTCGGTGACGATCAGGTAGAAGGTGTCGTCGACCTCGGGCACGAGCCCCGCCGCCAGGCGGCTCGTCGCCGTCATGCCGAGGGCGAGCGGCACCGCGAGATCCAGCGAGGTGGTCGCGCGCACCTCGCCGTGCGCGGGATGGTGCACGTCGGCGAGCACCGCCAGCGACGACGTGTCACCCGGCATGTACGTGGGCGCAGAGAACGGAATGCGCGCGACCCCGCCCTCGTCGGTCGTGCCCGACAGGGTCGTCTCCCGATCGACGGTCAGCGTGACGCCCGCGTCGCGCACGGGAGCGCCGCTCGGCGTCGTCACCTCGACGATCGCGGTGACGAGGCTCCCGGGCTCTGCGAGCTCGGGCTCGGTGCGAACCCGCGCGAAGAGGCGCGAGTACGTGCGCGTGCCGACCCGCGCCTGCAGCGTGCGCACCTCGTCCTCGAGCTGCACGCGCACCTGGAAGAAGCCCTCCATCGCGCCGTCGGGCAGCTCGAACGTGGCGCTCGCCACACCGTCGGCCGCCGTCGTCACGTCGCGGAGCTGGCCCGCGAGCGGACCATTCTCGACGCTCAGGACCACGTGCTGACCGGCGAGCGGCCGCGACGAGACCGCATCACGCAGGAGCGCCCACACGTGCACCGGCTCACCGGGCTCGTAGAGCAGCCGATCGGTCCTGGCGATCAAGAGATAGGGCGACTCGTCGACCAGCGTGAAGTCGAAGCTCCGCGGCGCGTCCCCGTCCTCGATCTCCACCGTGAGCGTCAGCGGCGCGACGATCGCGGCGGGTGGCGTGATCGCGAGCGCGAAGCGGCCCTGCGCGTCGGCACGCAGCTGGGTGACCGGGCCCTCGACCGACGTCTCCTCGCCCCAGCGGAAGTGCGCGCGCACCGTCGCGTGCGGGAGCGGCTCGAGGGTCGCGAGCCCCCGCACCCGGTACGCCGTTCCGCGGAAGAGCGCGGGGCGCCCACGCATGACCTCCGTCGGCCCCGACAGCGCGAGCTCGACGCCGCTCGGCGCGAGCCCTCGCCCTTGGGCGTCGGCGACGCTCGAGGCCAGGGCGAGCCAGGCGAAGGTGAGGACGAAGGCTCGGGCGAGGGAGCACGCGCGGCCGGACCGCGCGCGGAGGGGGGTGTCCGAAGACATGGCGCCTGGACACCGTACCCCCGCGCAGGTTTCCGCGGATCGACGGAATCGGCCGCTGTGCCCGCCGCGCGAGCTTCGTCACGTGGTCAGTCGGCCGTCTCGAGCGTGTGCAGCTCGATGCGGCGGTTGCGCGCGCGGCTCGATTCGTCGGTGCCGTCGGCGCGCGGTCGCTCGCTGCCGTAGCCGCGCACGACGAGGCGGCCACGCTCGATGCCGTGCGCGACGAAGTAGTCGGCGACCGCCTGCGCTCGCTCGCGCGACAGCCGCAGGTTGTAGTCGGCCTGCCCTTGATCGTCGGTGTGCCCGGCGATCTCCACGCGCAGCTCCGGCCGCTCGGCGAGCGTGTCGATCGCGTGGCGCAGCTCGTCCTCGCTCGAGGCCTCGATCGTCGCGGAGTCGAACGCGAACGTGATGCCCTCGAGGACGATCACCGGCGGCAGCGGCACGCAGCCCCGACGATCCACCGTGGTCCCCGGCGGCGTCGCCGGGCAGCGATCGCGTCGATCGAGCACTCCGTCTCCATCGGTGTCCACGTCGCGCGTCCAGAGCGGCTCGATCTCGATCTGCGCGTCCACGCCGAAGAACAAGGCGAAGTTGGGGACTCCCTGGTCGTTCACCGCGAGCGTCGGCCGCACGAACACGCCGAGCGACACGGGCTCCGCCACGGAGAGGTCGTAGGCGATCTCGGTGTCGAGGGTGAACGCCACCACCGAGCCCGCCACGCCCACACCCACGTGCGGCGCGATCGAGAGCCCGCCGTGGATCGAGCCCCCGTCGAGCGCGTAGCCGGTGTCGTCGTCGAGCACGCGGATCCGCGCACCGACGCCCGCCTGCACGTAGCCCACGAGCACGTCCTGGGTGCCCACGAAGGCGCCGCCGCTCACCATCGCCTCGATCGCGACCGGCTGCGCGAGCTGCCAGTCGAAGGCCACGTGCCCCACGATGCCCACGGGCGAGACGTCGAGCAGCGCGCCGTCGCCCACGCCCAGGTGGACGTCGTAGCGACCGCTCTCGGCCTGCGCGATCGCAGGCAGCGCGAGGAGCGCGAGCGGGACCGACGCGATCGACGCGCCAGAGACGAGGGCCGAGAGATGGGACCGAGGAGCACGGGAGCGGGACATGACGACCTCCACGCCGAGGACGCAGAGGAGCGCTCGCCGTCACGATCTTTCTTCGGCGCCCCCGTCGATCACCGCCGCACGGCCTGGAAGGAGCCGATCGAGCCGTAGGTCCCGTACTCCTCGGTGTTCGAAAAGAGCAGCACGTCCCAGGTGCCCGGCCCGGGGATCTCGCAGCGCACGAGGAGCTCACGGTCACCCGACACCGCGCAGTGCTCGCCCGCGCCGCGACCGGTCGCGCCGTGCGCACCGTACGAGGCGATCAGGAACATGCCTGGAGGCCGCACGACCGTCGCCTCGAAGGCCCCCTCGATCTCGACCTGCGAGCGATCGGGCGCGCGGAGCTCGAAGCCCTGCGCGCGAAAGCGCGGCGACAGGATCGGGGCGCGGTGGAATTCGCCGCGCGAGATCGGCTGCGGCCGCAGCTGCCAAGCGCGGTTGTCGGGGAAGTGATCCGCCACGAACACGTCGGGCGGCGTGAGGAAATAGAGCGTCGAATAGCGCGGCGTGAACGTGGGCCCCTCCACGGTGCCGGCGTCCCACGTGGCGTCCACGAGATACCAGGCCCCCTCGATCTCGATCGCGTTCCATGCGTGTGGCTCGCCATCGGCCGGATCGCCGGCGTCGCGTGCGTCGCCCACGAGGTAGCGAGACTCGAGCCCGACCTCGTCGGCCAGCGCATGGAACAGGCGCGCATAGCCCTCGCACACGGCGTCATGTGTCTCGAACACGGTCTCCGCGTCCTGCGGTGGCCGTCGGCCCGTGAGCGCCGGCACGTCGTAGCGCACCCGCGTCGCCACGTAGTCGTGCACCGCCTTGGCGCGCTCGAGCGCCGTGGTGGTGTGGCCACGGATGAACGCCGCGACGCTCCCGATCGAGCGCTCGTCCCCCGCCTGCATCGAGGCGATCGCGGGATGCACCGACTCCTGCATCGGCCAGTACGGCACGCGTGGCGGCGGGCTCGGTCGGGCTCCGCCTCCGGTTCCGGTCTCGGCTCCGCCTCCGGTCCCGGTCTCGGCTCCCTCTCCGGTTCCGGTTCCCTCTCCGGTTCCGGTCCCGGCTCCATCACCGGTTCCGGTTCCCTCTCCGGCTCCGGTTCCCTCTCCGGCTCCGGTTCCGTCTCCGGTTCCGGTTCCATCTCCGGTTCCGGTTCCATGTCCGGTTCCGGTGCCGCTCTGACTGCCACCCTGACTGCCACCCTGACTGCCACCCTGACTGCCACCCTGACTGCCACCCTGACTGCCACCCTGACTGCCACCCTGACTGCCACCCTGACTGCCAGTCTGACTGCCACTCTGACTGCCACTCTGACTGCCAGTCTGACTGCCAGTCTGACTGCCGCCCTGACCATCGCCCGCGCCAGTCCCGGCCCCCACGGTCCCCGCGATCACGTCCGCGTCGTCGTCCTCCGCGCGATCCTCGTCCGTCGCATAGGGGTTGTCGTGCGCCGCGGTGTAGAGCCACTCCATCCCGTCGGCGATCGACAGCACCGCCGCGCGCGCGCCGTCGGCGCCCTCCACACCGTCGAGGAACCAGTCTCCCCGGGTCGAGAGCGCCGTGAAGATCGCCTGCGGCGCCAGGCCGAAGAGCAGCGCGAGGAACGCACCATCGAGCACGATCGTGCGGAGGATCAGGCGATCGACGAAGGTGAGGATCCGCGGCCGCTTGGGCTTCTTGCTCTCCGCCTCACGCCGCGCGCGCACCCGCTCGCGCCACAGATCCCACGCGAGCGGCAGCACCGGGAACGCGAGCGCGCCGCACGCGATCGCTAGCGCGATGGGCCCATTCGAGTACGCCGCCAGGCTCGAGGCGCTCCACACGCCGAGGAGCGGAATGGCGATCATGATCGCGAACGCGATCGTCTTGAGCAGGCCGCCCACCACGAGCCCGGCCCAGCTCCGCGTCGCCTTCTCTTCGCTCATCCGCCGCCTCCCGGCGCAGAACCCTCGAGCGCCCCCGATTCGTCCCCGACCGCCCAGGGCTCGACGGCGACGTCCACGAAGATGCCCTCTTCGATGGGCTGCGTGACCCGTCCGCGATCCCCCGACCGCACCCGCACCGTCGCGCCGGGCTGCGCGACGACGACCCGCTCCACGTGACGCACGCGGTACACGTACGAGTATGCATACGCGTAGAGCCCCACCCAGCCGGGGCCGTACGTGTGCTCGACCGAGAGCACGTGCTCGCCAGGCGCCACCCATCCCGAGCTCACCGTGGGCTCTGGCTCACCCGACTCCGTGTCAGCGCCCTGGGCATCGACGACCAGCACGCCGTCGATCGAGGCCCGCACGCGCAGGAGCCGGATCCGCGACGAGCGCTCCGGCAGGAGCGCCACCACGACCCGCGCGAGCTCGGCGGGTCTCTCGCGCGCGAGGATCGGGCACTGCCCGGTGCCCACCACACTCTCCCCCTGCACACGAGCGACCGTCAGCGCGAGCTCGCCGCCCGCGCCCACCTCCGCCGCGACGGCGAGGTGCTCGCCCTCCGCCACCGTGAGGCGCTCGTGCCCGCGACGCATCGCGTAGGCACCCTCCACGGGCAAGGTCGCGGCGAGCTCGACCTCGTGCGAGCCCACCGCGAGGCAGTCCGCTGCGCCCAGCGCACGCGCGTCGCGCGGCTGGCCGTCCACGCGCACCTCCGCGTCGAACGGCACCAAGTCGTCGGGCCATCCGAGCCGCAGCTCCGCGCCCGAGCAGAAGCGCAGGATCGGCTCGCACGGCGCGCTCGACCGCGGAGCCTCTCCCACGAACGGGCCCTCGCTCGCAGGCGACGATGTCGTCGTCTCGCGCCCCGCCTGCGTCGCGCCGCAGCCTGCACCGAGGAGGACGCAGACGAGCGCCCAAGGGAACGCCAGGGGTTGCGCGCGAACGACGAACGCCCCAGCAGGCGAGCGGAGCGCCCGGATCGGCGCGCGGCCCCGAGCGCTCACGACGCTCCCTCGGCCCCGCCCGATGTGCGCGCACCCAGCGGATCGGCGCCCAGCGCGGCGAGCATCCGGGTGATCGCCGTGAGCGGCAGGCCGATCACCGCCGTCGCATCGTCGCCCCGGATGTGCTCGAAGAGGGCCACACCGAGCGACTCGCTCCGATAGCTGCCCGCGCAGTCGAGCGGCGCATCGCGCGCCACGTAGTCCTCGATCTGCGCCGCGTCGAGCGCGCGCATCGTCAGGGCGTGCACGTCGACGTGCACGAGCTCGCGCTCACCGTGGAGCACCACCACCGACGTCACGAGTCGGTGCGTGCGTCCCGCGAGGCGAGCGAGCTGCTCCCTCGCACGCTCGGCCGTGCCCGGCTTGTCGAGACGCGCGTCGTCGATCACCGCGATCTGATCGCTGCCGATCACGATGGCGTCCGGTCGCTCGCGCGCGACCGAGCGCGCCTTGCCGCGCGCGAGCTCGAGCGAGAGCGCCTCCGCGCCGAGATGCGCGAGCGACGCCTTGTGCGCGTCCTCGTCGTAGGTGGGCGCGATCGCCTCGAAGGGAAGGCCCAGGCGCGCGAGGAGCTCGCGCCGGTAGCGGCTCGTGCTGGCGAGCACGATCGGAGGCCGTGGCCGGATCACCCCTCGATGATGCCCGCTCCGGCGCGCGGCGAGGCGGCTCTTTGCGATACGCTGTCGAGATGCATCGCCTCGCCTTGTCTTGTGCCCTCGGTCTGCTCCTCGTGCCCGCCTGCGACTTCGGACGCGACAACGGCGTCGACGGCGGCCGCCTCACGTCGATCGACGCGGCGCTGCCCGTGCCCGATGCGGATCTCGATGCCCCCGGCCTCGACGCGTTCGTCCCTCCCGCCGACGACGCGTGGGTCGCGCCGGGCACCGACGCCGATCTCGACGCCTTCCGCGCCGACGACGCCCCCGCCACCACGGACGACACGGGCACCGTCGTCGACGCCGCGTCGCCCAGCACCGACACGGGCCCCGACGCGCCTCTCGTCTCGATGCCGTGCACCGCCGCGGGTGCGTGCGATCCGTTCGTGACCGACTCGTGCGGTGCGGGCATGGCGTGTCGCGGCGGTGCGTCGGGCGGTCCCACCGCGTGCGCGATGCTCGCGGCCACCACGCACACGATCGGCGAGGCGTGCACGGCGAGCAGCCAGTGCCTCGGCGGCAGCGCGTGCCTCGACTTCGGCGACGGCCTGCGCTGTCAGCAGCTCTGTCCCATGGGCTCGATCGGCGCGTGCGCCGACGGCTTCGTCTGCAACGGCTCGATCACTGGCGGCGATCCTTGCATCCAGGTCTGCCGGCCGCTGCCGGAGCGCTGCAACATCTACGTGCAGGACTGCGCCGATCCGCTCGACACGTGCACGTTCGCGACGAACCCCGAGACGCTCGAGCGCTTCACGGGCTGTCGCCCCGCGGGCACGCGCACCGATGGCCAGCCCTGCGGCGGCGGCGCCGGCTCCTGCGATCATGGCCTCGTCTGCATCAACGAGGGCGGCACGAGCACGTGCCACCACGTGTGCGATCCGGCGGTCGATCCCACCACGTGTCCCGCGATGCAGGCCTGCACCGGCACCGCGCGCTCGTGGATGGTCGGGTATTGCCGCCCTGCGATGTGAGCCAGCGCGCACCACGCTGGGAGCGCACCACGCTCGCCCTTTCTGGTACCGTCGGCGCATGAAGCTCTCGACCGCGCTGCTCGCCCTCGCGCTGTCCCTCGGCTGCGCGCTCGTTCCCGCCGTCGCCCCCGCGCACGCGCAGCGCGCCGAGACCACGCAGGCCATCCTCGAGCGCGGCCAGAACGAGTACGACGATCTGCGCTTCCAGGAGGCCCTGCAGACCTTCTCCGCCGCGCTCGTGCGCGCCGGCAACACGCCGCAGGATCTCGCGCGCATCTATCGCTACCTCGCGCTCACCTACCTCTCGCTCGATCGTCGCGATGAGGCCGAGGGCGCGTATCGCTCGCTGCTCGGGCTGATGCCCGACACGATGCCCGGCTCCGACATGAGCCCGCGCTTCCGCGAGTTCTTCACGCAGGTCCGGGCGCGCTGGGAGGCCGACGGCCGGCCCGGTCTTCCGCCCCCCGCCCCCGTCAGCATCGTGCACCGCTCGCCCGCGCAGGCCGAGCGCGAGCACCCGGTCACGCTCACGGCCTCGCTCGAAGATCCCGATCACCGCGCGGCCTCGCTCGTGCTCGCCTACCGACAAGGCACGAACGCCGTCTTCCAGCGCCTCGAGATGAGCCGCGACGACGAGGGCACCTTCAGCGCCACGATCCCTGCGAGCGCCGTGTCGCCGCCGCTCGTCGAGTACTACTTCGAGGCCATCGACGCGGGCGGCCTCCCCATCGCAGGCCGCGGCGACGTCGCGGCCCCGCTGCGCATCGCGGTGCCCGCGCCCGGCGGCGACATCACGAGCGAGCCCGGCTTCTGGATCGCGATCGGCGGCGGCGCCCTCGTGCTCATCGGCGGTGCCATCGCCATCGGCGTGGTGGTCTCGAACCAGAGCCCCGCCAACGGCACCCTGGTCTTCACGATCAACGACTGAGCACGCCGCCGAGCACGCACCGAGCCCACGCCGCGTGGTCCTCGGTACGACCGCGCTCGCTCACCCGCCGACGCCGCGGTAGGCGCCACCACCACCGCGACAGCGCGCGCGGAGCGCGAGGATCGTCGCGTGCGGGTCGAGGAACGCGTCGTGAGGCGCCGAGCGCTCTCGACCATCGGGCAGACGCCACGTGATCGTCCCCCAGCGGTCGTCGAGCAGCTCCACGTCCTCCCAGCGAACGCGACGGTGGCCCTCTCGAAAACCGTCGACGTCCATCGCCAGCGAGCGCGCACGACGGTGCCGCACGACGCTGCGCAGACCGAGAAGACCCGCAAGCGAGATCGCCAGTCCGACGCTCGACCAGCAGAGCCACTCACCCCACGGCGCGTCGCCCAGGACGAGGGCTTGCAGCACGAGGAGCCCCGCCCCCGCAGCGACGAGCACCGTGCTCGCGAGCGCTCCCGCAACACGCGAGCGCCCGTCGTTCACGAAGGGTCGCCCAGCGAGCTGCGACGCCGGCAGTCGATCCACCCGAGCGCGCGCGCGGAGCCACGCGTCGCTGCCGCTCACGAGCGCTTCGAGCTCCTCGTGCTCCAGCATCGCTCCGAGCACGACGTGTGCGATCGATGGCGCAGCGGTGGCCTCGACCGAGAACGAGCCGGGACGCACCTCCGCCGCGAGCTCGAAGGCATCGTCCGAGACGTACGCGAGGACGCGTCGTCCTCGAAACCACGGCTCGTTCACCACACGCACCGCCGCGCTCCCCCACCCGTGGTAGCGCCGCGCAAACGCGTCGGCGTACGCATCGGGCTCCGCTCCCACGGTCGGAACGAGCGGCTCCTGCCCCGCGAGCGTCGCCACCGCTCGATCCGCCTCCGCCAGAGACATCGACGCGAGCAGCGCGTCGCGCCATGCCTCGCGCGCGGCGGCCTTGGCCCACGGAGATCGCTCGTTCCACCACGCGCGGAGACCCACCTGCGCAGTCTACGACGTGTCTCGGGCGCGGGCGCGTTCAGCGCCGCGTCCCTCGCGTGAGCGCGAGCGTCGGCCACGCTCGAGGTGATGGCGAGTGCGCGCGGACGCACAGGAGCCACTGCGCGGCCGCGCCGAGCTCCGTCATGCTCGTCGCATGGCACACACCGCGCTCTTTCGGACTCTTCGACGCCTGGCCCGTGAGCAGCACGACGCGCGCGTGCTCGGACACGAGGTGCAGGCGCTGCGCGACGCGCGCATGGAGGCTCGCGTTCGTCGCCTCTCGCTCGGCGAGCCGGGTCCCGTCGCCCGCGGTCGAGGGCTCGGCCGGCGCGGCTTCGTCGCGGGCTCGGCGGCCGCGATCGGCCTCGGCGCGTGCGTCGGTCCGATGTCCGGACAGCCCACCATCGCGATCGTCGGCGGCGGTATCGCAGGCCTCACCGCGGCGCTCACCCTCCTCGACGCCGGCTACCGCGCCACCATCTACGAGGCGCTTCCGAACCGTGTCGGCGGTCGGATGCTCTCGGATCGCGCGAGCCGACCGGGCTGCGGGAGCTGCCACACCGTGTCGTCGCCCGCGACCTTCGGCTGGGACGACGATCACGTCACCGACGTCTTCGGCGAGATGATCGACACCTCGCACGAGACCATGCGCGCGCTCGCGGAGCGCTTCGGCCTCACGCTCGTCGATTCGCTCGCCGCCGAGCCCGCGGGGGCGACCGAGACCTACTACTTCTCGGGCGCGCACTACCCGGCCGACACCGCCGCGACCGACTTCGCGGCGCTCTACGACGCGCTCAGCGTGGACCTCGAGGCGGCGGGCTATCCGACCACCTACGCGAGCAGCACCGCCGCAGGCCGCGCGATCGACGCGATGAGCGTCCGCGACTGGATCGGCTCGCGCGTGAGCGGCGGCCTCGACTCGCCCCTCGGCAAGCTCCTCGACACGGCCTACGCCATCGAGTTCGGGGCCGACACCACCGACCAGAGCGCCCTCAACCTCCTCTACCTCCTCGGCTACGCGAGCACCGACGCGCCGCTCAGCGTCTTCGGCGAGTCCGACGAGCGCTATCGCATCCAAGAGGGCATCGACCGGCTGCCCGCGGCCATCGCCAACACGCTGGGCGCGGGCGCGATCCAGCAGGGCTGGGTGCTCGAGGCCATCGCGCGCCGCGGCGATCGCTACGAGCTCACGTTCGACGCCGGCAGCGCGCAGACGGTCATGGCGGACTACGTCGTGCTCGCGCTCCCGTTCTCGTCGTTGCGCAACGTCGACTACGGCGGCGCGGGCTTCGACATGCGCAAGGACCAGGCGATCCGCGAGCTCGGCGCAGGGCGCAACGGCAAGCTCCAGCTGCAATTCACCGAGCGCCTCTGGAACACCCCCGGACCGTGGGGCCTGAGCAACGGCACCTACTTCACCGACACCGGCTGTCAGGCCGGGTGGGAGCCCTCGCGCGGCTATCCCGGCACGAGCGGCATCTTGCTCAAGTACACCGGCGGCGCGGCCACCGACCTCTTCGCGCAGACACACTCCTACGACAACACCGCGAACGAGCCGGATGTGCGCACCGACGCGATGACCTTCCTCTCCGAGCTCGAGCCCGTCTTCCCCGGCATCTCGCGCCTCTGGAACGGCAAGGCCGCCGGCTCGATGGCCCACCGCAACCGCTTCTGGGGCTCGTCGTACGCCTACTGGCGCGTCGGTCAGGGCGCGCTCTTCGGGGGCCACGAGCAAGCGCGACAGGGCAACGTGTTCTTCGCGGGCGAGCACACGTCCACCGACTTCCAGGGCTTCATGGAGGGCGCCGCATCCACGGGAGTCGCCGCGGGCGAGGAGATCCTCGCGTCCATCCGCGGGACCTGAGCGACATCCAGTGCACATCGGCTGTGCATCCCATGCATAGCCAGACCGGGGCAGGACGCGCGGCGCGGCGTGCAGGCGACTTCGCGCGAGAGCGTGCATGGCGCTCCTCGCGAACGTGCTGGGCAACCATGGTGAGGGTGCATGCCACCCATGGTGAACGTGCTTGGCCCCCATGGTGAACGTGCTTGGCACCGTGAACGTGCTCGGCACCCATGGTGAACGTGCTTGGCACCAATGGTGAAAGGGCGCGGCGCGGAGGTCGTCATGCTCGTCCGCAGTCTCGGCGGATTCGCCTCGGTGCTCGTCGTCTCACTCGCCCTCGTCGCACACCAGCTCGGCTGGGTCGACGGCGCGGCCCTCGGACGCGCGGGGGCGGTGCTCGGGCTCGTGGTCGCGCTCGTCGGTGTCGTTCGCCTGCCGTGGGATCTCGTCTTCGAGGCGCGCAACGTCCTCGCGCGACAGGCGAGCTCCACGCGTCGCGGCCTCGACGTCGACGCCGCAGAGATCGCGTTCGCGAAGGCGAGCGCCCGCCGCGCGCTGGTGCTCGCGATCGTGCTGCACGCGCTCGGTGCCCTCCTCGCGTTCTTCGCCCGCGGCCTCGTCGGCGACGAGCTGGGCCTCCTGCTCGCGCTCGCCTTCCTCGCCTCCATGGCGCTTCGGCCCATCCACGCGTTCTACGTGCACACGCGCGCACGCCTCGGTCTCGCCGCGCGAGAGGCCGAGGTCCCGCGCCGCGACGCCGTGTCGCTCGAGGCCGCGATCACGGCGGTCCAAGCGCAACTCCGCGTGCTCGAGGACGCTCGGAGGACCGACGGCGAGGTCCTGCGCGAGCAGCTCGCCGCGATCGAGTCGCGCGCCCGAGACGACGCGAGCGCGTGGCGCAAGAGCGCGGCCGTCACCGACGACAAGCTCGAGCGCGTCCTCCGTGAGCTCGAGCGCACCGTCGAGAAGACGCAGCAGAGCGCCGAGGTCCTCGCGGGCATCCGTGCGTTCGTGCGGCTGGTGCGCGA
>JAIBCE010000620.1 GCA_019694315.1 Sandaracinaceae bacterium
CGCGCCCCGCATGGAATCCGGCCGACGCCCCCCCGGCCGAGCCGGCGCCGGCCAACGCCCCCGCGCAGAGCCCGCGCGAGCAGAAGCGCAAGAGCGCCGAGGCGCTCGCGCATCACGTGCGCGAGGTCGCCGAGGCCCTCGGGCCGCGCGATCTCGACGCGCTCGCTGCGTTCGCCGACTTCCTCCGCGTGCGCCGCGCCGCGCGGGCCGCGCGCAACCCCGAAGAGCTCGAGGCCGGCGAGGACGCCCCCTCCTCCTCCGAGATGCGCGTCGCCCCCGTGGTGGAGGCGAAGTGAGGTCCGCCTGGCTCGGTGCCGTCCTCGTGGCCTCGCTCCTCTCGACGAGCGAGGTCCGCGCAGCCGGGATCGTGGCCGATCGGGCCGTCGCCCGGTTCAGCGACCCCGAGGCAGCCGACGCCACGGCCGCGCAGAAGTTCGTGATGATGCGCGAGCTCGTCCTCGAGGCCTGGCTGGTCGCCTACGAACGCACCCCCGCCGGCTCTCCCTCCATCGACGACAAGAGCCTTCGCATCGCCCTCGATCGACACGTCATCGAGGCCGTCCTCGGCGCGCGCCCCCTGCCCTCGGCGTGGGAGGCGAAGGTCGGAAAAGAGACGGCCGACGTCGAGCGCGCGGAGGTGCTCGCCCTCGGCGGCAAGAGCCGCTTCGGCGAGCTGCTGGTGCGCGCCACCGGCAACGCGGAGGGCGGCGCCGCCGAGCTCGCGGCGATCTGGAAGCGGCGCGCGCGCGCGGAGCTCTACCTCGAGGCGGCCGTGGGGCTCACCTACGAGCCCAGCGAGGGCGAGCTGCACGCGGTCCACGCCAAGCTGTTGGGGTCCGCGCCGTTCGAGCCCACGCTGGTGCGCGCGTACGCGAGGACGATGAAGCTCCGTGAAGGAGCCCAGGCCTATCACCAGGCGGTGCGCAGCAAGCTCCGCCTCGAGATCGTGTCGGAGACCTGAAGCAATGGCCCTTTCCGAGCTGCCCCCGCCGATCGACGAGAGCGGAGACGCAGGCGCCGAGCTGCCCCTGCTCCGTACGCCCCCGCCGGGCGCGATGTCCAAGGCGTGGATCGCGCGCCTGCAGACCGTCGACGCCCCCTGGACGACCGCTCGTCGCGAGCGTCGCGCGGCGTTCACCGGCCTCGACGAGTCGCCCATCGTCCTGACGTCGGCCAAGGGCTGCAACGTCGCCGATCTCGACGGCAACCGGTACGTCGACTTCGTCGCGTGCTTCGGCGCGGCCCTCCTCGGTCACGGCTCCACGCGCGTCGCGCGCAGCCTGGAGATGCAGTCCGAGCGCCTCGTCTTCGGCCTCGGCGACGTGTTCCCTTCCGACTCCAAGATCGCGCTCACCGAGCGGCTCGCGCGGCTGTTCCCCGAGCCCGGCGCGCGCGTGATGCTCGGGCTCTCGGGCGCCGACGCGATCGACGCCGCGATGAAGACCGCGCTCCTCGCCACCGGCCGTCCGGGCATCGTCGCGTTCGAGGGCGGCTATCACGGCCTCGCGACCGGGCCGCTGGCGATGAACGGGCTGCGTCCCGAGTACCGTCTGCCGTTCGGCGCCCACCTCTCGAGCCACGTGCGCTTCGTGCCGTATCCCAAGGCCGCAGACACGCTCGAACAGACCCTGACCATCGTCGACGACCTCGCGCAGAAGGGCGAGATCGGCGCGATCGTGGTCGAGCCCATCCTCGGTCGCGGCGGGGTGTACGTTCCGCCGGCCGGGTTCCTCGCGGGCCTGCGCGAGATCGCGACCCGCACCGGTGCGCTGCTGGTGGCCGACGAGATCTGGACCGGCCTCGGTCGCTCGGGCGCGATCCTGCGCAGCGTCGAGGACGGCGTCGTCCCCGACGTGGTGTGCCTCGGCAAGGGCCTGGGCGGCGGCCTCCCGATGAGCGCCTGCATCGGCAAGGGCGCGGTGATGGAGGCCTGGCGCAGCCCCAAGGGCGTCGCGCCCGAGCTCGCCGAGGCCGGCCTCCACGGCGAGGCGATCCACACGGCGACCCATTTCGGAAACCCCCTCGCCTGCGCCACCTCCATCGCGGTGCTCGACACGATCTTCGGGCAGAAGCTCCACCTCCGCGCCCGAGAGGAGGGCGAGGCGTTCGTCGCCATGCTGCGCGAGGCGTGCGGGCCCGAGACCAAGGTGCGCGAGATCCGTGGCCAGGGCCTGATGGTCGGGATCGAGGTCGAGGGCGGCGCGCAGCGCGGGCTGGGCCTCGCGCGCGATCTGTTGATGACCGGTTGGCTGGTGCTCACCGGTGGCCGCGGCGACGTGCTCACCCTGACCCCGCCGTTGACCATCCCTCGCGCGCTCCTCACCGCGTTCACCGAGCGTTTCGCGCAGCTCGCGGCGATGCGCGCGCTCTGAGGCCCGTGTCGCCCCTCGAACAGGCCGACGCGCTGCACGCGCGGGTCGCGGCGAAGATCGCGGGTTCGGACGAGCCCTTCGACGATCTGGCGCGCGACCTCGCGCGGCACCAGGCCCGTCATTCGCGGGGCTACGCGCGGCTGCTCGCGGCGCGGGGCGTCGATCCCGAGCGCGATCCGCCGCGCGACCTGCCCGACGTGCCGACCGGCACCGTCCGCGTCGCCCGCGTCGCCACGTTCGTCGAGGGGCTCGAGCAG
>JAIBCE010000621.1 GCA_019694315.1 Sandaracinaceae bacterium
TGGTCGCGGCCATGAGGAAGCTCCTGCACGCCATCTACAGCGTCGCGAAGAGCAAGCGCCCCTTCGTCCCCGCGATCCTCGCCGCTTCCTGAAGAAAGGGCTTGCGCGAGTACACGGTATCTCAGTCCTCCGTCGCGTAGCGAGGCCAGGCTTGTCGATAGCGATCGCGCAGCGCGATCCACTCGTCGTGCTCGGCCACGTAGACGCCCTCCTGCCACGAGAAGACCGACGCGGGGCGGTCCTCGGGGTCGTGCACGGGGATCACGTGCAAGTGGAGGTGCCGCGAGCTCTGCGTGAGCTCGCCTGCGCTCGATCCGGTCGAGGCGAGGTAGCAGCGGCGAGGACGATCGAGCGCCTCGACCATGCGGGCCACGCGGTGGCCGATGATCGACACCTTCGACCAGAGCTCGATCCCCGCGCCGCCGTACGAGACGACGTGCGCCTTGGGCATGATGCAGAGGTGCCCCCAGCAGCGCACGTAGCGCGGCAGGAACACGAGCACGTCGTGGTCCTCGTGCACGGCGTAGAGCGCGCCGACCTTGCCATCGGCGATCGCGCACATGAGGCACTCGGGATCACCGCCCTCGCTGCGGATGCGGGACAGCGCTTCGGACCGGGGGATCAGCGTGGGCATCGAGGGCTCGTGCAGTCTCGGTGAGGGCCGGTGCGGGGCGGGCGTGACGAGGGCGACGGCGAGGACCGACGCAGACGCTCAGCGCAGGGCCGCGCATTCCGAGTCCGCACCTTCCACGACGGGGCCGATGCGCTGTCGATGACGGACGGCGAGGAGCGCCTCGATCGCGGAGAGCGCCGAGACCGAGAGGCGATGTCGGGGGGTGTCGAACGGCATCGTGAGCGCCCAGCGCGCCGTCCAGCGCCGCGCCGCGTCCGCGCCAGCGACAGCGCTCCAATAGGGCGCGAGCGACAGCGCCCGGCGTGGATGGGCCTCGCGGGCGAGCTGCGCGATCACCCGACGATCGTCGTCGATCCGAGCGACTACGGCGCTCGTGCCCATGGCCCAGCAGCGCACGCCACCGTGCACCACGATCTCGCGATAGCCGCCCTGCGGGTCGTCGGCGCGCACGTGGAGCACGCTCGCGAGCCTCGACGGTGCGGCCTCGATCTCGTGCGGCGAGACGGCCCGACCCGCACCGTCGACGAGACGAAAGGCGGGGCGCTCGCTGGGCGCGACGCGCGCGTAGACCGCGTCGGGGTCGAGCGTGATGGCGACGAGGATCGGACCGTAGCTGCGCACGCCGCGCGGAACGGCGGTGCCATAGGGCGTGATCCACGCGTAGCGCCGCGCGCCGAGCTCGGGGCTCGAGGTGAGCAGGCGCGCGAGGACCGCGTCACCGGGTTCGGCCGCGGGATCGCGGGCGATCGCATCGAGCGCGCGTTGATACGGACTGCGGATCACGCCACCGCTCGCGCCGCGGGTGAGCAGCTGTCGCGTGCGCGAGAGCTCGGCCGCCTGCGCCTCGGTCGTCCACGTGTAGACGGTGCGCGCGACGATGGCCTCGGGGCCGAGGCTGCGCGAGGCGAGCGCCTGCTCGAGGGCCGCCTCCTGCGCAGAGGCCCCGACGACCGGGCCGTGCACGAGGATCAGGCTCGCGGCGACGACGACGACGAGGCAACGGATCGATCGCATGACGGCGGCGACGAACACGCGCGCGATCACGGGTCATTCCCGTTCTCGTCCGCGCGGGGAATGAAAGCGCGGCCCTGCCGTGTCGCTCGGCGATGCTCACTCGAAGGGGCCTCTGTCGCGGCTCGGTCGCGGGCGCGATCCTCCTCGCCACGGGGAGAGCTGCCAGCGCGCGGGCAGACGTGCGTGCACCCTCGGCGGAGCTCCCGCCGGCGGTGAGCGGCCTCTTGCGCGAGGCGCTCGGGCTCGGGCGTGCGCTGCGCCGGGGCGATCTCACGCAGCACGCCTGGCAGGAGCGCATGAGCACGCTGCTCGCGAGCATCCCTGCCCCCACGATCGCGGCGGCCCTGGATCTGCCCGCGCTCCGTGCGCGCGCGCCTCGTGTGCGACGGGGCGCGGCCATCGTGACCCTGCCCTTCCCCGAGACGCTCGGCGGCGACGAGGGCGCGGCGATGCGCGTGTTCTTCTTCGAGGGCGGGCGCACCGATCCACCGCACGTGCACTTCAACTCGGTGACGACACACCTGGTGCTCGAGGGGCGCTTTCGCGTGCAGCACTGGGATCGCGTGCGCGAGGAGGCCAGCGGTTTCGTCCTGCGACCCACCCACGATCGCGAGCTCGTGGCCGGCGAGTCGAGCTCCATCTCGGAGGAACGCGACAACGGGCACTGGCACGCGTGCCTCGATCGAGGGGTGCTCATCGACGTGGAGCAAGGTCGCCTCGATCCCTCGATTCCCCCACGAAATCGCCAGATGGTGGACCTCTCGGGGCAGCGCGACGGCGAGTTCTTCGCGCCCTCGCTGTCGCGCGCCGTCGCCATGCGGCGCTACGGCTGAGCGGCTGACCCTGGCGGACGAGACTCGTTCTCGATCAGGGTCCCGAGCTCGCCAAACGACGAAGCCGGTCGAATCGCTTCGACCGGCCTTCGTCCTCGTTAGCGGGCTATGGGATTTGAACCCACGACATCCAGCTTGGGAAGCT
>JAIBCE010000224.1 GCA_019694315.1 Sandaracinaceae bacterium
ACACGCTGGTCGGGTTGATCCCGTTGGCGCCGTCACCGCCCGAGACGTCGATCGTGCCGTTGACGGTGATCGCGCCCGTCGCGCGCAGGTCGAGCGTGCCCTCACCGCTCGTCGTGATCACGACGCCCGTGGGGATGTTGATCACCGTGAAGTGATGCACGCCGGGCGCGAGCATCATGCTCGTCGCGGGACGGAACGCGCCCTCGGCGCCCGTGCTCTCGAAGATGCATGCACCGGCGTTGCAGCTGCGCCCACCGATGCAGAACTCGTCACACGAGCCGCAGTGCGAGTCGTCGTTCATCAGATCGAAGCACGCGCTCTCCCCGGGACAGTAGGTGAGGCTCGTGTCGAGGCCGCACGGCCCCGCATCGCCGGACCACGCATCGACCGACCACGCATCGTCGGTCATCGAGGGCGCATCGAGCCCCGCGTCCGCGAGCCTCGCGTCAACGACGCCCACGTCCTCGAGGCTCGGCCCCGCGTCGGCGCGCGCGCCATCGACCGCGGCGTCGCTGTCGAGCGGCAGGAGCGTGCTCGGATCGACGGCCGCATCGACGCACGCGCCCGCGCGGCAGGTCTCGAGCGCCGGGCACGTCACGCCCAGACACGCATCCTCCATCACGAGCACGAGGCGCAGCGTCTGCCCCGAGCGAAAGCCGCTCCGTGCGCGCACCACCGTGACCTCGTCGGTGCCGTCGAAGCCCACGGCCTCGAAGCGGAACGTGCGCGTCGCGTCCTCGCTCTGCGGCACGATCGCGAGCGAGATCGGAAACGTGAGCGGCGCCGACACGTCGCGGTCGAAGGTCATCCCCGCCTCGAGCCCCGTGGCATCGAAGCCCTGCGCGCGCAGGTGCACGCGATCGAGCCGCGCGCGGACGCCGGGCTCTGCGTACACCTCGACCATCACCTGCGTGCGCGGGCGCGTGGAGCAGGCCGCGAGCGCGAGACCGCCCACGGTGAGGGCGCCGAGCAGCAAGGCGCGAGAGAGTGCGTCGAGAGTCGTGTTGCGCATCGAGGACCTGATCGTCACTGCAAGATGAAGGAGCCGTTGGCACCGACCTGCGGGCCAGACATCGGGGTCGTGTCCATCGAGCCCGTCGTGCTCGGAGGATCCTCTCCGCTCGGCCGCGCCCCACCGCCGCCACGGCGTGCGCGCTCGAGCGCGACGCTCGCGGGAGGCGGTGCGTCGGTGAACACGAGCTCGGTCGTCTGGTAGCCCTCCGCCGACACGCGCACGCGATGTGCGGCGCCATCGCGCGGCAGCGACGCCGACCACTGGCCGCGACCCACCTCCACCCCGTCGAGCTCGATGCGCGCGCTCGGAGGGGTGACCGAGAGCGCCGCCGCGAAGGTCGCGGGCGTCGTCGCAGGCGGCTCGGACCCTTCGTGCGTCGCGGTGGCCTCGGGCGGCGTGCCTTCGCTCGGTGTGCCCTCGCTCGGTGTGCCTTCGCTCGGTGTGCCTTCGTGCGGCGTGCCCTCGTGCGGCGTGCCTTCGTGCGGCGTGCCCTCGTGCGGTGTGCCTTCGTGCGGTGTGCTGTCGCCCGTCGCATCGCGCGCAGAGCCGGCGCTGCCGCCGAAGGCGATGATCCCGCCGATCACCGCGAGCACGACGACGCCCACACCGACGACGAGGTTCATCGGGTTGCTGGTCGGAAGCACGACGGGCCCCGTCGCCCCGAGAGGCTCGATCGGGCGCGTGGCGCTCGCGGCGGGCGCGGCCGCGGGCTCCTTTCGCCGCGTGTCCTCGAGGCCCGCATGGAGCTTGTCTCCACCCGCGAGAGGCTTGTCGGCCGCGCGCGTCTCCGCGATTCCGTCGGGCTTGAGATCGGGGCGACTGCGAGGTGAGGCCGCGAGGGTCTCCATCGCGTCTTGCTTGCTCGGCGGCTTGACCGCGCCCGACTCGCTCGAGTCCGTCGGCAGCTCCACGCGCGGAGGCGGCTCCGACACCGGCCCTCGCTCGAACGCCGCCATCCACGTGGCCCGCGTGCCCGGCGACGCGAACGCGAGCAGCTCGTGCCCGAGCGCGGCGATCGAGGGCCAGCGACGCTGCGGATCGCGATCGAGCGCACGCATGATGACGGCCGCGAGCTCGGGCGAGAGCTCGGGCGCGGCGACCTCGAGCGGCTTCAGCGGCATCGTCGCGATGCGGTGGAGGATCTCGAGCACGGTCTCGCCCTGGATCGGCCGCTCGCCCGCGAGCGACTCGTAGAGGATCACGCCCATCGCCCACTGATCGATCTTGGGATCGACCTCCTTGGCGCCACGCGCCTGCTCGGGCGCCATGTAGTACGGCGTGCCCATGAGGGCCGAGGTGTGCGTGATGCGCGAGTTGTGCGCGCCAGTGACCTTCGAGATGCCGAAGTCGAGGAGCTTGGGCACCACGGTCTTGGCGCGCGTCTTCTGGAGGAAGATGTTGTCGGGCTTGAGGTCGCGGTGGATCACACCCTCCTGGTGAGCCACGACGAGCGCCGACATCACGGGCACGAGGATGTCGATCACCCGCTCGGGTCGGAGCTTCTTCTCGCGATCGAGGAGCGCCGCGAGGCTCTCGCCGTCGAGCAGCTCCATGACGAGATACGGGATCTCGTCCTCGATGCCCACGCCATAGACCTCCACGACGTGGGGATGACGGAGCTTCGCTGCGGCCTTTCCCTCGCGGAAGAAGCGCTTCCGACTCTCGGGATCCTGCGCGACCTCGCTGAGCAGCGTCTTGATCGCGACGTGGCGATCGAGCGACTCGTCGAGGGCCTCGTAGACCGCCCCCATGCCGCCCTCGCCGAGGAGGCCGACGATCTTGTACTGCGCGAGGCTCGAGCCCGCGGTGAGCTTGCGCGACACGCCGAGATGGTAACGAAATCGCGACCACGCGTGGTAGCGTTCACGCATGCCGACGGTGCGTGCGACGTGCGGGGCGTTGTTCCTCGCGGTGTGCCTCTGGACCGGGAACGCGAGCGCCCAGGCGGCCTCGGCGGACGAGCTCCTCGAGCAGGGCATCGCGCAGCGACGCGCGGGCGACGATCAGGCAGCTCTCGCGAGCTTCCGTGAGGCCTACACCGCCGCGCCCACGCCGCGCGCCGCGGCCCAGCTCGGCCTCGTGCACCAGGCGCTGGGGCAGTGGGTCGAGGCGCACACGCGCCTGAACGAGGCGCTCGCGGCCACGGGCGACGCGTGGATCGATCGCAACCGCGCCGCGCTCCAGCAGGCGCTCGGTGTCGTCGATGGTGAGGTGGGCACCGTCGAGATCCTCATCAGCGGATCGCTGCCGCCGGGCACGCGTGCGACCTTGGGCGCCACCGAGATCGCGACCTTTCCCATGTCGCATCCGGTCGTGGTCGTGGCGGGGGAAGAGGCCCTCGAGGTGACGGCGCCGGGGCACCGCGCGGTCCGTCGCGACGTGCGCGTGCGCGCGGGCCAGCTGAGCCGCGTGACGATCGAGCTCCGCGCCGACACGGGCGACACCGTAGACACGGGATCGCAGACGCAGCCCGGGCATGACGGCGAGACGGGACACGAAGGCGAGACGGGACACGAAGGTGAGACGGGCTCCGACGTGCGATCCGATGGACAGACCGGCGCCGCGCCGACCGACGGCGGTCAGGCGAGCAACGACGACTGGATCGTCTGGGTGATCGTCGGTGGTGTGGCGGTCGTCGGCGTCGGCGTCGCCATCGGTGTCATCGCGAGCCAGCAGTCGCTCGAGGCGCCTCTCCCCGGAACGGCGGGCGCCGTCGAGCTCCTCGTCTCCCGTTTTTGAGAGAGGGAGAAGAAATCCCCGACTTCGAATCGGGCCGCGGGGGAGGGGGTCCGATGCTCAGACATACTCGGCCTTCGGCCTGCGTAACTCGCCCTGGACCCCCCGCCCCCGCGTCCCTTCGGCTCTCGAGTCGATTGTTTCTCGGTCCCTGAGTTGCTGCGGTCGCTGATCAGCGGCTCGTGATCGGCGACGCGTCGGAGCGGTGCGTCGCCCCGCCTGCGAGCTGCGAGGCCCTGGTGGGCGCGAGCACGAGCTGGCCGGGGCGCGTGGTCCGGAGGGGTAGCGTGATCTCCGCGACCCGTGTCGAGACGGCCAGGCGCAGCGTTCCGCCGGCGAGGTCGTGCCACGCCACGACGCCGCTCGAGGCCAGCTCCTCGAGCGCGGCGCGATCGACCTCGAAGCCGTCGCCGAGCGGTTGCTCGATGCGCGCGGGGAAGTGCAGCTCCGCGGGGAGCGTCACCGACACTGCGCACGCCCCGCCCACCTCGCACTGCTCGCGGGCCTCACGCGGCAAGGGCGCGCTCGGCGCCGGCGTGCTCGGCGCAGCGCCGCCCCAGCGACGCACCTCGAGCTCGACACGCGGACGCGAGCGACCGTCGTAGCGCACCTCGACCTCGTGCTCGCCGGCAGCGAGCGAGGAGAGATCGATCTCGCGCAGCGCGAGCGCGCTCGCGAAGAGCGTGTCCGCCGAGACCTCGATGCTGTCGTGCTCCTCGCCGTCGACGAGCACGTGCACGGTGCCGTGCTCGTCCGGATCGCCCGGCGCCACGCGCGTGAGCGCACGGATCGCCCACGCCGTGGCCCGCGTGTTGTGCCACGCACCGAAGCTCCCGCGCGTGTGGAGGATGAAGCGGATCGCGTCGCGGGCAGCGCCCTCGAAGCGTGCTTCGGTCACGAGACCTCGCGCGCCGTCGTGCTCGTCCGCGCGCAGCACGTCGAGCACCTCGAGCGTGGTCGCCGCCGCCTCCACGTTGCCGCCCCACGCATCGAACCATCCGGGCTCCCAGTGCGTGATCGCCCGCACGTCCGCGAGGCGCGGCACGAGCTCTTCGAGCTGCTCGCGATCGAGGGCCTCGAGCCACATGCCCGCCGACACGGCGTGCGCGAGCGCGAGCGGATCGGGGCTGCTCGACGCCATCACCTCCGCGAGCCGCGGCGCGAACAGCTCGTCGCGCACGATGATCCGCAGCGGATCGTCGCTCGGCAGCGCGCGCGCGATCGCGTGGAGCGCCTCGAGGCTCGCCGCCGTACTGACCCACGGATCGTGGCCCTCCCAGGGCGCGACGTCCTCCGCGGCGAACGGACCGTTCTCGCGCAGCGTGCTCACGAGGTAGGCGGCCGCGCGGCGGATGGGCGTCTCGTCGTCGAGGAGCGCCACGTCGCGCAGCTCGAGCAACGCCTCGAGCGCGTGCGTGGTCACGAACGGTGTCGAGCGCCCGTTCGACCAGTACCAGCCGAAGCCCCCGTCGAAATTCTGCGCCTCGCTCATCTGTCGACCGATCGCGCGGAGGCGCGTGACGGTCTCGCCGTGCACCGCGGGATCGTACTGCTCGGTGAGCACGAGGTAGCGGTATGCGGCGGCCGCGCCCATCACCTGGCTCGCTGCAGGATCGGGGCCCCACGGATCCATCGAGAAGAGCGACGCGACCGACGAGAGCGCGGGCGCGATGGTGGGGAACACCACGCCGAGGCGCACCTCACGCGCGCGATCGCCCGGGTCCAGCGAGAGCGTGGTGCGGTAGACGCCCTGGCCCGAGACCATGCCCTCGCTCGCCTCCACCACCGGGGCGCCGCTCGCCTCCACGGTGATCTCGCGCTCGTCGACGTCCTCGAGCGAGCCGCCCGAGGCGTGCACGCGGTAGCGCGCGGTGCCGGGCGCGCTCGCCCTCACGAGGTAGCGCGCCGTGATCGTGCCGCCGGGGGCCACCCTCGCGCGCCGAGGCTCACCCTCGATCTCGAGCGCTCCGTGCGCGGTGTCGATCGGTGCGAGCGCCTCGAGACCGACCTCGATCTCGATGGCCTCGTCGTGGTGGTTCTCGGCCGCCACGTTCACCTCGAGTGTCTCGCCGTCGGTGATCGACGGCGGCAGATCGCTCCGCGCGAAGAGCGCCTGCGCGACCGGCACATGCACGCGAGCCAGCGCGATGCCGCCGGTGCGGTCGGTCGCGAGCACCGAGATCTCCTCCTCCGTGATGCTCTCGGGCAGGCGCGCGTGGATCGAGGCCTGCCCCCCGATCGCCACGAGCCGCGGCAGCCAGAGGCTCGTCTCGTCGTGCACCGTGCGGAGCACGATCCTCGTCGGCTCGGCGGCAGGGGCGTCCTCGAACACGACCTCGCCGCCCTCACCGCGACCGCGGAATCCGCCTGCGCCCGAGCCATACCCCGAGCCCGAGCCCGTGCCCGCGCCGTAGCCGATCGTGCCGAGGTTGCCGAGGCCGATCGTGCCCTCGCCAGTGCCACCGCCGCCGTATCCCGTGCCCACGAGGCCGAGACCGCCGAAGCCGAAGTTGCCGCCGATCTGGTCACCCATGAGCGCCCCGAGCGCCGACATCGGGTCGGTGCCGTACGCGCTTCCGGGCATCGCGTCGAAGTGCGCCTCCTCGCCCGGGTTCAAGCGACCCGGCTCCGGATCGCGGCCCGCATGGAAGCCGAAGGTGCCGGGCCAGCCGATGTCCATGCGGTCTTCGCCCCACGTGCGCGAGACCCACGGCCACGTGAGGGTCTGCGCGCCGGTCGACGCGAGCACCTTGAGCTCGGGGTTGTAGAAGCGATCGACCGGACCGCGCTCGAACGGATCGAGCAGCGAGAGCACCGAGCGATCGGCCACGCTCACGCCGAGCATCGCCTCGTGGAGGGCGCCGCTCCGATCGCGCACCTCGATGCGCGCGTCGATCTCGTCTCCGGGCCCCGCGCGCTCGGGCAGCCCATCGAGCGTGACCGTGAGCGTCTCGCCCGGCGTCACGACCAGGCTCTGCCCGTCGGTGACCACGCCGACCGCGCTCCCGCGACGCGCCACGCACCACAGCGTGAGCAGCATCGAGCCCCAGCTCGGCGCCACCACGCGGCTCTGGGCCTCGGGACGGCCGCCGCGCTCGACGATCGGCACGAGCGACGAGTGGATGATCGCGCCCGACGAGTCGACGACGTCGGCGTGCACGACGCCCTCGACCGGCCGCACGTCCGATGGGAAGAGCACGTGGACATCGATCTCCTCGCCGCTCGCCACGACGGTGCTCGGCACGGCCGACAGCATGGGGATCGACACCGGCGGCGGCAGCTCGGCCTCGCCCACGGGCTCGCGGACGTCGTCGAGATAGGCCGCGATCCGAGCGCCGCTCGTGAGCATCGGGAAGGTGAAATTCGCCACGCCGTCGGCGTCGCTTCGGGCCGTGAGACGAAGACCCGAGCCCACCTGGAGCACCACGTCGCGATCGCGCACCGGCACGCCGTCGCGCTCGGCCGATCGCACCATCACGTGCACGGGATCGCCCACTTGGTAGCGCGTGCGATCGAGCTCGACGGCCACCTCGTACGGGTTGGGCACCACGTCGACGAAGCGATGGATCGTGTCAGTGCGCTGGTTCTCGTCGGTCGCCGAGAGATCGAGCGCGAGCGTGCGTCGCGTCGAGGTCGATCGGCCCCCGAGCGCCTCGATGATGCGCGTGAGCGTGGGGGCATCGAAGACGAGCTGGTGCGGGCCGGGCCCCGAGACGTCGCGCTCCACGCGCGCGAGCTCCTGCTCGCCGTGCTTGGCCACGAGGGCGAGGTGCGTCGCGCCGATGTCGCCGCCCGCGAAGTAGCGCAGCGACACGTTCGTCGTGAGCTCCTCACGCGTTCTCGCGAGGTAGCGCGGCAGGTCGTGATCGATCGCGATCACCGGCGCGACGAAGCGCTGGACCACGAGGCGGCTCTCGGCGACCTCCTCGCCCGATCGCACGCGCAGGCGATAGGGCCCGTCCGCGAGCGTCGAGGGGATCGGCAGCGGCCGCTCGGCCACGCCCCACTCGTCGGTGCGCACGTTCGCGCCGGACACGATGCGTTCGGTGTCGTCGACGAGCTGCACCTCGAGATCGTGCGCCGCATAGGGCACGTACTCGCCGCGCAGGCGCCACGCGACCGCGCGGAAGAGCGCGGTGTCTCCGGGCTCGTAGATCCCGCGATCGGTGTAGCCGTAGATCGTCACCGCCTCGAACGACGACGTGCGCGAGCCAGCGTCGTACCGGACACGACGCGCGAGGCCCTCGTGTCGCGCCACGATCACGCCGAAGCCGCCGTCGAGGCCCTGCGGATGCCGGCGGAACGCGAACGCGCCGTGCTCGTCGGCCGTGCCGAGGAGGCGGCCGAAGAGGTAGATCTCGGCGCCCGCCGCGGGACGGAAGTCGGGCCGCAGCACCACGAGGTGGACGAACGTGCCTTCGTCGGCCCAGCTCTGGTACGGCGCGTCGAGCACGACGTGGAGGCGCTCGGGCGCCGTCGTCTCGCCGGCGCGCACGTACGAGCCCTGGAAGCCTGCATCGAGGCGATCGATCGCGTCCGCGGGGAGCTCGCGCCGATCGCCCTCGGTGCCGATCAGGATGTCGACCTCACCGAGCTCGAAGGCGCGCGGGCCCGTGTCGCCGAGCGCCGCGTCGGGCTCCGCTTCCTCCACCGCGGTCGGCGCCGCGCGGAGCGGCCTCCACTCGGGCCGCCGCGAGAGATCGACGACGACATCGGCGTAGCTCGCATCACCGAACACGCCGCCGGTGGTGGGCTCGGGGCCGTGCCCGCAGGATCCCATCGCGAGGCCCAGTGCCGCGGCGCCACCGCGGAGTACGAAGGCGGCGAACCGCGCCGGACGCGTGCTCGAAGAGTCCATGATGCTCCCTCACGGCCTCGTCACGGGCCGTGTGCGGAGCCTACAGACTCTCCGAGCCGGGCGGGGTTCCCAGGGCTCGTGCGTGACCGTCCCGCAAGCACCCGCCTCGAGCGACGAAGGCGCGGCAAGCGCGAGGACCGAGAGAGAGTCGCGATCCCGCCGAGCGTCGCGCGAGGCGCCCAAGCGGGGCTGGGGCCCCGCGCGGGAGCATTCGCGTCAGCGAATGGAGCGGGGGGGCCCCGCAGCGCGGGGAGGGTCCGCACGGACCCTCGAGCAATCAGAGCCCTTTCTTCGCGATCCACTCGTTCGTGAACGCGGTGGCCTTCTCGTAGCTGTCGCGCGTCTCACCCTCGACGAACTTCTCGACGATGCCGCCGACGCCGAAGATGTTCACGTTGATGTCGACGTCGCAGATGCGCTCGATGCGCTTGTCGCCGCGCGGCTCGACCCAGAACTTGCCGCCGATACGCACCTTGTCTGCGAGCTTCGAGAGCGCGATCTCGTAGGTCCAGATACGCGAGCTGGGATCGAACCTTCCCTGCTCGACGTACGAGATCGAGCCCCCCACGAGCTTCTGCACCACCGCGGGCGCGTCGCTCTTGGGCTCGAGGTTCTGCTTGCGGGTGCGCACACCACCGTGCTCGCCCGTGAGCTCGACGATCTCCCACTTCTTGAACTGCAGGGCGTCGACGTAGAGACCGCGGTTGTACTCGGGATCGAAGAAGATCTTCGACCAGTAGGTTTCCGCGTCGGTGTTGAAGAGGTTTCGGCAGGTGAACTTCATCGCGCGCCAGGATAGGAGATGACGCGTCGTCGTCCAAGCTCACCCCGCGTCGCTGGGTTCCACGCGCGTCGAGCGGATCGACACGGAGGAGAGACGGCATGGATCGCAAGGTGATGGTGCTCTTCGTGGGGGGCGCGCTCGCGGTCGGCGCGACCGTCGGCGGCATCGTGCTGTCCCAGGACGCGACCGAGTCGACGGAGCAGACGGGCACGGGAGACGGTCCGCAGGGCGACACCACGAACGGAGGCGCGCGCCCTTCGCTCGACCCCTCGACCCCCGCCGATCCGTCCCATGATCCGGCCGCCTCGGCGACGGACGTCCTGCGACCCTTCGGCAGTGAGGACGCCTGGAACACCTTCCTCGCCTCCGTGCAGCCCCCACGCGAGCAGCGTGGAGGCGGGGGCTCGATCGATGATCTGCTCCAAGGCGCGCTCGGCGGCGCACCCCCTGCGGCCGAGGCCGCGGCCGTGCCCACCTCGCCCTCGACGAGCACGGGCTCGGCCGCGCCCGGCCAGGGTCGCGCGGCGGCGGGCGACGGGGCCGACGACGAGAGCATCACCAACACGCAGGTCCGCGGCGTCGACGAGGGAGGCATCGTCAAGACGCACGGCGATCACCTCGTCGTGCTCCGACGCGGTCGCCTCTTCACGATCCGTATCGGCGACGGCTCGCTCACGCCCGTCGCGAGCATCGATGCGCCTCCGCCGGGTGTGACCGGCGGCTGGTACGACGAGATGCTCGTCTCGGGCGATACGATCGTCGTCGTCGGCTACAACTACCAGAACAGCGGCACCGAGCTCGGTCTCTTCTCGATCGACGCGCAAGGCCAGCTCGCACGTCGCGGCACGTACTACCTCCGCTCGGGCGACTACTACTCCTCGCGCAACTACGCGAGCCGCCTCCTCGGCTCCACCCTCGTCTTCTACATGCCGATCCCCGTCCCCACGTGGGGCGCGCCGGTCGAGCTGCCTGCGATGCGGCGCCAGAACGACGACTGGCGCGAGCTGATCCGGGGCGAGCGTGTCTACCAGCCGATCCAGGACGTGCAGGGCTATCCGCTCATGCACACCGTCGTGCGCTGCGATCTGGCGCCCACCGCGCGCGGCGCCGACCCCGATTGCCGCGCCGACGCGATCATCGGCCCCTCGAGCCGCAACTTCTTCGTGAGCGCGAACGCCGTCTACGTGTGGACCGGCAACGGCTACGCCGCGCCCGCACAGGGCAGCGCGCAGAACGGCCCTCGCCCCGACGCGGTCGTCTACCGCATCCCCCTCGAGAGCGGTCAGCCCGGCGCGATGCGCGTCTTCGGTCAGCCCACCGATCAGCTCTCGTTCGACGAGGCCGCCGATGGTCACCTCGACGTGCTCGTGCGGAGCGAGTCCGGCGGCGACGCGATGTGGAGGCCGGAGGTCGCGAGCGGCGACGTGGCCCTCGCGCGCCTCGATCTCTCGCAGATGACGGCGCAGGTGCCCACCGCCTCCGTCGACGCGTACACGCCGCTCCCGCGCGCCGAGGGCTACGACTTCCACAACCGCTTCGTCGGCGACTGGGTGCTCTATGGCATCGGCGCCGACTCCTACTACGGCTGGGGCGATCGCCCGACGGTCACGTCGCGCACCCTCTACGCAGCGCCCGTGCGCGGCGCGGCCCGCGCGGCGGTGGGAAGCCGCGATCCGTGGGTCTCGATCCCCGTCGAGCACGCCATCGAGCGCATCGAGGTGATGGGCTCGGACGCCGTGGTGGTGGGCTCGGGCGGCGCCGACCTCCACTTCGACGCGATCGCGTTCGACGGCGCGAGCGCACGCGTCGCGGGCCACTACGTGCAGCCCGGCGCCTCGCAGGGAGAGAGCCGCACGCACGGCTTCTTCTTCCGCCAGGACTCGCCCACCGAGGGCGTGCTCGGCCTGCCCATCGCCGGCGCGAGCCGCGACTCGTCCGCCGAGATCTGGCAGGGCAGCGCCTCCGTGCTGTTCCTCCAGGTGCGCGACCACGCCTTCACCGAGGTGGGCTCGCTCGCCGCGCGGAGCGAGTCGGTCGAGGATCACTGCATCGCCTCGTGCGCGGACTGGTACGGCAACGCGCGCCCCATCTTCTGGCGCGGTCGCATCTTCGGCCTCCTCGGCTACGAGCTCGTCGAAGGTCGCCTCGACCGCGGGCACGTGCGCGAGGTCGGTCGCACGAACTTCTATCGCGATCTCCCCGCGAACGCGCCCCGTCCGCACTTCGGCCCCACGGGCCAGTGAGCTGACATCGTCCGAGTGGGCGATGACCTCAGGTGCGAGCCCGATGCTACGATCTCTCCATGTGGCGCATCGGGCTCGTCGTCACGCTCGCCGGCCTCGTGGGCTGCTACGCGGCGCACGGCCGCGATCGCGACGCAGGCCCCACGATCGACGCGCGCACCTCGCTCGATGCGGCTCGCGACCTGAGCTCCGACGCGCCCCCCGTCGCGATCGACGCCGGCACCGACGCCTACGCTCCCCTCGATGCGAGCTGTTCCCTCGTCGAGGAGCGCAGCGTGCGTCTCTGCGTGCTCACGCCCACCGGAGAGATCCCCGAGGAAGAGCCGTACACGCTCCGCGTCGAGCGCTCACAGTGCCTCTGCGCGGGCCGGAGCTGTGAGGTGACGCTCGGAGCCGACGGGCGGCTCGAGCTCGCGCTCACCACCTGCGACACCGGCGCGCCCTGCGACGAGTGCACGCGCGAGGCCGACTGCAACCTGCCCCCGCTCTCGCGAGGCGAGCATTCCGTATGGATCGACGGCGTGTACACGGGTGAGGTCCACGTGGCCCCGCGGCGCACGGTCACCGAGGCGCGCCCCACATGCTGGGCGATCCCCGACGCACCGCCCGAGGCCTTCGTGTGCGCCGGCACGGTGCGGAGCGACAGCGGCGCGGGGCAGCTCTGCCACCGGAGCGTCGAGGACGTCGGCACCTTCGTGCGGTTCACGCTCACCCTCGACTGCGCCTCGTGCTCCGAGTGGAGCGCCGGCTGCGAGGCCGTCCGCGACTCCGCAGGGAGCGTGCTCCTGCGCCCTCGCGTTCAGCTCTGCAGCGACCCCACGGGTGGCGAGTGCGGCGCCTGCACACCGCAGACGGTCGTGTGCGAGACGCCGCCGCTGCGCGATGGCACCTACGACGTGATCGTCGAGTCGCCCGTGGGCGTTCGCCAGGTCGCCTCCACACTGCGCGTCGAGGACGTCGGCGTGCCCGGCTCGACGATCTGCGTGCCGCTCGGCTGACGCGTCGAGGCGATTCTCACTCTGCGCCGACGATCGTGGGCGCCCGATCGAAGCGCGACACGGCGTAGAGGCGCGCGTGCTCCTGGTTGCGCACCCAGATCTCTCCCTCGGGCCCGCCGTGGCGGAGCTCCACCGTCTCCTCGAGCTCGCCCTCCTCGTAGCGGTAGTGCTGCACGATCCGGTACGTGTCGAAGGGCGCCATGGAGCTCACGTTCGCGTGCAGCGTGATCACGCTCTCGCGGATCTCCGCGTCGGCGTCCCAGCGCCCGTCGCCCAGCGTCGAGCGGATGGCCCCCCCTGCTCGCCCCGGCGAGGTCGCCGCCAGCCCGAGGTGGAAGCCGAGGAACTGCTCGCGCGGGCCCGCGACGCCGTCGTAGGCCGGATCGAGCCGTCGCATCGTCTTCACCGACTCCCAGCGGTCGGCGTAGCGGCGCTGCGTGACCGTGAGCTCGTAGTCGAGCTCGGGGCGCCGCACGAAGGTCCCGTTCTCGTAGCGCTCGCACTCGCCGCGCCCCACCCAGACGAGCGTGACGAGGGGCTCCTCGCGCGGCCCCGCGCGCAGGTCGAGCGGCGCGGCGGCCGCGGCCCCGCCGCCGACGGTCGCGAGCCCGACGACGACGAGGGCGACGACGGTGAGGCGGTGCGCGAGCGAGGTGTGCATGGCGTGGGTTCCTTCCGAGCAGTGAGCTCGATCGCATCCTGGCCTCGGCCCAGC
>JAIBCE010000622.1 GCA_019694315.1 Sandaracinaceae bacterium
CGCCGCCGCCGCCGAAGACCTCGGCCCCGCCGCCGCCACCGTCTGCCGCGCCGCCACCACCGTCTGCCGCGCCGCCACCGTCGTCGGTCGCTCCGACGACCGATCGCGAGCCCGAACCGCTCTCGGTCCCGCTCCCTCCCGTCGTCGTGGCCGAGCCGACACCCGCGCCCTCCGTGGACGTCGAACCGGCCATGGACGTCGACGATCTCGATCTCAAGTCGGCCGACGAATCCGATCTCACCGAGCAGGCGCCGCCGGTCGCCATGCGCGAGCTCGCCCAGACGGTGCGCGAGCGCATGCCCGTCCCCCAGCCTTCGCCGGCGCGCGTCCCCGAGCCGCACCGCGATCCGCCGGTCGAGCACGCCCCCGCGCGCCACGCGCCCGAGCGCGCGCCGATGATCCCCCACGCTCCCGAGCGCATGCCCGCGCCCCAGCCGTCCCCCGAGCCGCGCGTGCGCGCCGAGGGCACGTCCGACGCGCTCGCCCGCGTGCGCGAGCGACGCAGCGACTCGTTCACGCCCTCGCTCGATCGCCCCCAGCGCGACAGCGCGCTCGAGCGTCTCCGCGCCCGCAAATCCTAAATGACCGTTCGTGATTCTCAGACACCTCGTGTGGGTCGCGAAGGCCCTCGCTGCTTGGTCGACAGTCGACAGTCGACAGTCGACAGTGCGAGAACAAGACCGAGAAACGGCTGCTTTCTCGTCTCGCTCTCGCTCTCGGACTTTGGACTTTGGACTTTGGACTTTCGACCAAGCAGCGCGGACCTCGCCAGCGACACAGCGTGTCCGAGAATCGAGAGCGGTGATTCAGCGGTACCCACGCGGCGCGCGCATCGGCTCGCCGCGCATCGCGCTCGTGTCGGCGCCCTCGAGGTTCGTTCCTTCGAAGCTCGCCTCGGACACGTCGGCGCGCTCGAGCGAGGCCTCGCGCAGATCGGCGTCCCCGAGATCGGCGCGGCGGAGATCGGCGCGCTCGAGGTTGCAGCCGACCAGGTTGGCCGAGCGTAGCCGCGCGTTGCGCAGATCGACGCGCTCGAGGTTGCTGCGCGAGAGATCGGCGCGCGCCAGGCTCGCGTCGCGGAGGCGGGCCTTCTCGAGGTTGGCCGCGGGCGCGGCGAGCCCGTCGCCCTCGACGCCGTCGAGATCGGCGCCCTCGAGGTTCGCGCGGCGCAGGGTTGCGTCGCGGAGGACGGCGCGTCGCAGCTGCGCGCCCTCGAGGTTCGCGCCGTCGAGATCGGCGCGCGAGAGATCGGCCTCGTCGAGGCACGCGTCTTCGAGGTTGGCGCCGCGGAGCGAGGCCGCGGCGAGCTTGCAGCCCTTGAGGTCGGCGTCCTCGAGGTTGCAGCCCGAGAGGTCGGCGTCGGTGAGCTCGGCGGAGCGGAGATCGGCCGACTCGAGGTTCGAGCGACGGAGCTTGCAGCCCGCGAGGTTCGCGCCCGAGAGGCGCGCGTCCTCGAGATCGGAGCCGGTGAGATCGGCGCCGGCGAGATCGACTCCGGCGAGATCGACCCGGCGCAGGAGCGCCTCGGCCAGCGCGCCGCGGAGATCGTGGGCCTGCGCGACGTACAACGTGCGGCCGTCGCGGTGTCGGATCTCGAAGCTCATGAGGCGCGACCACATGTTAGGCCACCTCGAGACGCTCGGCGAGCCGCCGACGCACGCGAAACACCCTGGATTTCACCGCTTGGCGCGTGGCCCCGAGGTCGTCGGCGAGGCCCTGGAACGAGCGGTCTTCGAAGAGAGCGCGCTCGAACAGCTCGGCGTCGTGTCGGGGCACGCGCGCGAGCTCGTCGAGGGCCTCGAGCGCCATCGCGCGCGCGATGACCGTGTCCTCGGGCGTGCTCGCGCGGGCCGGCAGCCAGTCCTCGAGCGGCACCTGCACGAGCTCGCCTCCTCGCCTCACGCGGCGGCGCGAACGACGGAACATGAGGCACGCGTTGCGCACGATGCGCCCGAGCCACGAGCGCGGGCAGGCGCGGCCTTCGAAGGTGTGCGCGTTGCGGGCCGCCGAGAGCAGCGCGTCCTGCACGCAGTCCTCTGCGTCGGCGACCGAGCGAAGCAGGCGCGTGGCCAGCGCGACGAGCCCTCGGCGGGTGATCGGGCAGGCGATCGCCCGGTGGACGATGGCGGTGTTCTCCATGCCCTGAGGATGCCAACGCGGCCCGCAGAGACGAGGACGGCGCGCGCCGAATGTGTTGACCGATCGCGCCAGAACGCCGAGCAGAACGCCGCGCCGCTATGCTCCCTTCGTGGCCCGGCCGACCGTGGAGCCAAAGGTCGCGACGACGCTGATCCCAGCGCTGCGGCGGCTCTGTGGCGCGCCGGTGGCGGACGACACGATCGAGCTCGGGCTCACCGAGATCGAACGCGAGCTCGAGGAGATCGCCGAGGAGCGCGGCGAGCCGGCGCTCGGCCTGACCTTGCCCGAGCGGCTCGTGTTCTCGCGCTACGAGCTGTTCGAGCTCGCCGCGCGCGCGAGCAGCGACGTGGGCGCGGCCCTCCATCGGCTCGCGCCGCACCTGCACGCCCGCGTCCCCGGCGTGACCGCGAGCTTCGGCGATCGCGCGTTCCGCGCACGGTTCCCGGCCCGCGCGCGCAAGCCGTCGCGCGTGCTCCA
>JAIBCE010000225.1 GCA_019694315.1 Sandaracinaceae bacterium
GCCGAGGCGCGCGTGGAACGCCATCACGTCGCTCGGGATCGGCTCGCTCACCGCGAGCGCGAGGAGTTCGTCGTGATCGGAGCCCAGGTGCCAGACGCTGCCGTCCTCGCGACGCCAGCCGAACACGCCACCGAGATCCGCGGCGCCCGTGCGCAGCGAGTCGACCACCGCCGGATAGCTCCCGACGAAGGCCTGCTCGCGCAGATCGCGATCGGGCTCGATCCCGCGGCCACGGAGCACACGACGCGGCACGAGGTAGCCTGCCGCCGACCAGCGATCGACCCACGCCGCGCGACGCTTGCGCGCAAAGCGCAGCTCGAGCGCGTGCACACGCTTGGCGTGGCCGAGCAGCACCGACACGTAAGTGCTCGTGCCGCCGCGCACCGACGCGAGCTTTCCGCGCACGAGCCCCTCGGCGGCCGCGCGGACGAACGGCGCTGGCGCCATCCACGCCACCTCCACGCGCTGCGCGCGGAGCGCGGCGAAGAGCTCGTCGTAGCCATCGAAGCGCACCACCACCACCGGCGCCCCGAGCACCTGCGCGAGCGTGTCGCCGATCGTGGGATCGTGGAAGCTCGCGGCCACGGGCACCACGCCGAAGCGCAGCGCGACGAGGCCGTGCGAGAGGAGCCCGTCGATCGCGTGCGGCGTGCGCGCGAGCTCGTGCACGCCGGCGAGCGACGGCGGCTTCGACGGGGCCAGCGCGCCCGGTGGCAGCGCGCCCGGTGACAGCGCGCCCGGTGGCAGCGAGCCCGGCGGCAGCGAGCCCGGTGGCAGTGAGCCCGGTGGCAGCGAGCCGAGCGAGAGCTCGACCGAGATCGGGTCGGGCAGATCCAGATCGGAGCTCGGGCGCCCGAGCGCCAGCGCCATCGCTCGCCGCATCTCGTGGACCGTGGGCCAGCGATGGAGGCGATGTGGCGCGAGGGCGCGCGCCAGCACCGCGACGAGCGCCGACGGCGCAGAGGGGACGCTCGAGGCGATCGCGCGCGCGCGCTCCTCGGGATCATCCTGCCCACAGCGCTCGATCGCGTCGGGCCCCGCGACGGCCACGAGCCACGTCGCGCCGATCGACCACACGTCCACGCGACCATCGATCGACGCCTCGCCGCGTCGCAGCTCGGGCGCAGCCAGCGCGTCGGTGCGCACGGCCGTGGTGATGCCGAAGTCGACGAGCTTGGGCACCACGCGCTCGCCCACCCGCGCGAGGAAGACGTTCGACGGGCGCACGTCGCGGTGCACGATGTCGGCGGAGTGCGCCGCGGCGAGCGCATCCATGATCGGCAAGAGCGCGTCGGCGGCCTCGTCGATCGAGAGCACGCCCCTCTCGAGCCGGTCGCGGAGCGTCTGGCCCGACAGGCGCTCCTCCACCACGAACACACGGCCCTCGGTGCTCGTGTCCGCGTCGATGACCGTCGCGGCGTTCGAGTGCACGAGCTTGCCAGCCGCACGGATCTCCGCGAGCGCCGACGACGACGCGCTCTGCGCGAGCAGCTTCACCACCACGGGCCGCTGCGTCCACGCATGCACCGCGTCGTACACGATCGCCCCTTCACTGCGGCCGATCTCGCGCTCGATTCGGTACTTCCCCAACACGGCGGGGTCCATCGCGGCGGAGTCTAGACAGAATCGCGCGCGCGGCGACTGCGCGTCCGCAATCCGCCCACCCGCCGCGCCGGGACCAAGAAAGGAGGAGGACGAAGGAAACGAAGGAAAGGAAGGAAAGGAAGGAAAGGAAGGACGAGGACGAGCGACGGAAGCGAAAAGCCCCGACCGAAGTCGGGGCTTTTTCGCCGGACGACGCAGGATCTCGTCGTCTCGCGCTCCCAGCGTACGGCAGACTGCGGCGTACGGTGATCGCTGTCAGGCGATCGGGGGAGCGATCAGGTGGCTCAGCTGCCGGCGAGGAGGCTCGTCGAGCCCGGCTCCGCCGACGGCGCGGCCTTCTTCGAGGCCTTCTTGGCCTTTGGGGCAGCCTTCTTGGCGGCCTTCTTGGCGGCCTTCTTCGCGCCCTTCTTTGCCGCCTTCTTGGCGACCTTCTTCGGGGCCTTCTTCGCCGCCTTCTTCGCAACCTTCTTCGCCGCCTTCTTCGCTGCCTTCTTCGCTGCCATGGGGAACCTCCTAGAGGGGGTCACTGGGACACAGGATGACGTACCGTATTGTCACGTCACGCCACCCGTCAAGCAGAAGCAACACATAATTTATATCTAAGTTCCACCAAAAAGAGATCGGAATCGTCTGACAGTGAAGTAACCGAGCGAAAACACTGTGATTTTTCGTATGGTCACGACCCTACGAAAAACGCCAAGAAAAACACGCGAGGCCTCGCACGGCGCGATCTCACCCCTCTCCGAGCCCCTTGCCCCCCGGCTGGACGGCCGACTAGAAAGGCGCCCGGAGGTCGTCCATGAAGCGCCCCTTGTCCTCGTCGTCGGGCCCCCTGGCCTTGTCCCTGATCGCCCTGGTCTCGGTCGGCTGCAGCCGCTGGGAAGACGAGTACCAGCGCCAGGTCAGCCGCGTCGCCGAGCTCGAGCAGCAGCTACACGACTCGCAGGAGCACGGGACGGAGCTCGAGGCCCGGCTCCGCGACGTGGAGGGCCGCAACGGCGAGCTCGCCAACCGCCTCGAGGCGCTCGGGCAAGACGTGGAGAGCCTGCGCTCGGAGCGCACCGAGCTCACGACGAGCCTCACCGAGACGCAGCGCGCGCTCGACGAGCTGCGCGCCCGCGAGGCCGCGCAGCAGGCGCGCCTCGCGACCTTCCGCCAGATGCTCGAGCGCTTCCGCGCGATGATGGAGAGCGGGCGTCTGCGCGTGCGCGTCGTCCGCAATCGCATGGTCGTCGAGCTGCCCGACAACGTGCTCTTCGACTCCGGCGAGAGCGAGCTCAAGCCCGAGGGTCAGGCGACGCTGCTCGAGGTCGTGCAGATCCTCCGCACGATCGAGAACCGCCAGTTCCAGGTCGCGGGCCACACCGACAACGTGCCGATCCGCTCGCGCCGCTTCCCGTCGAACTGGGAGCTGTCCACGGCCCGCGCCGTCACGGTCGCGCGCTTCATGATCGACAACGGCATGCCCGGCGACCGCATCTCGGCCGCGGGCTACGCCGAGACGCAGCCGATCGATCTCGCCGACACGCCCGAGGGCCGCGCGCGCAACCGCCGCATCGAGATCGCGCTCATGCCGAACCTCGACGAGCTTCCGGACCTCTCGTCGCTCTCGCAGTGACCCGGTCGTCGGATCGCGTCGCCGCGATCGACGTCGGCAGCAACACGGTGCTCTGTCTCGTTTTGGAACGAGCCGACGATGGCTCGCTCCGCCGCGTCGTCGATCGGGCCACGATCACGGGCCTCGGGCGTGGCTCGTTCGGACGAGGTCAGCTCGACGACGAGGCGATCGCGCGCACGATCGCGGCGGTCCGCGCGCACGCCGACGAGGCCCGCGCCCTCGGCGCACGCGTGGTGCGAGGCGTGGGCACGAGCGCGCTCCGCGACGCCTCCGATCGCGAGCGCTTCGTGTCGCTCGCCGCCGCCGTGCTCGATCGCTTCGAGGTGATCAGCGGCGACGAAGAAGCGCGCCTCACCTTCGAGGGCGCCGCGGCCGGGCTCGCGCTCGGCGCGGGCGAGCACGCGGTGCTCGACATCGGCGGCGGGTCCACCGAGATCGCGATCGGCGAGCGGCACGCGCGGTGGCGCACGAGCCTCCAGCTCGGCTCGGTGCGCCTCTACGAGCGCTGGCTCGCGAGCGATCCGCCCACGCCCTCGCAGATCGCGGCGCTGATCGACGCGATCGAGCGCGCGCTCGACGCGCGGGGCGTGGAGGCCCTGCCCCCGATCGTCGCGCTCGCAGGCACGGCCACGACCGTGGCGTGCGTGGCGCGCGGGATCCCCTGGCCCGAGATCGAGCGCGTGCACGGACTCGTGCTCCGCCCCGACGAGATCGAGGCGGTCGCCGCCGATCTCGCGGGGCGCACGAGCGACGCGCGGCGCACGGATCCCACGATCGAGCCTGCGCGGGCCGACGTGCTCGTGGCGGGCGCGATCCTCTTCGCGCGCGTCGTGCGCCGCATGCGCGAGGGCGCCGTGACGATCTCCGACGGGGGCCTGCGCTGGGCCCTGGCCGACGCGCTCCTCGGGTGACCGCGACACGCGCACGCGCTGCCCACGAGCGCGAGCTCCAGCCGCGTGCGGAGCCCGGCTTGGTCTTTCCACCGCGCGCTGCTAGGGTCCGCCGCCTTTTTTCGAGGACGGCGCGATGCAACGAACGGTCGGCGTGATCGGTGGAAGCGGGCTCTACGAGATGCCCGGGCTCGAGCGGAAGCGCGAGATCGCGCCGTCGTCGCTGCCAGGCGCGCTGGCGTGGGGCGAGCCCTCGGACTCGCTCGTCGAGGGCTATCTCGGCGACACGCGCCTCGTGTTCCTGCCGCGGCACGGCCGCAAGCACCTCATCCCGCCGCATCGCATCAACTACCGTGCGAACCTCCTCGCGCTCAAGGCCGCCGGCGTCGAGCAGATCGTCAGCGTCTCGGCGGTGGGCTCGCTCGCCGAGGACGTGCACCCCGGCGACGTCGTGCTCGTCGATCAGTTCATCGATCGCACCCGCACGCGCCCGTGCACGTACTTCGAGGACGTGGGCGTGGTGGCGCACGTCGGCTTCGCCGATCCGATCGACGCTGCGCTCTCGAGCGCGCTCCACGACGCGGCGATCGCGGTGGGCGCGCGCGCGCACAAGGGCGGCACCTACGTGTGCATCGAGGGCCCGCAGTTCTCGACGCGCGCGGAGTCGAACCTCTATCGCAGCTGGGGTGGTCGCGTGGTGGGCATGACCAACCTGCCCGAGGCGCGCCTCGCGCGCGAGTGCGAGCTGCCCTACGCGACGATCGCGCTCGTCACCGACTACGACTGCTGGAAGACCGACGAGGCCGCCGTGACGGTGGATGCCGTGGTCGCCGTGCTGAAGAAGAACGTCGCCACCGCGCAGGCCATGCTGCGGACGGTCGCGGCGAAGCTGCCCGACCCGAGCCTCAGCCCCGCGACGCGCGCGCTCGACGATGCGCTCCTCACGCACGGCGACGCGATCACGGACGAGGCGCGCCGCCACCTCGCGCTGCTCCTGGCACGCGTCTCGAAGAAGGCCTGACGCGCGAATCACGCCGCACTCGGCGGCGCGCGGAGAAGATGAACGGGCGCCCCGCGCCCACGGAAGGAAGCGTTCGATGTCGTCGATGCTCGTGGTTGGCTCGGTTGCGCAGGACACGATTCACAATCACCTCGGCACGCACCCGTACGTGCTCGGTGGCTCGGCGACCTTCGCCTCGCTCGCGGGTCGGCTGTTCACGCCGACCAAGCTCGTGGGCGTGGTGGGCGAGGACTTCCCGTCGAGCGCGGTCCAGCTGCTCAAGGACAAGGGCATCGACGTGAGCGGCCTCGAGATCGCCAAGGGCAAGACCTTCCACTGGGAGGGCCGCTACTCGAACGACCTCACGAGCCGCGAGTCCATCAAGACCGAGCTCAACGTGTTCGCCGACTTCCACCCGAAGATCCCGGCCGCGCACCGCGCCACGCCCTACGTGATGCTCGGCAACATCCACCCCGACCTCCAGATCGAGGTGCTCGACCAGATCGAGACGCCGAAGCTCGTCATCGCCGACACGATGAACTTCTGGATCACGGGCACACCCGATCGCCTCGCGAAGATGCTCGCGCGCATCGATCTCCTCGTGATCAACGAGGAGGAGGCGCGCCTGCTCGCGGGCGTGCACAACATCGCCAAGGCCGCCAAGGCGCTCACGGCGATGGGCCCGAAGATCGTGGTGATCAAGCGCGGCGAGTACGGCGCGCTGCTCTTCGAGAACGACACGGTGTTCAGCGCGCCGGCCTATCCGGTGGAGGACGTGACCGATCCCACCGGCGCGGGCGACACGTTCGCGGGCGGCATGCTCGGCCTGCTCGCTGCGGAGGACAAGGTCGACGCGAGCACGCTGCGTCGCGCGGTGATCTACGGCTCGGTCATGGCGTCGTACTGCGTCGAGGGCATCTCCGTCAGCCGCCTCACCTCCGTGACGATGAGCGAGGTGAAGTCGCGCTACACGGCGTTCGCGCGCCTCGCGCACTTCGCGACCGAGGGCGAGCTCGCGCAGCTGCGCTGAGCCCCCACCCATCTTGATTCCCGCGTCCCCCGCGGGTGATTGTCCGTCTTTCCCTCGAAGGAGCTTCCATGCATCGCTCGATCGTCCCGTTCACGCTGACTTCCTTGGCCCTCGCGCTCGCGGGCTGCCCCTCCAACCCCGCGACCGACGACGCTGGCAGCGGTGGCAACGACACGGGCATGTCGAGCATGGAGGACGCGCCCGCCACGGTGCGCTGCCCCACGATGGACGTTCCGAGCCCCGAGGAGCAGATGCCCCCGTGCTGCTTCCGCTACTCGCAGGCCGATCAGCAGGACACGCCGGAGATGCGCCTGCGCTTCATCTCCATCGACGAGCCGGCCGCCTCGCCGCTCGCGTCGACCGCGGTGGAGTCGGTGCTCAACACGGCCCTGCAGCGCGAGACGTTCAACTGGCTCTTCCGCACGACGGGCGCCGACGCCGACGGCGCGATCGAGATCGCCACGGGCTACGGCACGCGCAACACCGACGGCAGCTATACGCTCGGCAGCGCCGACTACATGCCCATCACGCTCCCCGGCACGATCACGGGCGAGACGATCACGACCGAGACGGTCGCGGGCCCGCTCGACATCCCGATCTTCGACGAGACCGGCGCGGTGCTCCAGATCGTCCTGCGCCTCCGCGACGTGCAGGTGGTCGAGGCGAACCTCACCGAGATGCGCAGCTGCATCGGCACGCGCCGTGGCAACTCGTTCACCACGGGCGCGACGCTCCAGGGCTACGTGACGGTCGCGGACGCGCGCGAGGGTATGATCAACGTGCCGCCGATCGACTCGACGCTCTGCTCGGTGATCGCGGGCGAACTCGCGACGCCCGCCGGGATGATGCCGATGTGCGATCGTCCGCAGAGCACGTGGACGGCCAAGCCCGACTCGCTCTGCGACGCGTCCGGCTGCGAGACGAACATGACCGGCATGACCGACGTCTGCGACCCGGACACGACCTGCAACGCGTGGCGCCTCCTCGCGCAGTTCGCCGCGGTCGGCATCAACATCGCCGAGTGATCCAGGCAGCGACACGGCGACGATCCCCGTCGCCGAGCGCGCCCCCGAGAGAGCCCAGGGCCCCCCGCCCTGGGCTCGTTTCGTTCCGTCTCGAGGCCGCGATCGCGGGTGGTCCGTACGACCCTCGTTGATTCCGAAAACGAGCCCGCCTTACCATCGTCGCTGCGCGATCCCGCGCGGTTGGAGGGTGCATGGCTCGGCTTGAACGAAATTCAGTACCTGCGCTCGACGGGGCGCTCCGCTTCGTGAGGCCACTGCTCGCGTGCTTCATCGTGATGGCCGTGTTCGCGTGCGGAGGCGGCGGATGCTCCGGCTGCGCGCAGTGCGGTCTCGAGCCGATCCCCGGCGGCTTCCCGCCCGATCGACCGCGCATCGCCAACGCCGGCCAGATCCGCCTCACGCAGGGCGGCATCCAGTTCATCGAGGACAACATCGGCGACATCGCGATGATCGCGACCGGTGGTCCGCTCACGTTCCCGGTGCCGACGACGACCGTCGACGTGCCGGTCCTGCGAGACGCGACAATCTGCCCCGACCACAACTGCCAGATCGCGGCCGAGATCGAGAGCCTCGACCTCCAGCCTACGGCGCCGAACACCCTGCACGCCGTGGTGCACATCATCCTCGACTCACGCGACCTCACCGGCACCCGGGCCCCGCTCCCGGTCGACGTCGACACCGGCCTCATCGGGACCGCACACCTGGGGATGGATCTCGACACCCGACGTGGCGACCGGGTGTTCGTCGCCCTCGAGACCGACGTGACGTTCGCGAACGAGGCGCGCTCGCCCCGTACCGGCTTCACGCGCATCGACGTGGGCTCGATCACGCTCATCGACGGTCAGGGCATCGAGGACGCCGACATCGAGGTGACCGGCTCGGGCGTCCTCGGAAGCGTCGTGTCGTTCCTCATCAACCTCCTCAAGGGGACGATCGTCGGCATGCTCGCCGACCAGATCTCGGGCCTCACCGATGGCCTCGTCGGCGACAACCTCTGCACGACGCAGGGCACCACCGGCTGCCCGACGGGCACGGTGGCCGATGGCAGCGGACCGGACGCGGTCTGCCGCTTCACGGCCGGCGGTGACTGCGTGCCGATGCTGATCGGCATGGACGGACAGGGCGACATGGGCAACGCGTTCCTCGGGAGCCTCTCGCCCGGCACGCACGCGCCCATCCAGATGGTGCTCGCGTCGGGTGAGGACGGCGTCGCCGTCAACGAGGGCATGTCGCTCTACATGACGGGCGGCTTCCTCTCCTACGATCGCACCTTCACGCGCACGCCTGGCCACAACCCCTGCGTGCCGATGCTCGAGCAGCCGCCGGTGCCGCCGATCGCGCGCGTGCCTTCCTTCCAGGGCAACGTGATCCCCGGCACCTCCACCTCGACGCACCTCGGGATCGGCGTCGCGGAGGACTACCTGAACTACGCCGGCTACGGCATGTTCGACTCCGGCATGCTGTGCCTCGGCGTGGGCACGCGCCTCTCGCAGCAGCTCTCGACGGGCCTCTTCTCGGCGCTCGTCCCGACGCTCCGCGCGCTCACCTTCCCCGAAGGCGCCTCGCCCATCAGCCTCGCGGTGCGGCCGCAGCAGCCGCCGACGTTCGCGATCGGCACCAACCCCGGTGACACGCTCCTCACCGTGACGCTGCCCCAGGCGCAGATCGACTTCTACGTCTGGTCGCAGGAGCGCTACGTGCGCTTCATGACCTACCAGACCGACCTCGAGGTGGGCATCAACCTCTCGGTCGCCGATGGTCAGATCGTCCCCGAGATCGTGGGCGTCACGCCGCGCAACTCGAGCGTGATCAACAGCGAGATCCTCACCGAGAACCCCGAGTCGCTCGCGATGACGATCGAGACCGTCATCACGATGTTCGCGGGCATGCTCACGAGCGGGATCGCGCCGATCGATCTGCCCTCGGTGATGGGCTTCGACATCCAGGTGCCCGACGACGGCATCCGCGGCGTGCGCGACGGCGAGGACGACTTCCTCGGCATCTTCGCGAACCTCGCGCTCGCGGCGCCCGCGCCGCTCACCGCGCCGGTCGACACGAGCCTCGAGCTCTCGGACCTCGAGGTGATCCCCGAGAGCATGGGCCAGGACACCTTCGGTCAGAACGGCCGCAACACGGTGTGGCTCCACTTCGGTGCCGAGGGCCCGCTCGGCGTGGACTACGAGTACAGCTACCGCATCGACGGCGCGATCTGGTCTCCGTGGACGCGTGAGCGCCGCATCCAGATCGACGACGCGGCCCTGCTCCTGCAGGCGCACCACACGATCGAGGCGCGCGCGCGCATCGCGGGCCAGGCCAACACGGTGGATCGCTCGCCCGCGACGACCTCGCTCCTCATCGACGTGCTCGCCCCCGAGCTCACGCTCGAGGAGCGCGACGACGCGGTGGGCGTGCACGTGATCGCCGAGGACATCGTCACCGCCGACGAGCGCCTCGAGATGCGCTGGCGCCTCGCCGACGGCCACGGCGGCGGGGAGTGGTCGACGTGGGGCCCGGTCACGGACCTCGACGCGGACCCGGAGCTCGTCGAGGTGGAGGTCCGCGACGAGGCGGGCAACGTGGGTCGCTCGGAGGCGCCGCTCATCCGCGGCATCCCGAATCCGTCGGCCGCCGGCGGCTGCGGCTGCCGTGTGCAGGGCCAGAGCAGCCACGCGCCGCTCGGCCTCTTCGCGAGCCTCTTCGTGCTCGGCGCGGTGCTCGTCCGCCGCACCCGTCGTGCGTCCCGGGGGGCGCGCCGCGCGCGTCGCCCTTTTGACGTGACGCGCGTCTTGCTCGGCCTCGTCGCGCTCGCGGCGATGTCGATCACGGGCTGCGACTGCGGCGGCCCGATGGGCGGCGACGACGCCGGCATGAGCGATGCGCCCGTGGCGTGTGGTGGAGCGACGTGCCGCCCCGCGCGCCCGCCCGGCGACACCAGCGGCGAGATCTGCTGCGAGGCCGAGATGATGTGTGTGGACTACGACCTCGACACGATCTGCGATCCGGGCTTCACGTGCTCGGTCGACAACGTCGTGGTCGACGGCTCGTGCGAGGTGAGCTGCTCGATGTGCGAGCGACTGCCTCCGCTGCCCACGGGCATCCTCGCGACCGACCTCGATCTCGCGGTGAACGGCGCGGACTCGTACCTCTCGGGCTACAGCCCCGGTGTGCCGAGCGTCTCGGGCGCGGGCACGCCCTACGGCGACCTCGTCTTCGGCACGATCACGGGCGGCGACGTCTCGGCGATCGAGTGGGAGATCATCGACGGGGTGCCGAGCGACGCGGGTCGTCCGGTCGGCGACGTCGATGGCTGGCGCGGCGGCATCCAGGCGGCGGGCGACGACGTGGGCCGCTGGACCTCGATGGTGCGCGCCGACGACGGCACCTTCTACATCTCGTACTACGACGTCACGAACACCGCGCTGAAGATCGCGATCGGCCACCCGGGCAGCTGGGCGACGCACACCGTCGATGCGACCGGCGACGCGGGTCAGTACACGTCGATCGCGCTCACCGCGAGCGGCGCCCCCGCCATCTCGTACATGCGCATCGAGCCGGCGGCCGATGGCTCGGGCCGCACGCACAGCGCGGTGCGCGTCGCGACCGCCTCGAGCGCCACGCCGGCGGCGACGTCGGACTGGACCAGCACGGAGGTCTCGGGCATCGACGGCGCCTGCCGCCCCGAGTACTGCGAGGCGGGCCAGGCGTGCCTCGCCACGGGCTCGTGCGTGACGCCCGCGACGGGCTGCCCCGCCGACTGCGGCGATCAGGTGTGCTTCGCGGGGAGCTGCCAGGACGCGCTGGCCGATCCGTACATCGAGGATCTCTACACGGGCCGCGGCCTCTACACGCAGCTCGCCACCACGGCGTCGGGCCTCGCGCTCACGTTCTACGATCGCTCGGAGGGCAACCTCTACGGCGCGGCCTTCGACGGCACGGCGTGGGGCGCACCGTTCCTCATCGACGGCTATGCGCGCACGGGCGCGGGCGACTCCGGCATCGGAAGCTCGCTCTTCGTCGACGACGCAGGCACCTGGCACGTGTCGTACGTCGACGGCACCGACGAGGGCGTCCGCTACGCGCAGGTCTCCGGGGGCAGCGTGACGGTGCGCGAGCTCGTCGACGACGGCACGACCGACGGCACGACGCCATTCACCGATGGGCGCCACCTCATGGGGGATGACTCGTCGGTGATCGTGACGGCAGGCGGCGAGGTGCGCGTGGCCTATCAGGACGCGACCGCGCACACGCTCGTGCTCGCGCGTCGCTCGGGCACGACCTGGTCGACGCGCGTGCTCGACTCGGAGGACCACACGGGCTTCTGGGTCGAGCAGGCCACGACCGACACCGGCTCGCGCGTGGCCACGTGGTGGCGTCGCCAGATGGCGCGCGTGACCATCGACGGCGTGCGCGTGATCAGCGGCGACTGATTCTTCTGGAGGGGCCATGCGGCCCCTCCCCCGCGAAGCGGGGCCCCCTCCCGCTCCGGCCGCCGAAGCGGCCGCTACCGCGCGGGGCCCCAGCCCCGCTTGGTCGCCTCGCGCGACGCTCGGCGAGATCGACATCGTCGATACCGCGCGGGGCCCCAGTCGCCTCGCGCGACGCTCGGCGAGATCGACATCGTCGATACCGCGCGGGCCCCTCCCCTCTCGAGACGAGCCCGCGGCAGCGATGTCGCGGGCTCGTTCGTCGTCTGCGTGACAAGGGTGGGCGATGGCGCGCGACCACTACGACGACGTGTACGAGAGCCGGGCCCGGGCCTACGACGAGCTCGTCGCGCACGAGGATCACGAAGGGCGTCTGCCCGCGCTGCTCGCGGAGCTGGTGCCGCGCCACGACGTGGACGTGGTGGAGGCGGGCGCAGGCACGGGGCGCCTCACGCGCCTCTTCGCGCCTCGAGCACGGAGCGTGAGCGCGTTCGACGGATCACCCGCGATGATCGAGGTCGCGCGCGCACACGCCGCCCACCTTCCGCACGTGAGGCTCGAGGTGGCCACGCACGACGCGCTGCCGGTGGACACCGACAGCGCCGACGTGGCGATCGAGGGCTGGGCCTTCGGGCACGCGGTGAGCCGCAACCCCGAGGGCTGGCGCGACGAGCTGCGCGCGTGGGTCACCGAGCTCGATCGCGTGACGCGCCCGGGAGGCCGCGTGATCCTGATCGAGACGATGGGCACGGGCGTGCTCACACCCTTCGAGGGCGGGCACTCGCTCGAGCCCTTCGACGCGTTCGTGAGGGAGACGCTCGGCTTCGAGCGCCACGTGATCCGCACGGACTACGCATTCGAGTCGGTCGAGGAGGCGGTGCGCGTGCTCGGCTTCTTCTTCGGCGAGCGCATGGAGCGCCGCGTGCGCGAGCACCGCTGGACGATCGTGCCGGAGCACACCGGCGTCTACGTGAGGTGAGCGCCGGTGCGGGCCACGAACGCGCTCACTCCGCGGGCGCGACCTCGAGATCGGCGCTGACGACGTCGGCGCGCGCAGAGCCCACCGCCCGGAGCATCTCCGCGCGATCGACGAGACCCGCGTCGAGCAGCGCACGCATGTAGCCGTCGGCGTAGCCGTGGGCGCGCATCATCTTCGCGTGGGCGCCGCCCTCGAAGCGAGCACGGGTCACGTCGGCCACGAGCGCGCGGACCTGGGCGATGAGCTGGGACTTGTTCATGGGCGACTCCTTGGCGACGTGCGCGACGTGCGCGACGCACGCGGATGCCCGTTGGTGCCGAATCGCGGATCGCGCGTCAACAAAACGCACGCGACGATCCACGCCAGGCGCCTGACGCGGCGCGTCGCGATCGCAGGCTCGGTCGCTTTGTTGCCCGCCGATCGCGCTGCCTCGATAAACGAGCCATGTCGCACGACGCCTCTCGATCCCACGATCTTCATGCTCGCATGCCGTCCGCGAAGGAGACCTGGCGCGGCGCGAGCTTCCTCCCCAAGGACCGTCGCAAGAGCGCGCCCGAGCGGCGCGTCGAGACGGATCGCGCGGTGGCCGGCGAGCGCCGCAAGAGCGCGATCAAGACGATCGCCGCCCTCCTCCGGTTCTGAGAGAAGGAGAAGACATCTCCGACTTCGAATCGGGCCGCGGGGGAGGGGGTCCGATGCTCAGACATACTCGGCCTTCGGCCTGCGTA
>JAIBCE010000226.1 GCA_019694315.1 Sandaracinaceae bacterium
CCACCGCCGCGACGGCCTTGTCGTACAAGGCATCGCCGCTGCCGCCGCCCTCGCTCGCACCTTCGGCGCCAGGCTCGCCCTCTTCGTCCTCGCGCGGCGCGGTGATGCGCTCGTCGTACACCGGCGCGCCCTGCGCGCGCAGGTGATCGCACACCGCCTGCACCTCGTCCTCGCTGATGAACGCCGAGTGCACGCGCTTCAGATCGCTCGCGCCCGGAGGGATCATCAGCATGTCGCCCGCGCCGAGCAGGTGCTCTGCGCCGATGCGGCCGAGGATGGTCTTGCTGTCCTCGCGCTGGCTCACCTTGAACGCGATGCGCGCGGGGAAGTTCGCCTTGATCATGCCCGTGATCACGTCGACCGACGGACGCTGCGTGGCGAGGATCACGTGGATGCCCGCCGCGCGGGCCTTCTGCGCGAGGCGCGCGATCGCGGCCTCCACGTCCTTGGCGGCGACCATCATGAGGTCCGCGAACTCGTCGACGACCACCACCACGTACGGCAGCCGCGTGGGCATCGGCAGCGCGTCGGGGCGCTCTCCATCGACCGGATCGACGAGCACCTCCTCGCCGTCGAGGCCGAGCGCGAGCTGCTTGCCGACCTTCTTCGGGTGGAGCTTCTCGGGCGAGAGCTCGCCGCGCAGCACCTTGTCGACGCGCTCGTTGTACGTCGTGATGTTGCGCGCGCCCGCATCGGCGAAGAGCTGGTAGCGGCGCTCCATCTCGTCGACGGCCCAGCGCAGCGCGAGGCTCGCCTTCTTCATGTCCGTCACGACGGGAAGGAGCATGTGCGGGATGCCGTCGAAGACCGCGAGCTCGACGACCTTCGGGTCGATCATGAGCAGGCGCACGTCGTCGGGTGTGCGCTTCATGAGGAGCGACGCGAGCATCACGTTGAGGCCCACGCTCTTGCCCGCGCCGGTCGCGCCGGCCACGAGGAGGTGCGGCATCTTCGCGAGGTCGCCGTAGACCGGCTGGCCCGCGATGTCCTTGCCGAAGGCCACCGGCAGCGCGGCCTTGCTCTCGTGCCAGCGCGGGTCCTCGAGGATCTCGCGGAGCGCGACCATCTGTCGGTGCTTGTTCGGCAGCTCGAAGCCCACGCGCGCCTTGCCCGGGATCGGCGCGACGATGCGGACCTTCTGCGCGGCGAGGGCCATCGCGAGGTCGTCCGAGAGCGACGCGATCTTCGAGAGCTTCGTGCCGCTCTCGGGCTCGAGCTCGTACATCGTGACGACGGGCCCGGGGTGGATCTCGTCGATGCGCCCCTTCACGCCGTAGGCGCCGAGCTTGTCGACGAGACGCTCGGCGTTGAGACGCAGCTGCGCCTCGTCGATCTGGAGCGCCTGCGACGGCGGCGCGTCGAGCAGCGACGGAGGCGGGAGCACGAAGTCGTCGGCGCTCTTCTTCGCGGCGCTCGCGGGCGACGCCGGAGGGCTCGGTGCGTCCTTGGGCGCGCCGACGATCGGCGGGACGATGGTGGGGCCCTTGGCGACGCTCGCCTTGGCAGCGGCGTCTGAGCCCTTGTTCGGGTCCGACCAAGCCTTGTTCGCGTCCGGAGAAGCCTTGCTCGCGTCCGGAGAAGCCTTGCTCGCGTCCGGCCATGCCTTGCTGACCCCGGGCGAAGCCTTGCTCACCCCGGGCGAAGCCCTGTTCGCATCGGGCGAAGCCTTGCCGGCGTCTTCGACCTTCGCGCTCTTTCGTAGACCCGAGACCTCGGTCGGCGTCGCGACCACGTCGTCGTCGTCGAGCGCGGGCTCGTCGAGCTCGTCGTGGGCGTCGTGCTCGCCGTCGGGATCGGTGTCGGTGAGCGCGTCGTGCTCGTCCTCGTCGAGCGCGGGCTCGACCACGGGCGTGCCCTTCTTCTTCGCGCGCGCCTTCGGGAGCGCGTCGGCCTCGAGCTCGGCGGCCCCGAGCTCGGCGGCCCTGTCGAGCTTGTCGGCGCGCTCGCCCTTGCCCTTGTCGAGCGCGGGCACGGTGCCGGCCGACGACGCGCCCACGATGATCCGGGGCTGGTTCTTGAGGCGCTCTTCCTCGCGCTCGCGGAGCTCGAGCTCGCGCGCCTCGCGGAGCGCGCTGGCCACCTGGCCGATGCCTTCCTTGGCCTTCTCGCCCCCCTTCCTCGCGGCGCCCGCCACCTGCTTGCTCACGCCCACCACCGAGAGCGAGGTGCGGAGCACGAGCGTGACGAGCAGCACGGTGAGGCCCACGACGAACGCGCCCACGAGGCCGAAGAGAGAGCGCATGAGCTCGCCGAGCACCTCGCCGAGCAGACCTCCCGGCAGGTGCCCTCCCATGACCTCTTCGTCGGGCATCGCCAGGTGCACCATCGCGCAGCCGATGAGCACGACGACCACGGTGGACGCGAGCCGCGCGAGGCCGAGCGGAGAGCGCGAGCGACGGAACAGGCGCCCCGTGAGCAGCGCGAGCTCGAGCGGCACGAACCACGCAGCGACGCCGAAGGCCGTGGCGAGCACGCTCGCGATCGACTGACCGAGGAAGCCGATCGCGTTGTCGACCTCGCGCGCGTCGTAGGAGAAGAGCGCGAGGCCGGTGAGGATCGTGCCCGCGAGCGCGAAGAGGCCGAGCACCTCGTGGCGCCGCCCCTCTTCCTCGATCGGCACGGCGCGCGGCCGCTCGCTCTTGGCAGGCGTGGAGGGCTCCTCGGCCTTCTTGCGCGCGCGCGCCTTGGGCCTGGGGAGCTCACTTTCGTCGTCGAGGGTGCGATCGGCCGTCGCCAAGGAATTTCCTCCGCGTGCACCCTCGCGAATCAGGCGAATTCGCGCAACTTTTCGGCCGCTCGTGGTGGGGCGGGGGCTCGGGGCCTGGGCGCGTGCGTGTGGCGTGTCGGAGGCCCCGGCACGGGGGCGACACACGGGACGTTCGCGAGCGCAGCACCTCGTCTACGCTGCGCACGATGGCCGAGCGAGGACCCGAGGACGTGATCGCCTCCGAGTGGGGCGCGGACGCGCGCGAGGCCATCGTGCGGGCGCTCGCGTCGGCCGAGCGAGGGGCGAGGGTGCTCTTCGACTTCGACAACACGATCGTGCGGGGAGACCTCGGCGACGTGGCGCTGCTCGCGCTGCTCGATCACGGCACGCTGGCGCGACCGAGCCGCGAGGCCTGGGGCCCGCTCACCGACGAGGCCCACGACGCGATCGCGCGCGCGTTCGGCGATCGCGCGCGCGTGGGCCCGCACGAGCCCGGGCACGCGGGGCTGCTCACGCTGCTCGCGCACGTGCTCGTGAGAGAGACGCTGCCGAGCGGCAGAGCGGCCTTCGAGCCCTCGCGCACCTCGTGCCTGCGCGGGAGCTACTTCGCCATGGCGGGGCTCGTCGATGCGCTCACGCTCGCGGAGCGGGTGGCGCTCGCCGAGCGCGCGTGGGCCGAGGCGAGCGCGCGTGCGCTCGAGGCGACACGGCTCGTCGAGGGCCACGCGGTGGCCGTGTCGATCCGACCCCGCCCCGCGATGCTCGCCCTGCGCACGCTCGCAGAGGACGCGGGGCTCGAGGCGTGGATCGTCACGGCCTCGCACGAAGATCTCGTGCGCACGATCGCGCCGCGGCTCGGCTTCGCGGCAGAGCGCGTGATCGGCGCGCGGCCCTCGCGCTCGCTCGCGGACTGGCTGCGCGTCGAGGGCGCGGCCGTGCTGACCGACGACGTCGGCAAGCGCGCGCACGTCGCACACCACGCCGAGGGTGTGCCCATCGCGCAGGCGCTCGCGCACACACCCCGCATCGCCATCGCCGGCGGCGACGCCGACACCGAGCACGCGCTGCTCGAGGACGCGCGCGCCGCGATCGTGCTGGTCGATCGCGGTCAGCCCCGCGTGAGCGCGCTCGCCGCGCGCCGACGAGACGAGGGGCACGTCGCGGTCGTCACCGTCTCGCACGAGTGATCGTTTTTTTCGTGATGGGCGCGAGTGGGCGCGGACACCTCACGCACAGAGCAGCGCGCGCTCGGTCGGCGAACCTCCCGACCCCCCTCCCGACCCTCCCGATTGTTCGACTGAGCGCGCCATGTTTTGCGTTTGAACGCCCGCCCCTCGGCGGGCGTTCGCGTTTCCGTCGATCGCGCGAATTCGCCCACATAGCAAGGTGACTGGCGCAGTGCGATCACCGGGATCTGGCACACGGTGGCTCGGAAAGGGCTGGCACGTCAGTTGCGATATCCGTGGCAACTGTTCCGCTTCCCCGAACCCACGGAGAACGTCATGCGAGCCCCCACCGCTTCCTCCTTCCTTCGTCTCTGTAGCGGCCTCGCGGTCGTGGTCGCGCCGGCGCTGCTCGGCGCGCGCGGCTGTGAGCTCGGCCACACGCACGAGGTCTGCACCGACGAGTGGGCGCCGGTCTGCGGCGTCGACGGCAACACCTACGGCAACGCGTGCGAGGCCGACCGCGAAGGCGTCGAGATCGCGCACGACGGCGAGTGCGCCATCGCCTGCTACGAGGTGTACGCGCCGGTCTGCGGCGACGACGGCACGACCTACCCCAACGACTGCTACGCGCGCGCTGCCGGCGCGAGCATCGTGCACCCGGGCGCGTGCGAGTGCGCCGAGGTGCTGTGCGACGTGTACTGCGAGTTCGGCAACGCCCGGAGCGCCGACGGCTGCCCCACCTGCGAGTGCAACCCGCCGCCCGTGTGCGAGCCGGTGCTCTGCGATCTCTACTGCGAGCACGGCTTCGCGGTGGATCCGACGACGGGCTGCGAGACCTGCTCGTGCAACGAGCCGCCCACCACGTGCGAGAGCGACGCGGACTGCAGCGCCGACGAGATCTGCCTCCTGCCCGCGTGCCCCGCGTTCTGCACCGATGGCGGTGACTGCGGCTCGCTCTGCGGCCCCGGCGTGTGTCAGCCGCGCGAGATGGAGGTGCGCTGCTCGAGCGACGCCGAGTGCGGTGACGGAGCGTTCTGCGAGATCATCGGCTGCGCCGTCTACGACTGCCCGCCCAACGCCGACTGCATCGCGCCGCCCGAGTCGTGCGAGGGCTTCTGCCGGGCGCTGCCGCCCCCGCCGCCGCCGAGCGAGTGCACGAGCGACGCCGACTGCGGCGACGGCGCGTGGTGTGACGTGAGCGAGTGTCTGCCGGTGGGTGACCTCACGGTGTGCGGTGGCCTCTGCCGTCCGATCGAGCCGCCGCCCTCGGCGTGCGACACCGACGCGGACTGCGGCGAGGGAGCGCACTGCGAGGCCGTGGCCTGCGCGGCGGTGTGCGAGCCCGGCCCCGATGGCAGCTGTCTCTGGGACTGCCCCGGTGGCATCTGCGTGATCGACGAGCCGCCGCCCGTCACCTGCACGAGCGACGCGGACTGCGCGCCGGGCCAGGGCTGCGTGGTGCCCGAGATCGCCTGCGACTGCGCCTTCGAGGGCTGCACCTGCCCCACGCCCGCGGGCATCTGCCAGTACCTCCCCGACGATCCGAGCACGCCGCCGGACGCGCCGGCGCCCGGCCTCTGAGCCGAGCGAAGCCAGTCGAAGAGCGGGACACCGTGCGAGCGGTGTCCCGCTCGCGTTTCCGTCGAGGGCGAGAGAGCCAAAGAGCGGCTCACGTGTGTCGCGCGAGGAAGTCGAGGATCTTGACCCAGGCTGCTTCGCGATCGGCGGCGTCACGCACGGGATCGACGGCGAGCGGTGGCGAGAGAAAGGCCGCGATCGGGTGATCGCCATCCGAGAGGAACGAGTGACCCGCGTTGGGGAACACGTGGATCTCGGGGCTGACGCCCACGGCGCCGAGGCGCTCGCGGAGCAGCTCGGGCATCTTGCGGAACACGCGATCGCGCCCGCCCACGCAGCCGATGGTGGGCCCGATGCCCTTGAGCACCTCCACGGGCGGAACGTCTCCGTAGTTCGCGCTCACCGCGCGGAAGGCGTTGCCGACCGCGAGCGCGAGGCCCGCGCCCATGCAGAAGCCGATCACGGCGACGCGCTCGCGCGGGATCGATGCCTGGCGCGCCACCTCGTCACCCGCGTCGCGCAGCACGTCGAGGTACTCGCCCTCGCCGGCCGCGAGCTCGACGATCGCGCGGCGGATGCAGAGCGGCTTGAAGCGCCCCGCGAAGAGATCGGGCATGAGCGCGGCGTAGCCAGCGCTCGCCAGGCGCACGCACACACGCTCGATCTCGGGCGCGCGCCCGAAGATCTCGTGCACCACCACGATCGCGCCGCGCGCAGGGCCCTCGGGCCGCGCGAGGTAGCCCGCGCGCTCGCCGCGCTTCGTCGTGAACCTGACGTCCTCGGTCTTCATGCGCCCCCCTGTCGTCGCGCCGCCTCGATGGCACCGAAGAGCTCGGACGCGCGGGTCGGCAGGCCGAGCGCCGAGAGCTCGTGCGCGAGCCACGAGACGGCGGGCGTGACCTCGACGAAGCGCTCGATCCTCGGGTTGGCCACGCCGACGAGGCGCGCGGCGCCGCGCGCCAGGATCGCGCCCACGTCGTCGCCGAGCACCACCGCCGCGATGCGCGCCTGCTCGTAGGCACCGAAGCGATCGATGAGGGCGCGCTGCTGGCGACGCACCTCCTGGCTCGGCAGCGGTGCGCCGGCCTCGACCACGGCGAGCATGCCGACCGGGACGCGCGAGCGGCGCGCGTCGTCGAGGAAGGCCTCGCCCTGGAGGAAGAGGCGTGGGTCGAGCGCGCCGCGGCGGGCTTGGACGAGGACCGACTTGCGCCATACGCCTGCGGTGTTGGCGTCGTCGTCCAGCCAGATCTCGAGCTCACGCGCGCGCACCCCTGGGGTTGTACGAGGTCTCGTGTGCTCGGAGCAATCGAGGTCGTGACCTCTCGTGTGCTCGGAGCAATCGACGTCGTGAGGTCTCGTGCGCCGTCGACGGAGCGTCGAGCGAGAGGCGTCGGTGTGCGAGAGTCACGGCATGCCGCTCGATCTCTCGGCCCTCGAGGCGCGCCTCGTGGAGGCGCAGACGGTCCACACCGCAGGGCGCGTGCGTGCGGTCGTGGGCCTGGCCATCCGCGCGGCGGTGCCCGGGGCGCGGCTCGGCGAGCTCGTGGAGATCGTGCGACGCGATCTGCCGGCGCTGCCGGCGGAGGTGGTGGGCTTCGAGCTCGACGACGTGATCCTCGTGCCCCTCGGCGCAGCCGACGGAATCGGGCCCGACGATCCCGTGCGCGCGAGCGGCAGCGTGCACGAGATCGTCGTGGGACCGGCGCTGCTCGGTCGTGTGCTCGACGGCCTCGGTCAGCCGATCGACGGCGGGCCGCGGCTCGTGGGCGAGCGCTTCGCCGTGATGCGCGATCCGCCGAACCCCATGACGCGCGCGCGGATCACCCGGCCGATGTCGCTCGGGGTGCGTACGCTCGATGGCCTGCTCACGACCGGAGAGGGCCAGCGCGTGGGCCTCTTCGCGGGCAGCGGCGTGGGCAAGAGCACGCTCCTCGGACAGATCGCGCGGCAGGCGGAGGCCGACGTGTTCGTGGCGTGCCTGATCGGCGAGCGCGGCCGAGAAGTACGCGAATTCCTCGAAGATTCGCTCGGTGAGAGCGGTCGCGCGCGCGGCGTCGTGGTGTGCGCGACGAGCGACGCGCCCGCGATGGTGCGCAAGAAGAGCGCGTACGTGGCCACGGCGATCGCCGAGCACTTCCGCGATCAGGGCAAGCGCGTGATCCTCTTGCTCGACAGCGTGACGCGCTTCGCGCGTGCAGGACGTGAGGTGGGCCTCTCGGCGGGCGAGCCCCCGGCGCGTCGAGGCTATCCGCCGAGCGTGTTCGCGGAGCTGCCGCGTCTGCTCGAGCGCTCCGGCAACGCGGAGCGCGGCTCGATCACGGCGTTCTACACCGTGCTCGTCGAGGGCGGCGACATGGAGGAGCCCATCGCCGACGAGGTGCGCGGCATCCTCGATGGTCACGTGGTGCTCGATCGCGCGCTCGCGGCGCGCGGGCGCTTCCCCGCGATCGATCCGCTCGTGAGCCTCTCGCGCGTGATGGACGGAATCGTGACGCCGCAGCACCGTGACGCGGCGGCGCGGCTGCGCGCTGCGCTCGCGCTCTACGAGAGCAAGCGCGACCTCGTGACGCTCGGCGCGTACAAGAAAGGGAGCGACCCCAAGCTCGATCAGGTGCTCGCACGGATCGACGTGATCGAGGGCTTCCTCAAGCAGCGCCGCGACGAGCGCGTCGCCTTGGCCGACACCGCGATCCAGCTGGCGAAGCTCGTGTAACCGGCGCGCCGCGTCGATCCCGACGCGGTGATCGCACGAGCCAGAGACGCGGATCCCTCGGCCGTCGTTTGTCGTATCCTCGTGTCGTGACGTACGACCGCCGCGACGCGCGTGAGCAGCGCCGCAACGAGCTCGCGGCTCGTCTGGCCGATGCACGGCGACGGGCAGGTCACAGGCCGGGCGCGCGCTGGATGGCGGCGCTTCCGTGGCTGCTCGGGATCGTCGCGTTGCTCGTCGTCGCGCCGCTCTTGTTCACGGGCCGCGTCTCGCGCTGGACGGAGCTCATGACGTGGCTCGACGAGGTCGAGATGCGCTGGACCGACCAAGCGCCTGTCGCCATGGCGGCGCCCGTGGGCCCGGTCGTCGGACCGACCGAGCTCCAGCTCGGAGGCAGCGATCCCGAGGGCCGCAGCGTGGTGGGATGGATCGTCGAGCAGCCAGCCCACGGCACGCTCACGCGCGAGGGCGCGCCCCTCGAGAGCCCGTTCGTGCTCGGGCCGGTGACGTACGAGCCCGTGCCCGGCTACTCGGGCCCCGAGGAGCTCGCGTTCGAGGTGCGTGACCGCTCCCGCGCCTCGGACCGACTGCTCGTCTCGTTCCCCGTGTACGCCGAGCCCGCGCCCGCGCCGCCGCTGCCGCAGTGGCCCATCGCGATGGGCGCGCCGCCTGCGCCCCCGGGCCCGATCGAACCGGACGAGGTCGTCGAGCGCTACCTCCTCCGAGGCACGCCCACGGTCGATGCCCGAGAGCGCGCCGTGCTGGCGGACGTCAACCGCGCGGTCGAGAGCGAGACGGGGACCGAGCGACCGATCCGGCTCGACTCGCTCGAGGCGCCCTCGACCCGAGCGCCCCGCCTCGACCGCGAATCGCTCGTGGAGGAGCCATGAGGATGCGTCTATCCCAGCTGTTCCGAGGCCGCTCGGAGGCCACCGAGGCGCGCCTCGCGGCGCAACGCGAGATCGATCTCCTCGAGCGCGAGCTCGAGAGCCTCCCCTCCTCGCCGCTGCCCGGGAGCGCGGCGTTGCCGGACGGCCTGCGCGTCACGGTCGCGAGCCCGTGCACCGAGAGCTGGGACGCGATGGTGGGCAACGCGCGCGTCCGGCACTGCAGCCGCTGCGATCGTGACGTGTTCAACCTGAGCGCGCTCTCGCTCGCCGAGATCCACGCCCTCTTGACCGAGCACGGCCAGCGACCGTGCGTGCGCTTCTATCGCCGCAAGGACGGGACGATGCTCACGGCCGACTGCCCCGTGAATCGGCCCGAACGTGTGGCGACGCGCGTGCTGCTCGCGATCGCGGTGGCCATCGGCGCGACGGCGATCGCCGAGGAAGTCCTTCGCCGTGAGGTCCGCAGCCAGGTCATCGACTCGACCATGGGCGACGTCTCGTTGCCGACCTCGTGAGGCGCGCGTCAGAGCGCGCTGATCGTGAGCTCGCGATCGAGCTCGCTGCTCGCCGTGGTGGTCGTGCCGTCGGGCCAGCGCACCGTGATGGCGGCCGTGCCCGTCGCGCTCCCGAGGCCGAAGAAGAGTCGGCGATCGAAGTTGCCTGCGTATCCCTCGCCCACGTGGCGCTCGCGTCGCACCGTCGCGCGTGAGGTCTCGACCGTGACGACGGCGCCAGCGGCCTCGCGGTTCATGCCGCGCCCGATCAAGCGCACGGTGAGCCAGTGTCCGCGGGAGGGCGCGACGTTGTGCAGGATCGCGGGCACGCCGAGCGAGGGCGCGAGCAGCACGTCGGGGGCGCCATCGTCGTCGAGATCGGTGATCGCGATGCCGCGGGTGGTGCGCGCGAGGCGCGAGCCGTCGTCTCGCGGCAGCGAGGGCACGATCAGCGCCGCGCCGTCCCAGCTCGAGACGTGCATCGACTCGTACTGCGGCGCATCGAGCGCGATCGCGCCGATCTCGAGGTCGGTGTGGACGTGACCGGTGGACTCGAGCAGCTCGACGAGGCCGTCCCGATCCACGTCGATCAGCGCCACGCCCCAGCGGAACGTGGTCTCCGACCAGCCGCGCGTGCCCACGAGGCGGCCCACGTCCTCGCAGAAGCCGTCCGTGCCGCACAGGTGCACGGTGGTGGTCTGTCCCTCGAAGTCGCTGAGCACGTGATCGAAGCGACCATTGCCGTCGATGTCGTAGCTCGTCCAGCCCATACAGTCGGTGCCGTAGCCGCTCGCGGTGCCGCTCATGCCGAGCGTCGCGCTCGCGTCGCGGAACACACCGTCGGCGCCGCGCACGAGCGGACGATCGCGATCACGCGAGCCGAGGTCGTTGCACACGAAGATGTCGGTGTGACCGTCGCCGTCGAGATCGCTCACGCCGAGCGCGAGCGTGGCCTCGGCGCGCGCGAGATCGGGCGCCAGGCGCGCGGTCGCGTCCTCGTACACGCCGTCGGGGCCCCGCAGCATCAAGCGGTTGGGCAGCGCGCGCAGGCTGTAGACGTTGGGGATGCACCGATGCCCGGGGATGCCGCAGTCGCTGAGCGGTGTGTGCGCGGGATCGAGATCGAGGAACGAGCCCACCACGAGGTCGAGATCACCGTCGTCGTCGAGATCGCCCGCCGCGGCGCTCGTGATCGCGTCCCAGCGAGCCGGGCTCACCTCGAGGCGCGTCGTTCGGCGGAACGTCGCGCCGTCGTTCTCGTAGAGCGAGAGCAGGCCCACGCCGTACACGAGCAGATCGTCGTCCCCGTCGGCGTCCTCGTCGAAGGCGAGGCAGCCCCACGCATCACCCACGTCCGAGAGGCCGCGCTCGGCCGTCGCGTCGTGGTAGGCGAGCGGCGCGTCGGCCACGAAGAGGCGCGAGCTGCCCGCGGCCGTGGGCACGCCATCGACGATCACCGGCCGCAGAGCGAAGAACACGTCGATCGGGCCCGCCCCGTCGGCGTCGAGCACGCACACGCCGCCGCTCATGCGATCGGCGAGCGTCGCGTACTCCTCGGCCGCGCCACGATCGAAGCCCAGACCGCTCGTGCGCACGAGATCCTCGAACCAGGCCGGAGGGGCGCCCGCGTCGCTCGTCCCGTCGAGCACATCGAGGAGGCCCGCGTCGTCCGCGGCGTCGCGCATGGCGCCGTCGAGCTCCGAGGCGTCGTCCACGCGCGCGTCGAACGAGGCGTCTCCGAGCATGGCATCGTCGTCGCGCGTCACCGCGTCGAGGCCTGCGTCGAGGCCGACGTCGTCGGTGGACGAGCCCGTGCCGCAGCCGGGCGCCAGGCCGATCGCCAAGCCGATCGCCCGGAGCGCGCACGCCGTCCATGGCCCGATCCGACGCCTCGTCCACTGGCTCGACACGCAAGCGACATCGTAGCGTCAATCGATCCGATCGGTTGCAGGTCGCCCTTTCCGCGCGGATATACTCGCGCTCGATGTCGGACCGTCCTTCCGGGGCCAGCCCGAGCGGGCCTCGCGGCCCCGCTGGCCAGGATTTGGGACGGCCCACCGCCAACGCGCTGCCGCCCGTGCCGCCCGTCCCTGCGGGCGCCGTCGTCGTGGCACCGGGCGAGACCGAGCTGCCCACGACGATGCACCTCGCGCTGACCGCGGAGCTCGCGGAGTCGGAGGCTGCTGCGCCGTCGGTGCGGCCTCCCCCGCCTCCGCCGGGTCCGCCACCTCCACCGCCGCGCTCGGTGACCCCGCGCATGCCGCTCGGGATCGAGCGCACCTCGGCGCCGCCGCGACGCTCCTCAGCCCCCAAGCTGCCTGGTCAGTCGACGAGCCCCGAGACGCCGAAGGTCAAGGAGCGCGACACCGATCAGGATCTCGTCGCGCGCGACGCGGAGCTCGACGACTTCAGCCACGGCGGCCCGCGCGTGCCCTTCGCGTCGCTCACGAAGGTGCCTCCCATCGGGCAATTCGGGCCGTATCACCTGCTCGGACGCATCGCGTTCGGCGGCATGGCCGAGATCTTCCTCGCGCGCGAGGGAGGCGACGAGGGCAAGGGCGGTCGCTTCGTCGTGGTCAAGCGCGTGCTCCCGCACGTGGCGGCCGACAGCCAGTTCATCGCGATGTTCAAGGACGAGGCGCGGCTCGCCATGCAGCTGAGCCACCCGAACATCTGCCACGTGTACGCGTTCGGCCAGGAGCAGGGCTCGTACTACATCGCGATGGAGTGGGTGAACGGCATGCCCCTGTCGAAGGTGCTGCGCCGCGCCCGCGACGAGGGCGGTGTCTCGATGCCCGTCGCGATGAAGGTCATCGCGCAGGTGGCCGAGGCCCTCGATCACGCGCACCGCGCGGCCGATCAGACCACGGGCGAGCCGCTCGGCATCGTGCATCGCGACGTGAGCCCGCAGAACGTGATGGTCAGCTACGACGGCGTCGTGAAGCTGCTCGACTTCGGCATCGCCAAGGCCTCGAGCCACTCCACGCGCACCGAGGCGGGCGTGGTGAAGGGCAAGTTCGCGTACATGTCGCCGCAGCAGTGTCTCGGCGAGCCCATCGACGCGCGCGCCGACGTGTTCGCGCTCGGCGTGTGCCTCTACGAGGTGCTCGACGGCACCAACCCGTTCAAGCGCCAGACCGAGTTCGACACGATGCGCGCGCTCGTCTACGAGGAGCCGCCCGCGCTCTCGGAGATCCATCCGCACATCCCGATCGAGGTCGAGTCGGTGGTGCGGCGCGCGATCGCGAAGCGACCCGAGGAGCGCTTCCAGACGGCCGCAGAGCTACAGCTCGCGATCGAGCAGGCCCTCGTGCGCATGGGCGAGCTCGTGCCCACCTCGCGCGTGGCCGAGCGCATGACCGAGCTCTTCACGAACGAGATCAAGGCGGGGCCGCGGCTCGACACGCGCATCGAGGTGCCCAAGCGCTCGCCGGGCTCGACGAGCGTCGAGTCCGATCACTCGATCGAGAAGATCGCGCTGCCCGCCAACGCGACCGAGCGCGTGCCGCTGCTCACCGGTGATCTCGCGCGCGACACGCTCGATCCGCCGCGCCGCGGGGGCCGCCCCGTGATCTTCGCGCTCTCGGCGGTGCTCGCGCTCCTCGTGGTGATCGGTGCGCTCGGCTTCGGTGCATGGTGGACGGGCTTTCTCCACTTCGGCGGCGCGCCCGTCGCCACGGCGGCGCCACCGCCGACGACCGCG
>JAIBCE010000623.1 GCA_019694315.1 Sandaracinaceae bacterium
TGGGCGAGGGCTCGGTCGTGGGCGCCGCGTCGATCGCGACGGGGCGCGTGATCGCGGGCGTGCTCGAGGTCGCCGCAGCTGGCGCACGCGCGCGCCACCAGAGGGCGCCGCCGATCGCGCTCGCGAGGACCACGACGAGCGCCGTCGCGAGCGCGGCCATCATCCACGCCGAGCGCGGTGTCGGCGCGGGCGTCGGATGCACGGAGCGCGCGGGTGGGGGCGCGCTCGCCACGAGCATCGTCGGGGCGCTGGCGGCCTCGGCGCGTCGAGCGTCCGAGTAGGCCCGGAGCTCGGCGGCGAGGCTCGCGACGTCGGCGGTGCGCTCCTCCGGTGAGCGACGCAGCGTCCGCGCGACGATCGCCTCGAGCTCCGCAGGCAGCTCGGGGCGCGCCTGACGCAGCCTGAGCGGCTCGTCGGTGAGGATCGCCGTGAGCTGCGCCTCGTAGCTCGCGCGGCGCAGCGGCGTGGTGCCCGTGAGCATCTCGAAGAAGAGCACGCCCAGCTGGTACACGTCGGCGCGCGGGCCCACGCGCGACGAGTCGAGGATCTGCTCGGGGGCGAGGTACTCGGGCGTGCCCATCACCGCGCCGGTGAGCGTGAGCGCCTCTTCGCGCGTCAGCTTCGAGATGCCGAAGTCGAGGAGCTTGGGCGCGATCGTGCCGTCCTCGAGCCGCTTGAGGAACACGTTGTCGGGCTTGATGTCGCGGTGGATGATCCCACGCGCGTGGGCCGCGGCGACCGCGCCGAGGAGGGGCTCGAGGATCGCGAGCGCGTCGGTGACCGTGAGCGTGCCTCGCTCGAGGCGCGCCCGGAGCGTCTCGCCCTCGAGGTGCTCCATGACGAGGTAGTAGCCGCCCGCCGAGCGACCCACGTCGAGCACCGCGACGGCCGCAGGATGATCGAGCGCCGTGGCGGCGCGCGCCTCGCGGAGGAAGCGCTCCACCACCGAGGGGTCCCGCGCCATCGACGGAAGGAGGATCTTGATGGCCACCACGCGGTGCGTGTAGCGGTGCCGCGCGCGGAACACCGCCGCCATTCCGCCCTGACCGAGCTTGGACTCGATCTCGTACTTGTCGTCGAGGACCGTGCCCGGCGCAGGGAGCGACGTCATGGGCTGCAGAAGCCGTAGCCGGGGTTGCCGGTGAGCTCGAGACACGCACCGGCCGGGCAGGGATGCGTCGCATCGCAGAGTCGCGAGCACGCGCCGTCGGGGAACGCCGACGACTCGACGCAGCGGTGACCGCCCACGCACTCGTCCTGCCGCGTGCACGCGCCCCCCGTGGGCGTGGTGCCGGCAGGCAGACACGTGGGCGTGTAGCTGCCATCACGCAGCGGCTGCGGCACACACGCGAAGTCTCCGAAGCAGCCCGTCTGCGTGAAGATGTCGCAGTGATCGTCGCCGTCGCACACGCCGACGCCGCCGAGGGGCACGCAGTACTGGAGCGCGTTGGCGCAGTCCGTGTCGTCGATCGTCGGCTGATCGCAGCACGTGAAGCGGCAGCGGCCTCGATAGCAGTAGAGCCCTGCCGCGCAGTCGTCCGAGCGCGTGCAGTCGGCCTCGGCGCCGGCGCCTCCGGGCGGCGTCGCGGTGCACGTGGCCACGATCGCGTCGCCGCTCACGGCCACCCGACACGTCTCGCCAGGGCCGCAGCCCTGGCCCGTCACCACGTCGCACATCGTCGCCTGTGGGCACGGCGCACGACAGGAGCCCGCGAGACACAGCATGGGATCGAGACACTCGTCGCCGCAGCACGGCTCGTTGCGCGCGCCGCACTGCGAGGGGCGGCATCCAACCGCGGTGAGGCTCGCGACCAGCGCGACCCACGCCAGCGCGAGGCGCCAGGTGACGATCGAGGCTCGGTGGAGGCGCGGTGCGCTCATGGCGGCGTCTCCACGCCGAGGCCCAGCGTGCTCACGAACGCGCCGAGCTCCGTCATCACGCCGCGCAGATCGAACGCGACGTACAGCGTGCGCGGCACGAGGTCCACGCGTGCTCCGACGCTCACCGACGCGCCCGCGCTCGGGAGCGCACCGCCCGAGCGGGCGCCATTGGCCGTGAGCTGCTCGCGCCGCGCCACGCCGAAGGCGAGCGCGCCGCGCAGCGCGAACGGCGTGCCGGGCAGGTGCCAGATCACCGCAAGGCCCACGTCGTGCCCGAGCCACCACCACGTCGCGCTCCGAGCCTGCCCGTCGAGGAGCCACGCGCCCTGCACGGTGATCGTGGGGCCGACGAGGAGCTCGGGCGACACGACGAACGCGAGGTCCACGTCGAGCCCGGCGCCCCAGGCTCCCACTGCGCCCGCGCCTCCGTCCCACGCGCCCAGCGATCCGAACGCGTGGCCGCCGAGCTGGAAGCTCCGAGGCTCGGGCGGTGGCGGGAGCGGCCTCAGCGTGGGTGCCGTGGGCGTCAGCTCGACCACGCGCACGGAGGTGGTCTCGCCCGCGCTGCTCGTGCCCGTGCTCGTCGTGCTGGTGGTGCCGCTGGCAGTGGCTGCGCCCGGCGAGATCGTCGTGGTGCCCGAGCTCGACGTGCTCGTCGCGCCGGAGCCCGCGCTCGTCGTGCCGGAGCCCGTGCTCGTCGTTCCGGAGCCCGCGCTC
>JAIBCE010000227.1 GCA_019694315.1 Sandaracinaceae bacterium
CCCAGTGCGCCGTGCTCGTGCTCCTGCTCCGCCGCAAGCTCGGCGCGCTCGGCCTCGCGCGGATGCTGCCGAGCCTCGCGCTCGCGGCCCTCGCGAGCCTGCTCGCCGGCGCGGCCGGCTGGGGCGTGGCGCACCTCGGGGCCTGGGAGCGCGGGGGCAACGATCTGGTGAACCTCGCCGTGCTCGCCGGCGCGCTCGCGGCCTCGGGCCTCGTCTTCCTCGCGGCCGCCGCGGCGCTCGGGGCCCCGGAGCTCGCGCGCGTCCGCGCGGCGGTGGTGCGACGGCTCGGTCGTCGGTGACGAACGCGGGCCGAGTGCTGTCCCTCACTCGGAACGCGGGTATGCTCGGGGATCTCGCCGAGGAGCCTCCCCATGTCCGTCGCTCGCACCTCTCTCTGGGCCGCGTCGCTCGCTGCTTCCGTCCTCGCGCTCGCGGGCTGCGACTGCGGGAGCGCGCCCATCGCGTGCCGCTCGTCGTCGCAGTGCCCCGATGGGCAGAGCTGCGTCGACAGTCGCTGCGTGCACGTCGCGCCGGGCACCGATGCGGGCCGCGAGCCCGACGCGTACGAGCCGCTGCCCGGCTGCATCGACGCCGACCGTGACGGCCTCGGCGAGGGCTGCGCGGGCGGGCCGGACTGCGACGACACCGACGCGCGCCGCGGCGGCGCCGAGGTCTGCGACTCCGTGGACAACGACTGCAACGGCATGACCGACGAGGGCTTCGAGGTGTGCAGCGAGTGCACGCCCGACTGCGTGATCGATCCGAGCGTGCCGGGCGCCTCGGGCTGGATGCCCACCGCCGACAACAGCGACGGAGTGATCGTCGACGCCGACGGGGCGCTCACGCTGGGCCGCACGATGGCCGAGTCCTTCGCGGTGTGGGTCGCGAACGCCGACGAGGCGACCGTCTCGAAGCTCGACTCGCGCACCAACCGCGAGCTCGCGCGCTACCCCACGGTGAACAACATGGCGCCCGCGGGCACGCGCCCGTGGAACGAGGCGTGCAACTGGTCCAACCAGGGCAACTGCCCCTCGCGCACCGCGGTCGATCAGAACTTCGACGCGTACGTGGCCAACCGCGCGTTCGGCTCGCAGGGCTCGCTCACGAAGTACGCGAACGACGAGGTCGACTGCATCGATCGCAACATGAACGGCGTGATCGACACGAGCCGCGATCTCAACGGAGACGGCACGATCGATCTCGCGAGCGCCGAATTCGTGGGCCCCGCCGACGAGTGCATCCTCTGGACGGTGGGCGTGGCCAACCCCGACGGTTCGCTCAGCGCGAACGAGGTGCCGCGCGCGCTCGCCATCGGCCTCGCCCCGCCCGATCAGTACGTGGGCAACCCGTGGGTCGGTCACTTCAACGCGCAGGAGACGTGCGAGCTGTCGGCCATCGACGGACACACGATCCGCTGCATCCCGATCGCGCCGATCTCGTCGTACGGCGCGGTGGCCGACGCCGATGGTCGCATCTGGTTCGCCGATCGCGGCACGGGCAGCGCCGACAGCCTGCTCGGCTACGTCGAGGCGGCCACGGGCGCGTTCCACCTCGCCACGCGCGCGCCCGTCACGGGCAGCTGCAACGGCAGCAACATGTACCCGTACGGTGTCACGGTCGACGGCATGGGCCACGTGTACATGGCGATGTCGTCGTGCGAGCCCGGCCTCTATCGCTACACGGTCGGCACGGCGACGTGGGACACCGCGTCGCTGCCCGGTGGCGGCACGCCGCGTGGTGTGGCCGCCGACGAGTCGAGCCTCTGGGTGGGCATCAGCCACGAGGTGATCAACTTCGGCGGCGCGGCCGCGGGCCGGATGCTCCAGTTCAACCTCTCCGACATGAGCTTCGCGCGTCGCTGGGATCTTCCGACCGGTCGCGGGCCCGTCGGCGTGGGCGTGAGCTTCGATGGCTCGGTGTGGGCCATCGCGCAGGCCACCAACTCGGCCGCGCGCCTCGATCCGGTGGCCGGCACGTGGATCGAGCACCCCGTGGGCCTCACGCCGTACACGTACAGCGACTTCATCGGCTTCGGCCTCAACACCTTCGCGCAGCCGCGCGGTCACTACTCGTTCACGAGCGAGGGCTGCGGTGCGGACTCGACCACCCACTGGCTCGGCGCCGAGCTGCGCGTGGAGGTGCCCGCAGGCACGTCGGTCGAGGTCTATGCGCGCGCGAGCAACGATCGCGCAGGCCTGTCGGCGCTGCCCTTCGTCGGTCCGTTCCCGGTCACGGAGGCGGATCCGGTGGTCGACTTCACCGCGCCTCCCGGGCCGGTGCCCGACGGTCGCTACATCGAGGTCGACGTCCGCCTCCGCACCGACGATCGCCGCGTCGCGCCCCGCGTGTTCGAGGTGACGCTCGCGCGCTCGTGCACGGGCGTCGTGGGTTGAGCGCCTGACGAGAGCACCGATTCCGTCGAATCGCTGCTCCAGGAGGCGCGCGTGGGCTTCGGCTCGCGCGCGCTTTCTCACGCCACGTCCTCGAACCGGGCCCGTTCGTTTGCGAGCCCGGGATCGGCTGCCTACTCTCGGCCCTTCTTTCGAGGGCCCCCAGAGGCCGCCTGCGGAGTGAGGACATGGCGAAGCTCCCCGTTCTGACCGACCCCCAGTTCACGCCGGGTCAGAGCTACAACGCGCTCGAGCGTCTGGCGCTGCGGTTCATCCGCGACGAGCGCGACCTCCCGTTCGTGAAGCTCTCGTTCTGGATGACGGTCGTGCTGATCCCGCTCACCGTCCTCTTCTACTGGCCGGGCATGTTCCGCTGGTGGATGGCGCCCATGTACTGGGCGGTCCTCTACGGCTTCTTCGCCGACCGCTACATCCTCATGCTCCACAACACGAGCCACCGCGGCCTGTGGAAGCGCGAGTACGACTTCCTGCGCGGCTACATCCCGTGGGTGCTCGGTCCCTTCGCGGGGGAGACCCCGGAGACCTACTACATCCACCACATGACGATGCATCACCTCGAGGGGAACCTGCCCAAGGATCTCAGCTCGACGATGATGTACCAGCGCGACAGCGTCATCGACTTCGCCAAGTACTGGCTCGACTTCTTCTTCCTCTCGATGTTCAAGCTCGGCCGCTACGAGCTCGGTCGCAAGCGCACGAACCTCGCGGTGTGGATGGTGGTGGGCGAGCTCAGCTGGTACGTGGGCGTCGCGATCGGCTGCTACTTCAACTGGGCGGCCACGCTGACCGTCTTCATCGCGCCCTTCCTCGTGTGCCGCTTCGTGATGATGGCGGGCAACTGGGGCCAGCACGCGTTCGTGTGCCCCGACGATCCGGGCTCGTCGTACAAGAGCTCGATCACCTGCATCAACCACCGCTACAACCAGCGCTGCTTCAACGACGGCTACCACATCTCGCATCACCTCAAGGCCAACCGTCACTGGACCGAGCACCCGCAGGAGCTGCTCGACAACGTCGAGAACTACATCAAGCACGACGCGCTCGTGTTCCGCGACGTCGACTTCCTCGGCGTGTGGTTCCTCCTCATGACGAAGAACTACGAGAAGCTCGCGGACCTCTTCGTGGACATGCGCGACACGCCGATGCCGCGCGCGGAGCTCATCGCGCTCATGAAGAAGCGCACGCAGATCATCGACTGCACCAAGCCCGAGATCCTCGCGGCCGTCCCGACCTGACCTGCCGACGAGCGAGCTCTGCCCGCTCGAGCGGGATCTCCGAGGGCGCGAGTTGATGCATCATCGAAGGATGCGTCGCCTCGCGCCTTCGCTCGTTCCGCTCGTCGTCACGCTCGCGGCCTGTGCCCCCGATACGCAGATCGGTGATCGACCCGACGCCCGCCCCGGCACCGACGCCGCGCTCGTGAGTGATGGCGGCGGACGCGATGGTGGCCTCGACGCGCCGGCGCCGATCGATGCCCCCGAGGCGATCGACGCGGCCGAGCCGATCGACGTGTCCTCGCCGCCCGATGCGCCCGCGCCGCTCGACGCGTGGGCGGCCACGGACGCGGGGCCCGATGCACGCGTGGGCACCGACGCGGGGGGTGACGCGGGGCCCGCGCCCCGAGACGCCGGGCCCGTGCTGACGATCGACTTCTGCCGGGTGCAGTACCCGACGACGATGAGCGTGGCTCCCGGCACGAGCACGCGCGTCTACGGCCGCGTGTACGTGGCGGGCCTCACGACGCGCACGGGCATGACCGACACCGACCCACGCCTCGTGGGGCAGGTGGGCTACGGGCCCGATGGCACGATGCCCTCGGCGATGAGCTGGACGTGGAGCAGCAACGCGGTGTCGAACGCAGGCTACGGCCCCGGCGCTGCGCTCTACGAGGCGAACAACGACGAGTACCAGGCCGATCTCGTCGCGCCGGCCGCGGGCAGCTACGACTTCGCGTACCGCTTCTCGGGCGATGGCGGCATGACGTGGACCTACTGCGACACGCTCGATCCCGGATCGAGCGACGGCTACCAGATCGCGAACGCGGGCGCGCTCACCGTGATGTGATCGGGCTCTCGCGGAACCGGGCGATCCAGGTCAGAGCCAGCGGTGCTGGCGGTACCACGCGTACGCGCGGCGCACGCCCTCCCGGTAGTCGACCTTCGAGGTCCAGCCGAGGCGCGTGCGGAGCTTGTCGCTCGTGCTCGTCCACGCCTCCTGCGCGCCCATCTTCGCCTTCTGTCGGTTGAAGAGGCGGGGCTTTCCGTCGAGGCGCGTCACGAGCTCACCGCCCACCGCGGCCACGTCCACGAGGACCTCGGGCAGGCTCAGGGTGAACACGCGCTTGCCGCTCGCCTCGACGATGGCCTCCTGGAACTGGCCCCAGGTGATGGGCAGCCCGTCGTCCACGAAGAAGCCCTGGCCCGCGGCGCCGGGGTGCGTGCACGCGAGCAGGATCGCGTCGACGCAGTCGTCGACGTAGATCGCGGAGAACCAGCGATCGCGGTTGCCGAAGAAGACGTTGCGGCGCCCCTCGACCTCGCGGAAGAGGTTGAAGTAGTCGACGTCGCCGGGGCCGTAGACGCCGCCCGGCCGGAGGATCGTCCAGGCGAGCTTGTCGCCGCGCGACTCGACCGCGTGCTCCGCCTCGAGCTTGCTCTGGCCGTAGAACTCGATGGGCCGGCGCGGATCGTCCTCGCGGAGCGGGCGATCCTTGGCCGAGGGGCCGTACGACGTGAGCGAGCTCAGGTGCACGAAGCGCTCGAGGGCGGGGTGCGCCTTCTCGATCGCGCGGAGGAGGTTCTCCGTGGGCATCAGGTTCGCGCTGCGGAAGTCGTCGTAGGTGACGCCCTTGGTCGCGCCCGCGACGTGGAGCACGTAGCTCGGCTTCTCGGCCTCGATCACACGCGTGAGGCCGTCGAGGTCGTCGTAGTCGCACTCGACGGAACGGCCTTTCTTCGAGGGCGGCGAGCCCTTGCGGCGGATCGCCACCACCTCGAGGCCGCGCTCGAGCAGCGCGTCGCGGAGGCGTCCGCCGATGAAGCCGCTCGCGCCAGTGAGGAGGGCCTTGCCGGCGAGCGGCGGGATCGAAGAGGGCTCGGTGCTCATGCGCGCGCCGTTGTGACAACGGATCGCGTCCGCGACAAGGGTCCAGGAGCGTCGGGGTTGCGCGGGCCCGCGCGTGAGGCCCGCGCAACGACGCCACGCTCAGGCCTGCTGCGGCGGTGCCTTGCCGGCGAGCGTGTAGAGGACGTAGAGCAGCGTGCCCCAGACGGCGAGGTCGAGGAACGTGTTGAGCACGGACAGGCCCATGCTCACGTAGAGGCCCGCGTCGCCGAGCTGCTCGTTGACGCCCGAGGCCACGTTCGTGCAGCACGTGGCGAGGAAGCTGATCGAGGCCGCGCCGGCGAGGATGTAGCCGAGCGTTGCGTCGGCCTTCTTCACGTACATGAGCGCGACGACCATCAGGCCGACGAAGACGAGGAAGTCGAAGAAGCCGCCGAGCAGGCGGATTCCACTGAAGATCATGTTGGCTGTGTCGGCGTCCATCGTTCTCCGGGGGGTGAGGGCGCATCGTAGCGACCCTCCGCGTCGAACGGGAAACAAGACGCGGAAACGAGCGGGGTTGCGCCGGAGGTGAGAAGCCGACGACGATCCCGGCGTGCGTGCCCGGCTCGTGCTCGCTCTCGGATGCAGCCTCCTCGCGGCGTGCGGGCGCGTGCTCTACCAGACATCGGATGCTGCTTCGGTGGGCCTCGACGCGCCCGGCCTCGACGCGCCCGGTCCCGACGCGCCCGGTCCCGACGCGCCTGGCCGCGACGCGCCCGGCCTCGATGCACCCGTGGTCGACGCGGCCCTCGATGCCTTCAGCAGCCCACCGGATGCGCCGCCGCGTGCGGACGCGCCGCCCGAGATCCTCTGCGGCGGGGCAGGCGCGCTCACGAGCTACGCCGACCTGGGCACGGGCGCGCCCTCCGACCCGTACGTGATCTGCAACCAGGCGCAGTGGGAGTCGTTCCTCACCGACGGGCCTGGCTCCGCGTCGTATCGGCTGGGCGCGGACCTCGACATCGCGAGCGACATCCGCGGCAGCTCGCTCATGGGCGAGCTCGACGGTGGCGGGCACGTCGTCGTGAACCACGCGTTCTGGACGGGGCCGCTGTTCGCGTCGCTCGTCGGCGGCTCGGTCCACGACCTTCGGCTCCAGACGAACGTGGATGCACAGACGACGGACCAGGTCGGGGCCATCGCGGGCTCGGCGACCGGCTCCGTCCTCCGGGTCACCGTGCTGGCAGACTTCGTGACGGGCGCCGACGAGACGGGTGGGCTCTTGGGCACCTGCACCGGCTGCACCGTCTCGGACTCGTCGGTGTCGATCTCGCGGATCTCGGGGATGGCCGACGTGGGGGGCGTGGTGGGGCACATGACGGGCGGCGAGATCAGGCGGACGCGCAGCAGCGTCCTTCAGCTGGACTCGCGCCTCGCCACGGGCTGCGCGAACCTGGGCGGCATCGTGGGCAGCATGGCGGCGGGTGGCACCGTCTCGGAGTCGTACGCCGAGAGCACGCTGGTGGGCCTGGGCGTCGGGGGGATCGTGGGCGATGCGGGCCTCGGGGCGGACGTGCACGACGTGGTCGCCCTCGGCCAGTACGCGGCCATGGGCAGCGGCTGCTCGTTCGCGGCGGCGGGAGTCGCCGGGAACGGCAACGGCGTCATCGCGCGCGGCTGGACGAAGATCGCCAACGTCTCGGCGGGCATCGCGGATCACCTCGGCATCGGCGCGTCGGTGAGCGACTTCGCGGCCGTGCACGGTGCCGTGCCGACCGTGTACCTCGTGGCACGGAGCTGCGACGCCGGCACGAGCGCGACGAACGTGGTGGCCTTCGACGATGGCTCGGGAGGCCTGGGCGTCAGCATGTGCTCACTGGCCCCCGCAGCGACGGTCGCGACCGAGATGTACTTCTGGTCGCCCGCGAACGCGCCGATGTCGTCGTGGAGCGCCGCGGTGTGGAGCTTCTCGTCGTCGGGCCTGCCGACGCTCCGTAACCTCCCGCCGTGAGCGAGCCGTGAGCCTGGGGGGATCGCCGCGACGTGTCCCCTCGGACCCTCGCGGAAACGACCTCGCGGAAACACAGAAGCCCGACTCACTCGCGTGAGCCGGGCTCTGGGTCTTTCGAAGTCGGGGCGAAAGGATTTGAACCTTCGACTCCACGGTCCCGAACCGTGTGCGCTACCAGGCTGCGCTACGCCCCGGAAAGGAGCGCTCGTCTACCCCTCGATCGCAGCCCCGTCAAGGACGAACGGACCGGCGCGTCACCCGGAGTGGATCACGCCTGCCATCTGGAGCAGCGGCTTGAGCACGCCGCCGATGCCCTCGCCGACGATCGAGCCCACGGCGATCGTCGTCAGCGTCACGTCGCGGACCTTGAGCACACGCCCGAGCACGATCCAGAGGAGCACGCCGCCCACGAAGAAGGCGATGTCGAACGACACCGGCAAGACGAGCCCGATGCCCAGGCCCACCGAGTGCGGCACGAGCTCGGTCCACGAGAAGCGGCTCGGATCGGGCGGCAGATCCTTGGTGCGCTTGGCCTCCCAGTCGTCGATGAGGCGCTCGGCGATCACGTAGATGGCGCCGCCGAGCGCGCCGAGGCCCATCGCCTGCCACGCGAACGGCGGCATCTCGGTGCGTCCCTCGAAGATGAGCGCCGTGGCCGCCCACATCTTGGCGACGGGCGCGGGCAGGCCCTCGCCCTCGAGGCTCATGGGCTGTCGCGCCTGGAGCGACTGGAACACGTAGGCCGACACGAGCGAGCACGGGATCACGGTCGCGGCCTGCACCCAGAACTGCCAGCGCGCCGGCACGCGCAGCCACTTGCCGTAGGCGAGGTCGCCGGTGAGCGTGCCCGCCTGCGCGCCCGAGCCCGCGACGAAGCCTGCGCCCGCGAGGTTCTGTGCGGCGGTGGAGGCGCCCGAGAGCGCGGTGAGGCTCTGGAGGAGCACGCCCATGACCCGCGCGGGGTTGAACGCGGTCTGCGCGGCGGCGCGCGTGGCGATCACGTTCTGGAGGAAGCCCGCCACGACGATCAGCATCACCGCGACGATCGGCGAGAGGCCGAGCGCGAGGTACGAGAACGCCGCCGTCGTGACGAGCGCGACGGTGCCGAGCGCGATCAGCGTGCGGCCGCTCATCACGGGATCCGGATCGATCTCCGCGGGCGCGCCATCGACCTTCTTGGCGGGGACGAGCGAGCGGAACGACGCCGCGATCACCTTCCAGTTCATGGCCATCTGCACGAGGCCCGAGGCGACGAGGAAGCCGATGCCGGGCCACACGTAGCGATGGGGCGTGGCAGGCGTGGGCGTGTGGGGGGCGATCACGAGGAGCACGATCGCGCCCGCGAGGAAGCCCACGCAGACGCGGAAGCCCATGAGGTACGCGCCGCCGATCGCGAAGGGCGACCACGCGATGCCGAGGCCGAAGGCGGCGAGACCGAAGAGCGCGATCTCGCTGCCATCCGGCCAGATCGCGAAGCCGCCGTCCGTGTTGCCCACGACGATGGCGATGCACGCGAGCGTCGAGGCGAGGAGGTAGTACGGCTGCTTCGGATCGCCCTTCTCGACGAGGGCCCGGATGACGGACTCCACGGCCTTGCTGCCGGGCCACGGGAGGTTCTCGCGCTCGATGAGCATCTGTCGCAGGGGCACGACGAAGCTCAGGCCGACGAGGCTGGTGACGATGGAGAAGCCCACCATCGTCCAGTACGGGTAGGGCTCGCCGGCCATCGCCTCGGCCGCGAAGAAGTTCGTGATGAAGCCGAGCGAGCCGCCGGCCGAGCCCATCGTGGCGACGATCGCCATCTCGGTGGTGGTGATCTTCACGCTCGAGAGGAAGAAGAACGCGAAGAAGAAGAGCGCCGCGATCGTGGGCCCCTCCTCGATCACGCCGAAGCTGAGCGTGAGGTACGAGTTCACGCCGCAGAGCACGAGCGAGAGGACGAAGCCCGCGACGAGGCTGCGCACGGTGAGCGCGTGCCCGGGGATCGGGACGGACGTGTCCTCGCGCGGAGCGTCGGTGGGCGAGGGCGAGGGCGCGGCAGCGTGGGACATGGCCGCGAGGCTACTCCGAGGGGGCTTCTCGCGGAGGGCTCATGGAGCGATCGCCGCGCACACGCGACGGCGGGCCAACGGAACGGAGCCTTCAGGAGGCCGCGTCTCCTCTGGCCGTGGATGGCCATGCCCCGAGTCGCGTGAGGCCTCGAGCACCGTGTCCGAGCACCCGTGCCTCGCCGCTCGCAACCACGCCTCCGCGAATGCGCCCGGCAGGCCCGAGGGGAGTGGCAGAGCACGACACCGGGCTGTTCGGCGAGAGGCCGTGTCGACTCCGAGGCGGGGGACGAGCCCCCGCCCTACGAGAACCGCCCGTCCCACGAGAACCGGTCCGCGTGGATGCCCACGGCGACGCTGCCGGGCGGGCTGCGGTACGGTCACGGCGTGGATCTCAAGCGCTGGCTCGCCGACGCGTTCGGGCTCTCGTTCCGGCTGCCGGAGGACGTCGTCATCGTCGGAGAGCGGCCGCGCCTCGGGGCCGACCTCTATCACGCGTTCCTCCGCGCGCGCTGGTGGGCCTCGCTCTCGGCGATCGTGGTGTTCTTTCTCTTCGTGAACGTGCTCTTCGCGATCGTCTACTCGATCACCGGCGGCATCGAGAACATGCGCGAGGGCTCGTTCGAAGACGCCTTCTTCTTCAGCGTCCACACGATGGCGACCATCGGCTACGGCTCGATGTATCCCTCGACGTTCCTCGGCAACGTGCTCGTCGTGACCGAGGCGATCGTGGGCCTGCTCGTCACGGCGCTCTCCACGGGCCTCGTCTTCGCCAAGTTCTCCACGCCGACGAGCCGCATCGTCTTCGGGCCGGTCGCCGTGGTGCACGTCGTCGACGGCATCCCGACGCTCGCGCTCCGCATCGGCAACGAGCGCGGCAACTACGTGGTCGACGCCGACATGTCGCTCACCCTGATGCGCACCCGCAAGACCGCCGAGGGCGTCACGCAGTACCAGACGCTCGACCTCGAGCTCGTGCGCTCTCGCGCGCCGGCGCTCGCGCGCACGTGGAACGTCTCGCACCGCATCGACGCCAAGAGCCCGCTCGCGGGGCTCGGGCCCAAGGACCTCGAGGCGCAGGAGATCGAGATCACGCTCTCGGTCTCTGGCACCGACGAGACCACCATGCAGCCGATGATGGCGCGGCGCCGCTACCTCACGAACGAGATCCTCTTCGGAGCCCGCTTCGGAGACGTGCTGCGCGTGCTGCCAGACGGGCGCCTCGAGCTCGACGTGCGCAAGCTCGACACGATCCTGCCTACCGAGCCGACGCCCGAATTCCCTTACAAACACGGCGGATGAGCGCATTCGGTGCGGAGCCATAGGACGATGGGGCCCGTGTGTGGGCGGCCAGAGCCGGTAGGATCCCGAGCGCGTCGAGGAGCGCGCATGAACAGGTACGGCCTCTGGCTCTCTGCGCTCGTGTGCATGGCATGCGGCGGAGCGACGGGAACGTCATCGGCACCCGGCGAGCCCGGGACGACGCGCGCGACCTCGCCGACACCGTCCGCTCCGCCGACGCCACGAGCCTCCGAGACCTCCGCCTCCTCCGCCACACCCGTCACCGAGACGCACGTCCCTGCGACAGCCGTCACGTCGACGCCCGTCACCGCGACACCCGTCGCTGCGTCGACGAGCTCAGCGGGCGCCGCGCCTGATCGCGTCGTGCTCGTCGACGGCGTGCGCGAGGGCAGGGTGTGGGACGAGCGTGGCGGATTCCGGCTCGTGGTCGGAGAAGGCACGGTGGCGCTCGTCGGTCCCGAGGGGCACGTGCGTGCCAGCCACCGGGTCTCGTTCTCGCGCGACGACGTGGTCGCGACGTTCCTCGACGATGGTCAGGCGATCGTGGGCAACGGCGGCACCGACGCGGCGTTTCGCGGTCCCCACGGCGGCAGGCTCGAGCGCTGGAGGCTCGACGACGACGCGTTCGAGGTGCTGGCCGAGCTCGGCGACATCACGCCGTCGATGGCGAGGGTCGGCGAGGGCGTCGTGATCGTCGTGGCCGAGGCGGGCACGAGCCGCGTGACGGCCAGCGCCTTCGAGGCGCTCGGTCAGTCGGCGGATCGGATCGCGTGCACGTCGGGCGCGCGCCCGCGCTGCTATCTCGGCTTCGTCGAGGGCGATCGCTGGCGAATCGAGCTCGCGGAGGACGACGCGATCGACTTCGTGGAGGACGCCGGGCGCGTTCCGCCGGCGCTGCGTCCGCGCGCGCTTCCTCGCAGCGGTCCGATGTCCTCGCAGCTCGGTGCGCGTGGCCTCCCCGAGGTCGATCTCGCGCCTGCGCGCCATCGGCTCGTCGTGAGCTCGTCGTCCCGCAGCGTGGTCCTCGGCCCCGAGGGGATCGGCGCGGACCTCGACGGCGCCAACGCCCGCTGGGAGCGCGACGAGCTGCTGATCGTCGCGGGGCACGATCGTCCGATGGACGTCGCCACCGCCTCGCGCGTGTCGGTCTTCGTCGATGCGATCCCGCATCCGCTCGAGCGCGACGAGGTCGAGCTCGTCGAGGTGCGCGACTACGACGACTGGCAGGCCGTGGCGTACGAGGCCGAGTCCGCGGATCGACCGATCCCGGTGCTTCGCGCGCCGCCCGTCTGCTCGCGTGCTCCACCGCTCCGATGCGTGCGTGCGCACACCGACGGAGCGCGGATCGACGGCTGGGAGCTCTACGATCCGCGGCGATCGCGCGAGGTGCTCGCGCGCCTGCCGTTCACGGAGCTGCCACCAGGCCAGGGCTACGTGCTCGTGGCGCCGGGCGGTGCATACGTGCGCGCGGTGCTCGGCGAGGCGTCGCTGTTCGAGACGTCGACCGGCCGCGTGGTGAGTGGCCTCCATCACTGGCTCGAGCTCGACGAGGGGTGGATCTACGTCGATCCCGAGGAGGAGCACACGCTGCGCCTCGTCTCGTTCGATGGCCGCACCACGTCGCGCACGTTCACGCAGCGACTCGCGGGGCTGAGCCTCGTCGACGGACATCACGTGTTCATCCGCGACGTGGAGGGGACCGGCGCGGTGCTCGCGTGGCCCGACCTCACGACGGTCCGCACGCTCGAGCTCGGCGAGCCCGTGGAGGAGCTGCTCGGCTGCAACGCGCGTGGCGCGATCGTCGATGCGAGCGGCAGGGTCGTCGAGGACGGAGGCTGTCCCGTGGCCCCGATCGACGACGAGGCGGGGCGCCTCGTGCGCGTCACGCGCGATCATGGCTGGTGGCTCGATCGACGCCTCGGCGACGAGCTACACGTGCACCGCGGCAGCGATGGTGCGGAGCTCGTCGTCCGCCTCACCACGGCGGGTGTGCTCGCGTCGGGCCCCGGCGGCGTGTTCGAGGGGCGCGGTGAGGTGCTCGATCACGTGGTCGTGCGCGAGGTGGGGCCCGTGCGCACCGCGCCGATCACGACGGGCAGCTCGGCACGCGCGCGCTTCGAGCGCCCAGGCCTGGTCGCGGCCTTCTTCTCGGGGGCGCCGCTGCCTGCGCCGGGCGAGGCTCCGATCGCGGAGCAGGGACCCTGCCCCGATCGGCCTCCGACGATCGATGCGTCGTGCGCTGCGGACGCGACGGGCACGGCCTGCCGCTACCCCGAGCGAGGGGTGATCTGCGCGTGCCGTGCGCCCGCGCCCCGCACCGCGCCGCGCTGGGACTGCGGCGAGCTCGGAGAGTGAGCGCTCGGCCTCCCGGCTGGCTTCAGGCCACGCGCGTCATCACGTCGTCG
>JAIBCE010000228.1 GCA_019694315.1 Sandaracinaceae bacterium
CGCAGCCCGCGGTCGCGGCACCCACCCAGGCCGAAGGTGGGCCCGGCGCGCTGCGTGTCGGGGAGGCCCCACCCCCCGTCGTCGCCGAGCGGATCGCCGGCGGCGACGAGGTCTCGCTCTCGCACCTCGCGGGACGCGTGGTGATCATCGACTTCTGGGCCACGTGGTGCCGCCCGTGCCGCGCGATCATGCCGGTGCTCGACGGCCTGAACCGACGCCTCCACGACCGCGGTCTCACGGTGCTCGGCGTGAGCCGAGAGCGGCGCCCCACGATCGAAGCGCACCTCCAGCGCGCCCCCGTCACCTACACCGTCGCGCGTGACGTGGGCGGCACGCAGCTCCACTACGGGGTGAGCGCGCTGCCCACGCTGGTCGTGCTCGATCGCCGCGGTCGTGTGCGCGACGTGCGCATCGGCGGCGGCGACATCGACACCCTCGGCCCGCTGGTCGAGCGGCTCCTCGCGGAGCCCGCACCGTGAGGGCCCCGTCACCGCGCATCTCCGCGCTGCTGCGACCCGCGTCGCTGGCGCTCGGTCTGCTCGCATGCGCGAGCGGCCTCGTGGTCGGCTGCAGCTGTGGGGCGGATCGCGTGGCAGAGCTGACGGCCGCGCAGGGCATCGTCGATCGCGACGAGGCTGCGCCCGGCGATCAATGGCGCACCACCGTCGTGGGCGAGACCTACACGTGGGACGAGGCCGTGCGCACCGCGCCCGACGCCACCGCGTCGCTCGTGCTCGGCGGCAGCAACGGCATCCGGATGCAGCCTGGCACCGTGATCCGCTTCCTCCGACAGCCCTCCGATCAGGCCGGCATCGAGGTCACGAGCGGTGAGGCCGAGCTCGAGTCGAGCGGCACGGGCCTCGCGCTCGTCACGCACGCGGGCACCGTGCAGCTCGAGGCGGGCACGCGAATTCGCCTGCGCGCAGGGCCTGCGGAGCACATCGAGGTCGTCGCCGGACGCGTGGAATTCGAAGACGGACTCTCCGTCCAGGCGGGACAGGCCGTGCTCGTCGAGGTCGGCAGCGTCGTGCTCGAGGACACCACGCCCGATGCCGCCGTGATCGAGCCCGACGCAGGTCCGCTCGAGGACGCGTTCGTGCCGGGCGACGACGCGGGCGTCGACGCGTTCGTCGAGCCCCTCCCCGAGGGCGAGGACGAAGTCGAGGTCGAGGGCGGCCCGCTCCAGCCCTCGCCTGCGCGCGCGCACATCGCGATCGCGGCGGGCGAGAGCCTCACGCTTCACGACCCCGCCGCGCCCACCGCGGTGCGGATCGATCTGCCGGCCACGTGCACGGGACAGACCTTCGTGAGCCTCTCGTCCGGTGGACGCGGCGTCCGCTTCGAGGGAAGCGGCGCCATCATCGTGTCGGTGCCGGCCGGGCGCTTCCGCTACTCCGTCCGCTGCGGCGGCGGGGGCTCGGCACCGGGCGGCACGCTCTCGGTGCGACGGGACGACGGCTCGCTGCGCCTCGAGTCCGTGCCCCCTCGCAACCTCTTCGACGCCGATGGCCGTCGCTACGACGTGCTCTACCAGAACGCGCTGCCGATCGTGACCTTCCGCTGGGCAAGCGCGGGGGGCGGGCCCTATCAAGTGGAGGTCGTGTCCAGCGGCCGCACACGGGTGCTCCCCTCCCCCAGCTCGAGCCTCGTGTTCGACTCGGGCGCGCTCCGCGATGGCGAGCACCGCCTCACGTTCCTCGCGGGCGGTCGCCGCTCGCCGACCACGATCGTGCGCGTGCGCTTCGACAACGCCGCGCCCACTGCCTACATCCGCGAGCCTCGCGGCACCGTCGCGCGAGGCGCCGTCCACGTGTCCGGCATGGCGATCGAGGGCGCGACCGTCTCGGTCGGTGGCACGCCCCTCACGCTCGACGGCGACAATCGCTTCGAGGGCGACGTCACCGCTCCCGCGGAGCTCGACGCGATCGCGATCCGCTTCGCGCACCCGCGCTCGGGCGTGCACTACTACCTCCGCCGGGTGAGCCCTTGAGCGCCGCCGAGGATCGCGACAACGACCTCGTCGGCCGCGTCGTCCTGGGCCGCTACCGCATCGTGCGACCGCTCGCGCGGGGCGGCATGGGCATGATCTATCTCGCGCGCAGCGAGGGCGCGGCCGACTTCGTCAAGCCCGTGGTCGTGAAGCGGATGCTGAGCGATCAGGCCGACGCGAGCGCCGTGAAGATGTTCAAGCGGGAGGCGCGCATCATGTCGATGCTGCGCCACCCGGGCATCGTGTCGGTGACCGACTTCGGTCGCGAGGACGGCTCGTACCTCCTCGTCATGGACTACGTGCACGGCTTCCACCTCGGCCGCTGGGCGTCGTTCGTCCAGCAGGCGCGGCAGGAAGACGGCCAACCAGGACAGCTCCCGTGGCAGATGGCGGTGCACCTCTGCATCCAGGTGCTCGACGCGCTCGAGTACGCGCACACGCTCAAGGCCTCGGACGGCAGCCCCCTCCACATCGTGCACCGCGACGTGTCCCCCTCGAACGTCCTCCTCGACATCGAGGGTCGCGTGCTCCTCGCGGACTTCGGCATCGCCAAGACCGCGGCGATGACCGAGGAGGAGACCAAGACCACCGTCGGCACGGTGAAGGGCAAGTTCTCCTACATGGCGCCCGAGATCCTCGAGGGCGCCCCTCCCGAGCCGAGCGCGGACGTGTACGCGACCGCCGTGGTGCTCCACGAGGTCCTCGTCGGACGCAACGAATTCCGCACGCAGGAGCCCGCGGCGACGATCCAGCGCGTGCTCCACCACACGCCGCGCAGGCTCGACGTGGTGCGGCCCGACATCCCGTCGCCGGTCGCCGACGTCGTCGCGCGCGCGCTCCTCAAGCGTCCCGAAGAGCGCTTCAGCACCGCGGCCGAGCTCGCCAAGGCCCTGCGCCGCGTGCGCGGCCTCGACGCCGAAGAATCCAACGCCGAGCTTCGTCGCCTGCTCGAGCGCGACTTCCGCGATCCGCGCTTCGCGCAGATGTTCGATCTGCCCGAGCTGGACACGCTCGAGCACTCGTGGCGCACGGTGCCCGACGGCCTCGTCGACCCTGCGTCGTTCCCGCCCGCGCCGACGCCGGTCAGCCGCCAGAGCAACCCGACGCGCCTCGAGCGACCCGAGCCCGCGAGCCACGTGGCCGCAGGGCACGAGCCACTTCCACGCCCGCCGCCGCTGCCTGCGGAGTCGACGCCCCGGACGAACAACGCGGCGGTCCTCGTGTCGGGCCTGCTCGCCCTCGTGCTCCTCGCGATCGTGGCGGCAGGGGGCGTCTGGTACCTGCAGGGCCCGCCGGCCACCACCGAGGTGGTGTTCGTCGAGGCGACGCCCTCGGGCATCGTGGCGACCGATGCCGCCGTGGTGCTGCCCGACGCGTACCTCGAGCTGCCCGACGCCACGACCGGTCGCGGCCCGCCGAGCACGCGCGATCCACGTCACTCCGACCCGAGCGTGCGCACGCCGGGCCAGATCATCGACCGCGAGTTCGCGCGCAACACGGCCGCGATCCGCAACTGCTTCGAGGGCAGCGCGCCCCCCGCAGGACAGGTCTGGCTCCGCTTCACGACCGGCGCAGAGGGCGAGGTGACCGACCTCGAGATCACGCCCGCGGACGTGGGCTCGGGCTCGATCGGCCGCTGCATCCAGGGCGTCGCGCGACGCATCGACTTCACCTCCGACGTGGGCGCCCGCTCGTTCCGCATCCCGATCACCGTCCGCACCGAGTGAGGCGCGCCGTTCGACCGCTCGCGAGGCGAGCGATATGGTCGGCGGCCCTGCATGAAGCGCTATCTCGTCCAGACGCACGGCTGTCAGATGAACGTGCACGACAGCCGCCGCATCGAGGAGGTCCTCGCCAAGGAGGGCTACGAGCGCACCGACGACTCGCAGCTCGCAGACCTCATCGTGATCAACACGTGCAGCGTGCGCGAGAAGGCCGAGCACAAGCTGCTGTCGCTCCTCGGCACCATGAAGCCGCTCAAGGACGAGCGCCCGAGCGTCGTGCTCGCGGTGGCGGGCTGCGTCGCGCAGCAAGAGGGCGCCAAGCTCCTCGGGCGCGTGCCGCACGTCGACATCGTGCTCGGCCCCGACAACATCGCCGAGCTGCCTGGGCTCGTCTCGCACGTGGAGCGCGAGAAGACCTCGATCGCGCGCACCGTCTTCGACGTGCACGACCCGCGCTTCCTCGACGCCGGCGCCGAGCTGTCACGGCGCGATCGCGAGGTGAGCTCGTTCGTCACCGTGATGAAAGGCTGCAACGAGCGCTGCACCTTCTGCATCGTGCCGACCACGCGCGGCCCCGAGCGCTACCGCGCCTCGAGCGACGTGATCCGCGAGGTGCGCGCGCTCGTCGAGGGCGGCGTGCGCGAGGTGACGCTCCTCGGCCAGACGGTGAACTCGTGGCACGAGCCCGGCGCGGTCGCCGACGACGACAGCGACGACGAGCTCGGAAACCCTAGAAACATGGGCGAATCGCAGTTCGCCCGCCTGCTCCGCGCGATCGCACACGAGGTGCCCGGCCTCGCCCGCCTCCGCTACACCTCGCCCCACCCGCGCCACGTCACCGACGCGCTCGTGCGCGCGCACGCGGAGCTCGAGGTGCTGCCTGCGCACGTGCACCTGCCAGTGCAGTCGGGATCGAACCGCGTGCTCCGCCGCATGTCGCGCCGCTACACGCGCGAGCACTACGTGGCGCGCGCGCGCGCGCTCCTCGCGTCACGTCCCCGCTTCACGCTCTCCACGGACTTCATCGTGGGCTTCCCCGGCGAGACCGAGGACGACTTCCGCGAGACGCTCGCGCTCGTCGAGGAGGTCGGCTTCTCGGCGGCGTTCTGCTTCAAGTACTCGCAGCGCCCCGGCACCCCCGCGCTCAAGCTCGAGGACGACGTGTCCGAGGCGGACAAAGACGAGCGCCTCGCTCGCCTCTTCGCGGCCGTCGAGACGAGCCAGCGCCAGAACCTCGCGAGCCTCGTGGGCACGCGCACCAAGGTGCTGATCGAGGATCTCGGCCGCGAGGGCGACGACGGAATCGCCCGCTGGAAGGGGCGATCCGAGCGTCACGAGATCGTGCACGTCGAGGCGCCGCCCGAGCTCGATCTCCGCGGTCAGTTCCTCGAGGCCGCCATCGTCCACGCGAACGCGCACTCGCTCATGGGCCGCGTCGAGGGCGATCTCTCGGGGCTGCCGCGACGCGAGGCGCCCGCTCCGCGAGCACCGAGCGACGAGCCTCGGACCGAGCACGGGCGGCGTCGCCTGCCCGTGACCAAGTCGGCATGAGCACGGCGGCCCAGGCGCGCCGCCCCGCGCCGCGCCCGAGCGCGCGCGATCTCGTGCTCGCATGGCTGCCGGCCGCCCTCTACATGGCGAGCATCTGGATGGTCTCGTCGTTCGACACGCCGTCGCTCCCGACCTCGCTCTTCCCCTTGCGCGACAAGGGTGTTCACGCCCTCGAGTACGGCGTGCTCGGCTTCCTCGTGGCGCACGCGTGCCTTCGGAGCTTCCCGCACCACGCCCGCCCACGGGTGGCCCTCTTCGCGATCCTCTGCGGTGTGCTCTGGGGCGTGCTCGACGAGATCCATCAAGCCTTCGTCCCTGGCCGTTCCGCCGACGTGCTCGATCTCGTGGCCGACTCCGTCGGCGTCACACTCGGCACGCTCGCACGTGCGATCGCGCGCGTGCTCCGTCCCCGTCCCCCCGAAGCGACCTCCCCATGACGCACATCCTCCCCTACCGCGGCATCCTCCCTCGCATCGCGTCGAGCGCGTTCACTGCGCCGAGCGCCTCGATCGTCGGCGACGTCGAGATCGGCGACGAGACGTCCATCTGGTACGGCGCCGTACTGCGCGGCGACGTGATGCCGATCCGCATCGGTGCGCGCACGAGCATCCAGGACAACGCCGTCGTGCACGCCACCGGCGGCTGGAGCGACACGATCGTCGGCAACGACTGCACGGTGGGCCACGGCGTGATCCTCCACGGCTGTCGCGTCGGCCACCGCGTGCTCGTGGGGATGGGCTCGATCCTCCTCGACGCCGCCGAGATCGGCGACGACGTGATGATCGGGGCCGGCTCGCTCGTCACGGCGCGCACGAAGATCCCCTCCGGCATGTTGGCGCTGGGCCGCCCCGCGAAGGTGATCCGCGAGCTCACGGCCGAGGAGCGCGCGCGGATCACCGAGGCGTCCACGCTCTACCGGGGCTACTGCCGCGATCACCGCGAGTCGCTCACGAGCACGCGATGAACGCTCGCGCGCTCACGCTCACCGTCGTGCTCGTGGGTGTCGCCTCGCCCGCATCGGCGCAGTCGCCCGGCGCGGCCGCGCCCCACATCGTGTCGATCGCGGCGGCCCAGAACACGAGCTACGCCGTGGACGACACGGGGCACGCGTGGGCATGGGGCCTCAACAGCACGTGGGTCGGCGATCGTGCCGACGGCCCTTCCCTCGTACCCGTGAGGGTCCCCGACATCGACGACGCGACCTCGGTGAGCGCGAGCCACCTGCGCGTCTGTGTCACCCGACGCGCTCACCCGGTCACGTGCTGGCACTCCTCGAGCTCGCGCGTGGAGCTCGCGCCGCCCTTCCCTGCACACGTCGATCAGCTCGAGGTCGGCGGCGACGCGACCTGTGCGCGCGTCGGCACGACCGTGCGCTGCGTCGGCGACGGCACCGATCCGGCGCGCTTCGCGAGCGCGCGCGACGTGGTCTTTCTCGAGGTGACGATGCGCGAGATGTTCGCCGTCACGCGGACCGGTCGGCTGCTCTGCACGGGCGCCGGCACCTACGATCCGTGTCTTCGCGGCCGCGACGACGACGACGCGCCGATCGTGACCGTGCGCATGCCCGCGGCCGTCGCGCGCATCGCGACGAGCGGCGTGAACCACTGCGCCACGCTCGTGAGCGGGGAGGTGCGCTGCTGGGGTCGCGACGTGACGGCCTACAGCGACGACGAGGGCTGGCACCAGGTCGCGCCGCAGCCCTTCGCCGCGCTCGCGCACGCGGAGGAGATCGTGATCACCGATCGACGCGCGTGCGGGCGCTCCGCGGCGGGGCGCGTCACGTGCGTCACGTTGCACCAGGAGGCCGAGCCATATGTGCCGATGGAATCAGGCGCCGTGCAGCTCGCCGCAGGCTACGAGCACGTCTGCGCGCGGACGACCGAGGGGGGCGTTCGATGTTGGGGCCGCGGCGTCTACGGCGAGCTCGGCGACGGCACGGGCCAGGCGCACCCGAGCCCGACACGCGTCGGCACCGACGTGGCGCAGGTCTTCGTCACTCCGGAGGGCGTCTTCACCGTCGATCGTGCAGGCCACGGCACGCGGCTGCGTGATGCGACCGACTCGCGTGCAGCGCTCGACTCGTTCGAGCTGCCGCGCGGCGCGCGTGGCCTCTGGCTCCCGCGCATCGGCGTCCTACCGCTCGATGCGGCGGGGCACGTCGTGTGGCCTGCGCGCGAGGCGATTCCGTACGGCGCCTACGAGGCGCGAGAGCGCTTCCCCGACGCCGATCGGCTCTACGTGATGGCGGAGATGAGCTGCGGCCTGCGAGCCGGGACGCTCCGCTGCAGCGGCCTCGCGGGGATGCACCGCGACGAGACGTTCCATCACGTCCGCCCCGAGGAGCCCGTCTTCACCGACGTGGCCGAGCTCGCGGTGTCGAGCATCGGCTTCGTGTGCGCGCGTGATCGGAGCGGCGTCGTGCGATGCCTCGGAGGCCTCGAGGGCGGCGGCAACGTGTACTCCGACGTGATCGAGGTGCCGTGGCTCCGGGGCGCGAGCGGTCTCGCCGCGGGTCGTCACGCGGTGTGCGGTCTGGTGGGCGGCGCGCTCCACTGCGGAGGCCTCTACGGCATCGATCCGAGCGCTCCCGTCCCGGGCACGAGCGACGTGGTGGAAGTCTCGCTCGGGGAGCAGCACGGCTGTGCGCGCACGCGCAGCGGCGAGGTCTTCTGCTTCGGCAGGAACGAGAGCGGACAGCTCGGCGTGGGAGATCTCGCGCCGCGCGAGGGCGCGGTCCGCGTTCCGGGTGTGCAGGGCGCGATCGCGATCGGATGCGCCGCCGTCAGCACCTGCGCGCTCCTCGGCAGCGGCGAGCTCCTCTGCTGGGGAGACGACACTGGTGGGCGCATCGGCCTGCCCGACGTAGCGGATCGTGTGTCGGCGTCGAACGTGCGCTTCTGAGGAGCGCTCGACTCCCACCGCGGCACGCGAATCGCTACGGCCGCAGACCCGTGGCACACTCTCGCTCACGCATGCGACGCGCCTCGCACGTCACGACCCTCGCCGTGCCTTCGCTGCTGGCTGCGCTCGGCATCGCCGGCTGTGGCGCCAAGACCGGCCTCGAGATCGATCGCTACGACGCAGCGATGGACGCGCCCTCGTTCGACACGGGCCGCGACACAGGCCCCGACTCGCCCGACGCGCCGATCTGCCGTCCGGGCTCGTTCCCGATCGAGCCGGCGCGCGCCGACATGATGCTCGTGATCGATCGCTCGGGCTCCATGCGCCTCGGCTTCGACGGACAAGAGGACCTGCCCGAGGACTTCTGGCGCTGGACCTTCCTCCGCAACGCGGTGGCGACGTCGCTGCCCACGCTCGGCGATCGCGTGCGCATCGGCGCCAAGCTCTATCCCGATCCGATCCCACCCGATCTCCCGGAGATCACGGCCGAGATCGCGTGCCGCTGCACCGACGGAGTCGACGTGCGGCCCGCCGTGGCGAGCACGCCCGCGATCCTCGCGGCGATGGACGCGTTCCAGCCGCTCGGCGGCACGCCCACGGTCGAGGCGCTGCTCGATGCACGGCAGGCGCTGCTCGACTCCACCGAGGGCCGACGTTTCATCGTGATCGCGACCGATGGCGGCCCCAACTGCAACCCGCGCGTGATGGCCAATCCCGCGACGTGCACCTGCACGAGCGCGCGCGATGCCTGTCTGCGGCCCGACGAGGGCATCTACTCGTGCGTGGACGATCCGCGCATGACGAACACGCTCGACGAGACGCTCACGCGCTTCGGGATCCCGGTCTTCGTGATCGGCATCCCCGACGACAGCCGCCCCGATCTCACCGACTACCTCGATCGCATGGCGGTCGCGGGCGGTCGGCCGCGCACGGTGCCCGGAGAGCGCGCGTTCTACTCGGCGCGCAGCGACGCCGAGCTCGCCGACGCCTTCACGCAGATCACGGGCTCGATCAGCCGCTGCGCGTTCGTGAGCCCGTCGGTGCCCACCGACGAGAGCCGCTTCTTCGTGTCGGTCGACGGCGAGCGCCTCGCGCGCGACACCCTCGACGGGTGGACGTGGACGGACCGCGATCGCGGCGAGATCGAGCTCCACGGCCCAGCCTGCGAGCGCGCGAACGCGATCGGCGCGATCGTCGAGGCGATCGTCGACGACTGCCCCGACCTCTGACCGCGCGCCAGTGCGTCAGTGCAGGTTCTGGCGGTCGCGCTCGGCCTGTCGCTTCTTGGCCGCCTCGATCGTGTCCCACATGGCGCGATCCTTCTCGGCCCAGCGATCGGCGCGCGCCTTGGTCGCGGCGCGATCGGTGCGGAGGAGGCGGAACAGCGACCAGGCCTTCCAGCCATCGAGGCCGCGGATCGGCACGAGGTTGAACGCGATCATCATGCCGTTCGCGAGCACCAGCGAGACCCAGAGAGCGTCGGCGATCCTGCCTGGCGGCAGGTAGCTCGTGAGCGCCACGCCCACCACGAAGAACGGCAGCTGTGCGAGCACGCCGCCCCACGCGATCCACGCCTCGTCGAGAGGCCTTCCGCCCTCGTGGAGGCAGTGCCCGCCCATCCCGTGCATCCGGATCGCGTACGTCTCGAGGCCGCGCCACCGAACCACGATCGCGTGACCCACCTCGTGCACCGCGAGCACCACGAGCGCGAGCGCGAACGAGATCGGCGTCGCGCATCGCGTGAAGATGGGGAACAGGGGCAGGCTCCAGTGCAGCTCGAAGCGGAGGCGCTCCGATGTCTGGATCACCCAGCATCCACCCTCCACGAAGCTCTGCATGCGCGCCACGTCCCCAGCGTAGCAGGGCTCTCGGGTACCCTCGCGCTCGGTCACGAATCGAGCCCTCGTGGCCACGAGGTATCCATGCGGGCCCTGCTCTCTCTCGTCGTGATGTTCTCGCTCCTCGCTGCGAGCGCGCCGCCGCGCGCCCACGCGACCTGCTTCTGCATGATGCGGCCCGCGCCTTCGTCGGTGCAGCAGCAGCGCGGAGTCACCGAGGACCCCAGCTACAACCCCGCGTCCGCCGTGGTCCTCGTGCGCGAGGGCCGCCGCACCGTGCTCACCATCGAGGCCGCCTACCAGGGCCCCGCGGTCCCGCTGTCGCTCGTGGTGCCGGTGCCGGGACCCATCGGTCGCGAGGGCGTGCGCACCGTGAGCGGCACTGCGTTCCGCCGCCTCGATCAGCGCACCGCGCCGCGAGTGCGACACGTCTTTCTTCCCTGTCCGCCTCGACCCATGCGCATGTCGGGCGCCGCGCAGTCGGCCGGCGCGGGCGCTCTGGGCCGCGACAGCATGTCTTCGGGCGACCGCGTGATGGACGAGTTCGGGGTCGACATCCAAGACGAGTGGCCGGTCGACGAGTACGACGTGACGCTGCTCTCCGCGGAGCAATCCACCGGCCTCCTCGCGTTCTTGCGCGAGCGCGGCCTCGAGCTGCCCGACGCGTCGGCCGAGATGCTGCGCGGCTACATCGAGAGCGGCCACCGCTTCGTTCTCTTCCGTGTAGACCCTTCGCGCGCCCAGCACCTCGGCGAGAACATGATGCTCTCGCCGATCCAGCTCGAGTACGAGTCCGACGAGCTGCGCGTGCCCGTGCGCCTCGGCACGCTCAACAGCCCGGGTGAGCAGGAGCTCCTGCTCTACGTGATCTCCACCGAGGGCCGCTACGACGTGGCGAATCGACCCGCCGTGCTCGCGCCCACCGATCTCCGCATGCGACCCGACGCGCGCGGCGCGTTCGCGGAGCTCTACACGTCGATCACCGACGAGGTGTTCCGCGCCACGCCCGGCGCGGCGATCACGGAGTACGTCCACCGCGTGGGCACGCACGTGAGGCGCTCCGAGGTCGAGACCTTCGGCGTGCCGAGAGAGGCGCGCACGGGCCGGAGTCGCGGCGCACCGGCCACCTGGACCGTCTCGCGCATCCGGCACCGCTACGGGACCAACCTCGCCGACGATCTCACGCTGCGTCAGGCGCCGCCGGTGCGCCTCACGCGCCGCTGGTCACGCTGGCCGCAGCTCCGCGTGCCAGGCGTCCGAGAGGGACAGAGCTACTTCCACGTGCAGTACGTGGTGGAGCACAACCAGCGCTGCGTCTCGGATCAAGCCCAGCGCTGGATGGCGCGTCGCTTCGCCACGGCGGAGTCGATGTGGGAGTCGCGCCACGACCTCTGGCCCGGCGAGGTGATCCTCGACCCGATCGAGGAGCTCGGCATCCAGCCCGGGAGCGAGGCACCTCCTGGCTGGCCTCCCCCGCCGCCCGCGCCCACCCCGGTCGCTGCCGCGGCCAACCCCGGATCCGCTGCGAATCCCGGCGCGACGTCCGGAATGGCACCTTCCGGAATGGCACCTTCCGGAATGGCACCTTCCGGAATGGCACCTTCCGGAATGGCGCCTTCCGGAATGGCACCTTCCGGAATGGCACCTTCCGGAATGACACCTTCCGGAGTGGCGCCTTCCGGACAGCCGTCTTCCGGAGTGGCACCTTCCGGACAGCCAGCTTCCGGAGTGGCACCTTCGGGGCCCCGGCGCGGCAATGCCCCCGCGGCGCAGGCCGACACCGGAGGTGGATGCACGGTGAATCGCGGAGCGACGAGCAGCGGCTCGCCCGTCACCCCGTGGCTCTTGGCGCTGGTGGCGGTGGTGGGGATCGGCGTGCGGCGCAGGCGTCGCCGATCCTGCTGACGGTCTCGCGGAGACAAGCCAGCGGCGGGCCCCAAGGGCGCGAGGGCCCTCGTGGCAAGCGAATCGGTCGGCAAACTGATAGTTCTGCCCCGTGACCGCCCGTGTGCTCCACGTCGCTGCGCTTCCGTTTCCTTCGTCTCAGGGGACGCAGGCCGCGCTGCTCGCGATCGTGAGCGCCGCGGCGCGAGACGCGGCCTCGCGGGCCGAGCGCGTGGCGCTCCTCACGTACGAGTCCGGCGACGGCCGACGCGTTCTTCCCGACTCCGTCGAGCACCGGCGCACGCACGCGCCCATCGCGAATCGCTCGCTGCGCTCGGGGCCCTCGCTCGCGAAGATCGCCGAGGACGTCGCGCTCGTGCGCGCGCTCCGCGAGGCGCGTGAGCCCGACATCGTCGCCCACCACGTGGAGGCGGGCCTCGCGTGCGTGCTCGCGGGCCGTCGCTTCACCTGGGTCGCGCACACCGCGCTCGGCCCCGAGCTCCCGCTCTACGCGCCGTCGCGCACGTCGATCGCCCCGCTCCTCTCGGCCAGCGGCGAGGCGCTCGATCGCTTCGTGGCGCGGCGCGCCCAGCGTGTGCTCGCGATCAGCCCCTTCCTCGCACGTCGCCTCGAGGCGGTGACCGGCACCGCCGCGACCGTCCTCCCCACGCCCTGGTCCGTGGCTCCGCCGGTGAGCGACGCCGAGCGCGCGGCCTCACGCACGGCGCTCGGGCTCGCGTCGGATCACGAGGTGATCCTCTACGCAGGCAACCTCGATCACTACCAGGGCCTCGACGCCGCGATCGCAGCGCTCGGAAGGCTCGCCCACCGTCGCGGTCGACTGCGCTGGCTCGTCGCGAGCCAGTCGGCGCCGCACGCGCTCGAGGCCCTCGCGCGCCGGAGCGGGCTCGGTCCGCGCATCGTGCTCGCGCCGCTCGCGACCGACGAGGATCGGCGACGCGCGCACGCGGCCGCCGACGTCTGCGTCGTGCCGCGACGGCTCGAGGCGGGCGTGTCGATCAAGATCCTCGAGGCGCTCGCGCATGGCCTGCCCACCGTCGCGGTTCGCGCGGCCACGGGCGGCTTTCCCTTCGAGGACGCGTGCCGCGTGGTCGAGGCCGATCCGAGCGCCCTCGCGCAGGCCCTCGCCGAGGTGCTCGACGAGCCCTTCGTGCGCCTGGCGCTCGGCGCCGCCGGGCCCGCGCACCTCGCCGCCCATCACTCCGATGCAGCGTGCGTGTCGGTCCTCGCGGGTCGAT
>JAIBCE010000008.1 GCA_019694315.1 Sandaracinaceae bacterium
ATCCGCTGCGGGCGGCGGTGGCTCGGAGCAGTCGGGGTCGAGCGCGCACGAGGGCACGCAGCGCCCATCGGCCACGCAAGCCTCGATCGAGCAGTCGGGATCCACGGGGCGCACACAGCTCGCGGCGCAGACGCCGTCGGCGCCGCCGTGCAGCGCCGCGCAGTCGGGGTCGCGGACGCGGCTCTCGCCCTCGCACTCCGGGGCGCACGCGCCGTCGGCGCGACATGGCTCCGCGTCCTCGAAGCGATCGATCGTGGGCTGGAGGAAGAGACCGATCGCGGGCAGGTCGGCCCGCGCCGCGAGCGCGACGCCCGAGCAGCTCGGCTCCGAGCGCGAGTGCACCGCGGCCAGTCGCTCGATGCCGTCGACGACCACGAAGCCGGGGGCTCCCGAGTCGCCGGGGCACATGCCCGCCTCGTCGCCTTCGTGGAGGAGCTCGGTCGGGTCGACCGCGCCGGTCATCCCATCGAAGGTGTAGAGGCCCCGCGCGACCGAGCGGATGGGTCGTACCATCACATGCGGCTCGCCGAACGAACCGCCCGGCTCGAGGCGGCCTCTTCCCACGAAGGTCCACGGTGGACCGACGAATCGCGCGCTGTTGTCCAGCTCCTCCCGCAGGAGCGGCGCTGGCTCGAGCCCGAGCGCCTCGCTGGTGCGCAGGAGCTGGAGATCATTCTCGTGGAACGGTGCGCCGTAGTCGGGGTGACGCACGCGCTCCGTGATCGGGATGTGCTCGGTCCCCACCTCGACCCAGTCGAGGTGGCGTGTGGTGCCGCAGTGTCCAGCCGTGAGCACGACGTGGGGGGAGACGATGGTCCCCGTGCACACGAAGCCCTCGGCGTCGCCGAGGCTCACGACGTAGGGACGCGTCGGATCGAGGACACCGCCGCGCAGCGCTAGCAGGTGGGCGTCGCTGCGGGGCGTCGCGCACGCGGTGAGGAGTGTCGCGCCGAGGCAGGCGCACCAGCAGCTCCAGCAGGCGCGGCAGACAGGGGGGTGTGGGTGCGGGCTCATCGGAGGCTCTCCACGGGGCTTCGGTGCGCCCCGTCCGTGGGTGGTCGGGTCAGCGTTGCTCTCGAGGCACGACGGTCCGAGAGGGCGACGTCGTCGTCCTCGAACCGGTGCAGCGGGTGGATGGCGGGAAGGCGTCCCGCTCTCACGTCACGCGTGGCAGGAGCCGCTCACGCAGTTCGGCGTCGCACCGCCACAAGCACGTCCGCACACGCCGCAGTGGGCTGGGTCGTTGGCCAGGTCGACACAGGTGTCGCTGCAACATGCCGGAGTGGTGCCCATCCAGCAGGCGGGGCCGGACGGATTCGCCGCCGCCCCGCAACGGCATCGCGGGATCGAGCCACCACCCGTGCCCGGCGCACACCACTCCCCCATGCCGCACGCGACGCCGCATGCGCCGCAGTTGGCCACGTCGTAGTTCGGATCGGCGCAGTACTGATCGCCACCGCCCGCGGGCCCTGGATCACAGCAGGCCGCCGCAGCGAACCAATGCGGCTCGCCCACCGGGAAGCTCGCGCACGGGACGCCGTGCGTGCACGAGCCACCCACGCATGCGTCCGACGTGCACGGGTTGGAGTCGTTGCAGCTCATCGGGGTGCCAGCCTGGCAGGCGGTGCCGACGCACGTGTCGCCGACGGTGCAGGCGTCGCCGTCGGAGCAGGCGGTCCCCATCATCGCCGGTGCATGCACGCACCCCGTCGCCGGGTTGCAGCTATCGGACGTGCACACGTTCATGTCGGCGCAGTCGAGCGGCGTGCCCGTGCAGACACCAGCGACGGAGCACGCGTCGCCGGTCGTGCAGAGGGAACCGTCGCTGCACGCGCTGCCCGTGCGGGCGGGGTGGGTGCACACGCGGGCCGAGCACACGTCGTTCGTGCAGGGGTTGCCATCGTCGGTGCAGGTGCGCGAGCTCGGCAGGTGGCTGCAGCCCGTGGCTCCGCACCAGTCATCGGTGCACTCGTTCCCGTCGTCGCAGCCGACGGCCTCGCAGCGTCCAGCGCAGCATTCCTCGTCCGCGGCGCATCGCGCTCCACCACAGAGGCCGGCATCTCCGCTGGCGTCACGACCTGCGTCCGCCGGGCCGGCATCACGCCCCCCGTCCGAGAGGCGAGCCGTTCCCGTGTCGATCGGAGCATCGGGCGAAGATGCGTCGATCGCCCGCGCGTCGGGCGCCCACCCGTCGGGCGCCGATGCGTCGACGGCCCACGCATCGACGGCCGACGCATCGGCGGCCCACGCGTCGATCGACGGCATCCACGCGTCGACCGAGGTGTCGTCCACCCACGCGTCGATCGAGGGCGCATCTGCGAGCGAGGCGTCGAGCACACCGGCATCCGTTCCGGCGTCCACCAAGTCCTCGCGCGGCACGCAGCCCGAGCGACCGTCGCACCAGTCGCCCGGTGCGCACGCGGCCTCGCGGGGCACCCACGCGCACTGGAGATCGTCGATGCACACCACCTCCGCGCAATCCGCGAGGGGCGCGTCGCATCCCACTGCGCCGCAGCAGCGGCCCGGGCAGCCGCTCGCCACACGATCGGTGCGACAGCCGATCGGGTAGCAGGCGCCGCAGAGGCAGGACTCGCCGTCCGCGCAGGGGCCGACGCCCTCGCAGTCACTGCGTGTGATCCAAAGGGTCACCTCGTAGCGCTCACGGCCCACGAAGGACGAACCTTCGGTGACGGACGCCACCACCGCCCCGCTCGCGTCGACGAGCTCGACACGATAGCGCTGCGGGCTCGGCGAGAACGGGAGCCGTCCCGTCGTCGCGCGCGGCAGCGTCGAGCCCGTCCCAGGAGCGAATGCGTCCGCGGGCAGCTCGCCGGTCAGCGTCGCTGGCCCTCCTCCATCGGGAACGAACGTGTACCGCGCGAGCTGGAACTGCTCGCCGACCTCGAAGTCCGTGTAGACGAGCAGCGTGACCGTCGGGCCCTCGCTGGGGCAGCCGCCCAACAGGCCGCCCATCACGCCGCCCAGCACGAGAGCCAGAGCACCGAGGCCGAGTCGCCGCACCATGACGGCAGCATTCCCGTGCATGGCTCGCTGCACAAGGAGCAGCCGCTCACGTACACTCGGACCGTGAACGGCCAGCTCGACGCGACGGCGCCCCAGCAGCTCGGCCGCTACCAGCTCCTTGCGCCGATCGCCTCCGGGGGGATGGCGCGGGTGTACGTGGGTCGTGCGCTCGGCGAGGGCGGCTTCCAGCGCCTCGTGGCGATCAAGCGCATCCTCCCCGAGCTCGCCGACGATCCGAAGTTCGTCGACATGTTCCTCGATGAGGGCCGCATCGCAGGGCTCGTGACGAGCCCTCACGTCGTGCAGGTGCTCGACGTCGCGCGCACCTCGGAGGGCGAGCTCTTCATGGTGCTCGACCTCGTCCGCGGCGCACCGCTGCACGAGATCCTTCGTGCAGCGATCGCGAGAGGGTCGCGCCTCGAGGTGGCCGTGGTGGTGGGCATCCTCGCGCAGGCCGCCGACGGCCTGGCTGCGGCGCACGAGGCCACGAGCCCCGACGGTGTACCGATGAACATCGTGCATCGTGACGTGTCTCCTCAGAACATCTTGGTGGGGGAGGACGGCCGCGCGCGCTTGGCCGACTTCGGAGTGGCTCGCGCGCTCCATCGACGCTCCTCGACGCAGACCGGCGAGCTCCGCGGGAAGCTGGGGTACTTCGCGCCCGAGCAGCTGCGGGGAGTGCCTGCGAGCGTCCGCTCGGACGTCTTCTCGCTCGGCGTCGTGGCCTGGGAGGCCCTCGCGGGTCGGAGGCTCTTTCGCGGAGCCACACCGCTCGAGACCCTGCAGTCGATCCGCGCCCTGCAAGCGCCGTCGCTCGATACGCTCCGAGACGATGTCGCCCCGGCCCTCGCAGCGTGTGTGGATCGGGCGCTCGCCAAGAGCCCGTCGGCGCGGTTCTCGAGCGCGCGCGAGCTGGCGCAGGCGCTGCGCGAATCGGCCGACGAGGCGAGCCCCAGCGCCATCGCGGTGGTCGTGCGGGAGCTCGCTGGAGAAGAGCTGCGGCGGCTCGACGCGAAGATCCGCGCGGCCCTCGTCGAGCGGCCGACCCTGCCTCGCGCGCAGGTGTCCGCAACGACGGAGCCGAGCCCGGTGCCGAGCGAAGGGTTCGAGGTCGACAGCGACACGACCACGCAGCTCCTCACGCCCTCGACCGAGCTCTCCGTCTCGGACCTCGAGCCGATGACCAGCCCGGCCGCGACGGCCGCTCCGAGCCCCCGCTCGAGGTGGGTGTTGGTCGGTCTCGCGGGGGCCGCGATCCTCGGAACCGCGATCGGCCTCGCGCTCTCGGACGAGCCCGCACCGGTGCGGCTCCCGGAGCTCCCCGTCGCCGCATCGCCGATCCCCGCATCCACGGGTCCCGAGCGCGAGGGCCCGGAGAGGGTCCCGCTCGTCGAGGCCCCGAGCGTCGCAACTGCCCCTTCCGAGAGTGCGCCGCGCGGTCGGGCGCATCGTGCAGACGCGCACACCGTCCCCTCGATCGAAGGCGTCGGGTCTCCGGTCGAGATCCCTCCGCTCCGAGACACCGCTCGCACGGTCGAGGGCGCCACTCCCGAGGTGGATCCTCCGTCGCAGCCGACGGCCCCGGAGCCGGCGGTGGCAGAGCCGGCGGTTGCAGAGGCGACGGCGCCAGAGCCGACGGTTGCAGAGCCGACGGTTGCAGAGCCGACGGCGCACGAGCGTCGCCGCACGCTCACGCCCGCCAGCGCGCCGCGCTCCGGCGGTCTGCGCCCGACGGAGGACTTCGCCCGCGCGCTGCGGGGCACCGCGCCCTGAGCGGAGCGACGGCGGATTGCCGCGAGGGCGAGCGCGACGATCGCGACGAGCAGGTGCACGCCGGCGCCGCCGCGCCCCGGCGAGGCGGCGCAGCGGGTGACGATGCGACCCGGGTCGCGGAGCACACTCCCGACGTCGGCCGCGGCGCGCGCATCCGCAGGGGAGGCCGCATCCGCGATGGACCCACCCGCGTCTGGCGGGGCGCTCGACGCGTCGGGATGACCTGCGTCGAGCGCGTCCACGCACCGATCACCGTCGCAGGCCTCCGTGTCCCCGCACTCGCCGCAGCGGCCACCGCAGCCGTCGTCGCCGCAGGTGCGGCCTCCGCAGCGCGGTGTGCAGCCGCAGCGACGAGGCGAGACCTCGGACCAGTCGGCGTCGCAGCCGATCCCGTAGGAGCCGGTCGCTGGCGCTCGGCGCGTGCCCTCGCCCCCCTCGATCTCGATGACGTAGCGCGCGCAGGTGGCGCTGGTGGTGATCGCAGCGTGGAGCGTGCCGTGGAGCGGCGTCCCGCGCTCGAGGCTCATCGGCGTGCAGACCCCGTCGACGTTCACCACGGTGCTGGTGGCAGCGACGCTCCCGTAGTAGCCGACGTAGATGTCGACGGCCGGCCCCGACTCCGGATCGTGCGCGGCCGCCGCGAGGCCCAAGGGCGCCTCGCCGAAGCCGAAGTCCTGGGTCCAGTAGCTGCCCGAATGTCCCGCTCCGAGGGAGCTCCGATCCGGCGCGAGGATGTTGTAGCGATGCCCGTTCGGTCGGCCGTGCGAGTCGCTCCCGTACCCGCATGCCTCGACGTCGTAGGGCTCGGTGAGGAAGGCGTGCATCGAGCGCTCGGCGCTCCCCGCGAGCGCGATGTTCTCTGCCCTCGGTCCCCCGCCGAAGAGGCCGACCCGCGCCGGAAACGAGGTACAGGTGGAGCACGTCCGGCAGCTCGCGGCGTCGGTGCACGAGAACGCGCCGCCCTCGCAGGCGCACGCAGCCGAGCCGTCGCACCCCGCCTCGAACGATGCCGCGACGTCCGCCCGCAGCGCGCACGGCGAGGTGTGGGTCAGCCCGTGTCCCCAGGCCACGAGCATCGACGAATGGAACCGCGCGGCGTCGGCGAGCTGATCGTCCCACGCGAGCGGTGGCGCGGCCGTGTAGCAGCCTCGATCGGCGCACGAATCGCAGCCCGCCAGCTCGGTCGCCGGATCTGCCCTCGCGCGGTTGACGAGCATCCACACGAGCCGCTCTTCCCGCGATGGCTCGGGATGTTCCTGGGCCACGACGACCTGCGGCCCAGAGACGATCACGGCCGCGACGAGGAGGACTCTCGGCCCGACGACGCAGTATCGCGGTTGCATGCCCGACCTTCTGCGAAGGGCGTGCCGGTTCGGTCGCGCCAAGAGCCCCCGCGAATGCCCGACCACGGGCCCCTCGCGGTAGCGTCGCGCGCGACCTCGTAGCGCGGCGCGCTACGGTCGTCAGGGACGGATGCCGTGCTTGCGCATCACGCGATAGAGGTGAACGCGATGCACGCCCGCGGCCTGGGCGGCCTCGGGCACGCGCCCGCCGTGTCGAGCGAGCAGATCCGTCACGTAGCGCCGCTCGAACTCGTCGATGACACGCTGTCGCTCGTCGGCGAAAGGGACGGACGCGTCCACCGAGAGACCGCGTGCGGCACCCGCTGCAGGTCCGCTGGGCTCGACCTCGAGCGGTGCCTCGAAGACCAGGCAGCGTTCGAGGTGGTTTCGAAGCTGGCGCACGTTGCCGGGCCACTCGCCGTGCGCGAGACGCTCCAAGAAGGGCGCGGCTCGCAGCGCCTGCACCGCATGCGGCGGCGCCCGCAGCGAGCCGAGGATCGCATCGACCAGCAGCGGCAGATCCTCGAGCCGCTCGCGGAGCGACGGCATCACGATGCGGATGACCGCGAGCCGGTAGAAGAGATCCGCCCGGAAGCGTCCTGCGTTGACCTCCGCCCGGAGATCGCGGTTGGTGGCGGCGACGATCCTCACGTCGACCTCTCGCGAGGCGCTACCACCCACGCGCTTGATGGTCCGGTTCTCGAGCGCGCGGAGGAGCTTGGGCTGGAGCTCGAGCGGGAGCTCGCCGATCTCGTCGAGGAAGAGCGTCCCGGCGTTGGCCTCCTCGAACGCTCCCGTTCGTGCGCTCACGGCGCCCGTGAACGCTCCACGTTCATGCCCGAAGAGCTCACTCTCGAGGAGGTTCTCGGGGATCGCGCCGCAGTCGACGACGACCAGCGGTCGGCGAGCCCGTCCGCTCGCTGCGTGCAGCGCCTCGACGGCAGCGCCCTTGCCGCTGCCGGTCTCCCCCTCGAGCAGCACCGTGGCGTCGCTCCTGGCCGCCTTGCTCAGCTCGGCCATCACGCTGCGCATCCGACGGGAGCGGCCGACGAGCCCGCCGAGCTCCGTCTGTGTCGCGGTCTCCACGGTACTCTCGTCCTCGTCCCTCGCGTCGAACCGCAGCTGGGTGTGCCCGACACGCAGCGTCTGTCCGAGACGCAGCCAGGCCTCGACGACCGCGACGCCGTCCACGCTCGTACCGTTGGAGCTGCCAACGTCTCGCACGCGGACGCGCTCCTCGTCGGCGACCAGCTCGCAGTGGAAGCGAGAGACGAACGGATCCGTCAGCACGAGGTCATTCGAGGGGTGGGTGCCGATCGAGAGTCGGTCGCCGACCGCGCGCCGCGAGCTCCCGACGTTCGGCCCGTCGACCACCGTCAACGCCATGCCGCGCACCACGCCCGAGCGCAGCTGGAGCGGCGTCGTGACCATCGTCTCGTCGTCGTGACCCATGCGGGCGAAGGTAGCGCAGGGCACACACAGGTGATGAGCCGCCAAACGCTCCGCGCTGGGCCGAGAGAAACCGCTCCGATCGGGGCCGATCGCCAGGATTCCCGCCCGCCGGCTCCCGGGACGGTCCTCGGCCCGGCGCGCCCCGTCCGTTCGCCCGGGCTCGATCCCCGTCGGAACGCTGCTATCAGCCGGGCGTGTGGATCCTCGTGATCGGCGCGCCACAGCTCGTCGAGCGCCCCGACGGTGGCGCTGCGACGCTGCGTGATCTGGGCTGCCGCGTGCGCGTCGCCGATCTGTGGGAGCCGCTCGAGGAAGAGGCGAGCTTCGTGCACGCGCCGCCGGCGGCGGTGCTCGTGGAGGCGCTCGACCGCGTGGAGGTGGGGCGCGCCGTGCTCGCGCGCCTCCGCGAGGTCCCCGCGCTGCGCGAGGTGCCGTGCCTGCTCGCGATCACCGTGGGCGCCCTCCAGCGCCTCTCGGCCGAGGACGCGTTCGACGATCTCGTGCTCGTGCCCTACGTCCCCGTGGAGCTCTACGTGCGCATCCGCCGCCAGGAGCAACGAAAGAGCGCGTTCGCGGACGACGAGCAGATCAAGCTCGGGCCGCTCACGCTCGACCTCGCGGCGCACGAGGTGCGTCTCGACGGCGAGCGCATCGATCTCACGAACCAGGAGCTGGCGCTGCTCTCGTTCCTCGTCCGACATCCGGGCCGCGTGTTCAGCCGCCAGCAGCTGCTCGAGCGCGTGTGGGGCGTCGACTACTACGGCGGCTCGCGGACGGTCGACATCCACGTGCGGCGCGTGCGCATGAAGCTCGGGACGCTCGATCCGATCGAGACCGTGCGCGGCGTGGGCTACAAGGCGCGCTCGTGACCGTGCGTCTCGCCATCTCCGCGGGCGATCCGGCGGGCGTGGGCCCCGAGGTCTCGGTGCGCGCGCTCGCGTCGGTGGCGCTCGAGGCCCCGCCGCTGCTCTTCGGTGACGCCGCCGATCTCGGCCCGCGCCTGGCCGCGCTCGGCCTCGCCGATCGGGTCGAGCTGATCGACGTGGGTCGCTGCGATCCCGAGGTGGTGCGCCGACACGAGGATCACGCGGCGTCGGGCCTGATCGCGCTCGCCTCGCTCGATGGCGCCATCGACGCGGTGCGCGCGGGACGCGCCGCGGCCGTGGTGACGGCCCCCGTGTCCAAGGCCGCGATCACCCTGTGCGGTCAGCCCTTCGTGGGCCAGACCGAGCACCTCGCCCGGCGCGCGGGCCTGGCCGACGACGACGTGACGATGATGTTCCTCGGGCCGCGCCTCTCGGTGTCGCTCGTGACGACGCACCTCTCGATCCGCGCGGTGCCGGACGCGATCACGGCCGAGCGCGTGCGCCGCGCCACCGTGCACCTCGCCGAGGCGCTCGTGGCGCTCGAGGCGGCGCACGGCGCGTCGATCACGGTGAGCGGGCTCAACCCGCACGCCGGCGAGCACGGGCTCTTCGGCGACGAGGAGACGCGCGTGATCGCGCCCGTGCTCGCCTCGCTCCGCGGCCTCTCGCCGTTCGTCGAGGGGCGCCTCGCGCTCGCGGGCCCGCAGCCCGCGGAGGCCGCGTTCCGCATGGCGCAGGCGGCCGTGCACGCGGGTGTCGTCGCGATGTTCCACGACCAGGCGACGATCGCGAGCAAGCTCCTCGACTGGGGCAGCGCGGTGAACGTGACCTGGGGCCTGCCGTTCGTGCGCACGAGCGTCGATCACGGCGTGGCGTTCGACGCCGCGCGCAGCGGGCGCATCGACCCCGAGGGGATGATCGCGGCCGTCGAGCTCGGCGCGCGCCTCGCGCGAGGACGCCGCGGAGGTGGGGCGTGATCCGGGTGCGCGGCGCGCGCGAGCACAACCTGAAGGGCATCGACGTCGCCTTCCCGCGCGGCGAGATCAGCGTCGTCACGGGGCCGAGCGGCTCGGGCAAGAGCTCGCTCGTCTTCGACACGCTCTACGCCGAGAGCCAGCGCCGCTACGTCGAGTCGCTCGGCACGCACGCGCGCCAGTACCTCGAGATTCTCGCGCGCCCCGACGTGGACGCGATCGAGGGCCTCTCGCCCGCGATCGCGGTGCGTCAGGAGCCGCCGCACAAGAGCCCACGCTCCACCGTGGGCACCGTCACCGAGGTGCACGACTTCCTGCGCGTGCTCTTCGCGCGCGTGGGGCGACCGCACTGTCCGAGCTGCGGGCGCGAGGTGCGCGCGTACACGGTGCAGGAGATCGTCGATCGCGCGGAGCGCACCCTGGGCGCGCGCGTGGTGATCCGCGCGCCGATCGTGCGCGGCAAGGTGGGCGACGTGGCCCCCGAGCTCGCGCGGCTCCGCAAGGAGGGCTTCGTGCGCGTGGTGCTCGACGGGCAGACGCGCGATCTCGGCGAGACGATCACGGCCGAGTCGCGTGCGAGCCACGAGCTCGACGTGATCGTCGATCGCCTGGTGATCAAGCCCGACGTGCGCACGCGCCTGACGGACGCGGTCGAGCTCGCGATGAAGACGAGCGGCGGCCTCGTGCGCCTCGCGATCGAGGGCGAGCCCGACGAGCTGCTCTCGGAGCGCGCCATCTGCGCGAGCTGCGATCGCACGCTGCCGGTGATCACGCCGCGCTCGTTCTCGTGGAACACGCCCGAGGGAGCCTGCCCACGCTGCGAGGGCCTGGGCGAGATCGCGTCGTCGTCGGTCGAGCCGTCGGACGACGGGCGTGCGTCGGAGGGCCACGCGAAGGCCTCGGAGAGCACGGCGAAGGCTTCGGAGGGCCCCGCGAAGGCTCCACGGGGCCGCGCGAGGCCTTCGGGGGGCCAAGCGAAGGCCTCGCGGGGGCATGCGAAGGCTGCGGGGGGGCCGAACGCTTCGGAGACCAGCGCGAAGGCGCCGCGGGGCACCGCGAGGGCCTCGCGCGGCGCGGGCGGCGATGTGCGCGAGGACGACGAGCTCGACACCGAGCGCGCGGAGGAATCGCGGGTGTGCCCGCTCTGCGCGGGCCATCGGCTTCGCGAGGAGTCGCGCGCCGTGAAGGTGCTCGATCGCACCCTCGGTGAGCTGTCGTCGATGGCGGTCACTGCGCTCGCGACGCTGCTCCGCGATCCCGATCTGCGCGCGAGTCGCTGGAGCGAGCGCGAGCGCGACATCGGTACGCCGCTCCTCGGCGAGATCGACGCGCGCCTTCGCTTCCTCGACGAGGTGGGCGTCGGCTACCTCTCGCTCGGTCGCTCGGCCACGACGCTGAGCTCGGGCGAGGCGCAGCGCATCCGCCTCGGGACGCGCCTCGGCGGCGCGCTCGTGGGCGTGCTCTACGTGCTCGACGAGCCGTCGCTCGGCCTCCATCCGCGCGACACGGCGAGGCTCGTGGCCACGCTCGAGCGCCTCCGGGACCAGGGCAACACGGTGGTGGTGGTCGAGCACGACCTCGACATCGTCCGCGCGGCGAGCCACGTGGTGGATCTCGGGCCCGGCGCGGGTGTGCACGGCGGCGCGCTCCTCTTCGCGGGCCTGCCGAGCGTGCTCGCGACCACCAAGGACACGGTCACCGGGCCCTGGCTCGCAGGAAAGTCCCTTCCGCCCCGGCGCCCTGCGCGATCACGAGGCGCGATCACGCTCTCGCAGGTGACCCTCCACAACCTCGTCGACGTGAGCGTCACGATCCCGCTCGGACAGCTCGTGGCGATCACCGGCGTCTCGGGCAGCGGCAAGAGCTCGCTCGTGGTCTCCGCGCTCCTGCCGAGCGTGCGCGCTGAGCTCGCTGGCAAGCGCGCGCCTTTCGCGCTGTCGGGCGCGGGCGGGATCGGCCGCGTGGTCTCGGTGGATCAGAGCCCGATCGGACGGACGCCTCGCTCCACGCCGGCCACGTACGTGGGCCTCATGACGCCGCTCCGCGAGCTCTACGCGTCGCTGCCCGAGGCGCGCGCGCGCGGCTACGACGCGGCGCGCTTCAGCTCCAACGTGAAGGGCGGGCGCTGCGAGGCGTGCGAGGGCGAGGGCGTGGTGCGCGTGGAGATGCAGCTCCTCAGCGACGTGTACGTGCGCTGCCAGAGCTGCGGCGGCACCCGCTACAACCGCGACACGCTCGAGGTGCGCTACCGCGGGCTCTCGATCGCCGACGCGCTCGCGCTGCCGATCGAGGAGGCCGCCGAGCTGTTCACGGTGATCCCGGCGCTGCGCGATCGGCTCGCCACGCTGCGATCGCTCGGCCTCGGCTACCTCACGCTCGGCCAGAGCGGCACGACGCTCTCGGGCGGCGAGGCGCAGCGCCTCAAGCTGGGCAAGGAGCTCGCGCGCAGAAGCGAGACACCCACGCTCTACGTGCTCGACGAGCCGACCACGGGCCTTCATCCGTGCGACGTGGAGGCGCTGCTCGAGGTGCTCGATCAGCTCGTCGGTCAGGGGCACACGGTGATCGTGATCGAGCACGCGATGGAGCTCGTGGCGTGCGCCGATCACGTGATCGATCTCGGCCCCGAGGGCGGCGCCGCGGGCGGTCGCATCGTCGCGCAGGGCACGCCCGCCGAGGTCGCCAAGACCAAGACGCACACGGGACGGGCGCTCGCGGCGGCGCGCTGATCCGGATCCGATCCCGTGCGATCAGATCCCGTGCGGTCGCTCGGCCGGCGGGGCGCCCGCGAGGTTGAACGGGTAGTGCACCGTGACCTCGCCTCCCTCGGGCGGAGGGAAGGTCATGCGCGAGGTGACGCCCGTGAAGCAGCGCGTGACGGTCTCGTTCTCGATTCCGTCCTCCATCACGTGCGCCTCGCGCACGGTGCCGTCCGTCTTCGGCGATCACGAATTCCATCGTGAGGCGGCCCGCGAGATCGGGGTGGCGGCTCAGCTCCCACTCGAAGCAGAACCGAAAGTAGCCCGCGTTGTCGCGCACCACGTCGCGGATGGCGCCCGGTGAGAGCGTGCCTCGCGTCGCCCCCGCGTCGAGCTCGTCGGGAGGCTCGGAGGCTCCCTCGGACCCCGAGGGGCCGGACCCGGAAGGCGAACCCGAGCCGGACTCGGAACCGGAACCGGACGACTCGGAACCGGAGCCGGAGCCGGAGCCGGACTCGGAACCGGAACCCGACGACTCGGAACCGGACTCGGAGCCGGTGCCGGAACCGGAACCGGACTCGGAACGGGACTCGGGACCGGAAGCGGACCCGGACGCGGTCTCGGACGCGGAGCCGGATCCGGTCTCGAACGCGGAGCCGGAGACCGACTCGGAACCGTCCGTGGGCGACGTGCCGAGCGAGCGCCACGCGAGGAGGCCGAGCACACAGAGGCCCATGACGCTCAGCGCTGCGACGAGTCTCGGGTTCACGCGTCACCCCTTCGGTAGCAAACGTGGGTCAGGAAACGAAACGAGCCCGGACGTGCTGTCGTCCAGGCTCGGTTCGACCCTCGGGGGCGCGGGAGGTTCTCGTGGCGCCGGCGCCCGGTCCTATTGGCACCCGGTCCTATTGGCGCCAGCGTCCGGCGCGCGCTCAGCGCTCGGAGCGCTTGCGCTCCTCGATGAACTCGTTGACCGCCTCTTGCGAGCGGCGGTTCCAGTGCACGTGGCCGGCCGCGATCTCGCGGAGCGCCGTGACCGCCGGGCGGTTCTTGGAGTCCACGAGCGCCGGGGCGCCCTTCATGATCTGACGGGTGCGCTGCGCGGCCAGAACGACCAGCGCGAAGCGGTTCTCGTCGTGCTCCAGACAGTCTTCGACGGTGACGCGTGCCATGGGCTCCTCGGAAGGGGGCGGAAGGTAACGGGACGGCGAGCCCGCGTCAAACCGCGGCCCTCACGGCGGCGTTTGACCGATCCGCGAGCCTCGGCCATGAAAGCCCGGCCATGACGTCCACCAAGGCCGAGATCGACCTCTCCTACAGCGTCTCCAACGATTTCTTCGAGCTCTGGCTCGACGAGAACATGCACTACACGTCGGCGAGCTACCTCACCGGCAAGGAGACGCTGGAGGAGGCGCAGTGGAACAAGTGCCGCATCCTCTACGAGTACGCGGAGATGAACCCCGACAAGCTGGTGCTCGACATCGGCTGCGGCTGGGGCTCGAACCTCGCATACCACGCGATGCGCGGCACCAAGCGCAGCCACGGCATCACGCTGTCCACGGCGCAGGCCGAGTACGCCAACGGCAAGAAGCACGCGGGCGTGCACGTGATGATGCAGGACTTCTGGGACTACCAGCCCAAGGAGCTCTACGACGCCCTGCAGTCGATCGAGATGGTCGATCACGTCGTGTCGCCGCAGCAGGCGAACGAGGGCAAGGCCGTCGAGCTCTACCGCAACTACTTCAAGCGCTGCTGGGAGCTCACCAAGCCCGGCGGCTGGTTCGGCTTCCAGGCGATCCTTCGTGATCGCGTGCCGCGCACGAAGAAGGATCTCGAGGACCTGAAGTTCACGGCTGACGTGATCTTCCCCGGCGGCCTCAACCCGCGCCTCGAGGAGCTCATCATGGCCGTGCGCCCGTACTGGGAGTGCGTCGAGATGCGCACGCAGCGCACGAGCTACGGGCGCACCACCGGGGAGTGGCTCCGCAAGCTGCGCCTGCACGAGAAGACGATCCGCGCGAAGTGGGGCGATCAGGTCTTCACCGACTACGAGCGCTACCTCGACACCTGCGTGCGCGCGTTCGACGCGCACTGGTCGAGCGACGTGCAGATGAAGCTCCGGCGCTGCGACTGACACTGGCTGCGTGCCGGGGCCAGAGCGGGGCTTGGGGGGCGAGCGAGGAGCGGTGTAGCGTGGGCGCGATGCTGAGATCGATCGTCCGGGCGCTCTCGTTCGTCGTGCTCGCGCTGCTCGTGCTCGCGTGCTGCTTCGGCGGTGGGGGGGGCGGGCCCACCGTCACCCGGCTCGATCCCTGGGGGGTCGAGCTCGAGAGCTCGTTCAGCGGAGGCGTGCAGCCCGATGGCTCGTACCTCTTCACGAGCGGCGATGGATCGAGCTCGCTCGTGGTGCAGGCGGCGCCGCCTGCCGGGCCCGCCGCGGGCCGCGAGGCGCTCGCGCTCCTCGGTCACCCCGCCACGGTGCAGTGGACGCGCCCGCGCACCTACGCGGGCATGAGCGGCATGGAGGCCCGCGTGAACGACACGGTGGCGGGGCAGGTCGTATGGATCGGCGCGTTCGATGCGCCGGGGGGCGTCGTCGTGATGCGCCTCTCGACGTCGTCGCAGTGGATCGACTCGCCGACGCGGGGCGATCCGGCGTGGGAGTCGCTCGCGATGGGCGTGCGCCCCGCGCGGTGACCGCGCGCGATCAGTCCACGATCCCCTGGAGGAACCAGCGCTCCTCGGTCACGTCGCGGAAGATCCACAGCAGCGCGCCGTCCTCGCGCTCCGCGTAGAAATAGTCGCGCGTGACGAGCCCTTCGTCTGCACGCTCCCGCGCCCACCAGCCCGACTGCAGACGAAACGGCCCGCTCATGCTGCGTAGGGGCGGATCGAGGCGCGGCCCACCGCCAGGGCCCGGGAGCAGCGGCTCGGCGGGCGTGAGGATCCGTCGCACCAGGGCGGGCGACCAGAACCGCGCGGCGACCTCGTGCGCCGAGAGGCTCGCGTCGGGCGGGGCGGGTCGTCGCGCGCGCGGCTCGGGCAGGCGCTCCACGGGCTCCCAGCGAAACGAGCGCTCGGGCACCCAGCTGTCCTCGAGGCGAGGCACGGTGACCGCCTCGTCGCCGAAGGCCGCGCGCAGGCGCGCGATGCCGCGCGTGAGCGCCTCGGGATCGCGCGCGCGTCGCCCCTCGGGGCCTGCGGTGGTGAGCACGAGCTGCGTCGTGTCGAGCGGCGCAGGCTCCGCGCGGAGCACGATGCGCTGGATGCGTCCGAGGCGATCGGCGACGACGGTGGTGCTCGCCGTCGTGCGTGCCTCGCGAGCGCGCTCGCGCGTGGGCCCGCGCGCTCCGCCGATCCGACCGTCGGCCACGAGCGCGCCGAGGCGCAGGCGCAAGAGCTCGGTGACCGACGCCACGTCGCGCGAGGCGCGCGCAGGCCGAAGCGTCTCTTCGTGCACGGCGCCCTTCGCGAGGTCGAGGCCCCGCTCGCTCTCGAGGCGCACGTGCAGCGCGCCCAGCGCCAGGTGTCGCTCGGCGAGCGTGCCCAGGATCACGTGCAGCGCGCCGCGCATGCAGAAGAGCAAGCGGTTCTCGTCGTCGCCCGGCGGATCGACCTCGGCCTCGATCTCGATCGGCGCCTCGTCGCGCGCGGGCTCGAACGGCGTGTCCCACCCGCCCGCGAGCTCGGCAGAGAGCCGCGCGGCGTCGCGACCGAAGCGCACCGAGAGCTCCCCACGCGGGATCGCGAGCAGCTCGCCCAGCGTGCGCACCCCCATCACGAAGAGCGCGTCGGCGAGCTCCACCGGCAGATCGAGGCATGCGAGCGGGACACGCGCCGCGAGCCCGCGCTCCTCGTCCTCGCTCTCGAGCACGCGCACGCGCCGCTCGACCTTGCGCGAGCGCGAGAGCCCGCGGGCGATGGCCCACGTCGGTAGGCGCGCGTGCCCCACGACCACCGACGCGATCCAGCGCCGCGCCTCGATCTCGGTCGCGATCGCGCGCGACCACCGATCGAGCGTACCGAAGAGCGACATCATTCCGTCGGGGTCGAGCCAGATCGCGCCGGGCCGCGCGCGGTCGGGCTCGACGCGCGGCGTGAAGCGCAGGAGCGCGCCTACGAGCTCGGCGCGCAGATCTTCGACGCGATGCGTGGCCACGGGCGCCGCGCGGAGCTCGCGCGTGATCGCGAGCGCCGCCACGTAGCGCATGCCCACGCGGACGCCGAGCTCCTGCGCCGCGGCGCTCACCCACGTGACGGGCGCGTGCGGCTCGTCGCGCGCGACGACGGCCACGGGGAGCCCGTCCCACTCGGGATGATCGCGGCGCAGCACCTGCAGCGGCAGCGCCGGCAGATCCACGCACGCGATCCGCCTCATGCGGACCTCATGCCGTCTGCTTCCACGGGGTGTGGGCGATCGCGTCGTGCGCGTCGTGCACCGGCGCGCTCGGCTCGGCCTCGGTGGCAGGAGCGCGCTCCTCCTCGAGGGGGTCCTCGAGGAAGGGGCGCAGCGTTCCCGTCTTGTCCTTGAGCACCTCCGTCGTGATCGCGAGGCGGCCTTCGTCGTCGCGCACGAGCCCGACCTCGTCGCTCGCGTGTCGCACGGCGAGGCGCACCGACACGAGCGGCCCGAGCGAGGGCGCGGCGTGGTCGTGAGGCGAGACGAGCACGAGGCGGCCGCCGTGCTCGCGCGCGAGCCCGAAGAGGCGACCGAGCCAGGCCTCGCCGCGCAGCATGTTGTCCTCGCGCCGTCCCCGCATGGGCCCCGTGCGCATCACACCCGTGCGCATCACCCGGGCGCGCGCGTTCGAGAGATCGAGCACCACCGCGCCCATCACCCCCGTTCGCAAGAGCAGCTCCGCGGCGCGCGGTCCAGCGCTCGGATCGTGATCGGGCACGTGCACGACGAGCAGCGCGTCGAGATCGATCCCCGCGCGCGCCCAGTCCGGCGGATAGAGCCCTGCGCTGCGCGGCGCGACCCACGCCACGTGCTCGGCGCGCGCCTGCAGCGCGAGCACGAGCGACACGACGGCGCTCGCCTGCGCCCCATCGGCGCCGCACGAGAGCTCGACGATCCGACCTGCCGCGAGCTCGACGAGCGCAGGCATCGACACGATCGACGCGGAGCCGCGAAGTCCGGGGCGAGGGGAGGGCGCACGCATGGGTGGATCGAGGACATGGCTGAACATGGGTTCAGTGGCAAGACGCAGCCCTGACACCTCGACTGACATCCCCGGGAACGCTCGTGATTTTCTCGACGCGGACGCGCCCGTTGGATCCGCAGGACGTTCGCGATAGCCTCTCGGCTCCGATGTCGGACGAGAAGGACAAGCGCGCCGCGACCGTTCCGGGCTTCGGCTTGAAGGCGCAGCCGCTGCCGCCTCTGCAGGTCGATGCGATGCAGGCCGTCGACGACGAGCTGACGACCGTGGATCCCGGCGGCCGTGTCGAGGTCGTCGATGCGAACGTGCCGATGAAGCTCGAGGCCCAGCCCGTGGCGGCGCCTGCCCCGCTGCCACCGCTGGCCGACAGGCAGCCCGCCGCACCCACTCCCGACGTCCAGCGCACCCGCCGGAGCAACGTGCCCGCCGTCGACATCGATCTCGTCTATGAACGCCGCAGCGCACCGCTGCCCGATCAGCCCTGGGTCTTCCTCGAGATCTGGACGCGCAACACCATCTACGCGCTCGACGCGCGCCTCGTGTGCATCGACGTGGTCGATCAGCTCACCAAGCGCAGCCACGGCGATCATCCGCTGCGTGGCGCGCGCCTCGTGGGCGGTCAGGCGCGCGAGGGCGACGCGATGGAGCTCTCGCACCCGTTCCCGCGGCCGGGCGCCGAGGCCGTGTTCGAGCAGATGCAGGGGCGCCACGTGCGCTTCTCGCAGACCTCCACCGTCACGCGCGTGGTCATGCGGCTGCGCGTGCTGACGGTGACGCCCGAGCAGCTCCTCCCCACGTGGGAAGAGGTCACGGGCAGCCACAAGATCAAGCCCTGACGCCGCGACGGTGGTAGGCCAGCGCGATGCAACGCGCGCCCGGCTTCGACACCCTCGCCGTCCACGCGGGCGACAGCCCCGATCCCTCCACGGGCGCGCTCGAGCGCCCGATCGTGCACGCGAGCGCGTACGCGTTCGAGTCGGCCGAGGACGCCGCCGCGCAGTTCCGCGGCGTGCTCGGCGGAGACGGTCGCTCGGGACACATCGACCGGGGCCACATCTACACGCGCTGGTCCAACCCGACGGTGAACGCGCTCGAGACCAAGCTCGCCGCGCTCGAGGGCGCCGAGGCCTCGGTGGTGCTCGCGAGCGGGATGGCCGCGGTGACCGGCGCCATCGAGGCCTTCGTGGCGAGCGGGGATCACGTGGTCGCGCCGCGCGGGCTCTACGCGGAGACCGCGCGCCTCCTGCGCGAGCGCATGCCGCGCTTCGCCGTGACCACCACCTTCGTGAACGACGTGCACGTGGAGAGCTACCGGCGCGCGATCACGCCGCGCACGCGCATCGTCTACGCGGAGACGCCCGCGAACCCGACGCTCGCGATCACCGATCTCCGTGCGCTCGCGGACATGCTGCGCGCGTGCGAGGCCGAGGGCGTGGGCCATCCGAGCGGCATGCTCCTCGTCGTCGACGGCACCTTCGCGACGCCCTACCACCAGCGCCCGCTCGCGCTCGGCGCCGATCTCGTCCTGCACTCGATGACCAAAGCGCTCTGCGGTCACGGCGACGCGATCGGCGGCGTGGTGTCGGGGCGCGCCGAGCTCGTGACGCGCCTCCGCGCCGATGCGGTCCGCACCGCAGGCGCCGTGCTCTCACCGCCCACCGCGATGCTCCTCTCGCGCGGCGTGCGCACGCTCGGTCTCCGCATGAAGCAGGCGAGCGGCACGGCGCTCGAGCTCGCGCGGCGCCTCGAGGCCGATCCGCGCATCGCGCGCGTGCACTATCCCGGCCTCGCGTCGCATCCGCACCACGCGCTCGCGCGGACGCAGATGGAGCGAGGCTTCGGCGCGATGATCGCGTTCGAGGTGGCCGGTGGGCTCGAGGCCGGCGCGCGCGCGTACGACGCCGTGGAGGTGATCGCCCGCGCGGTCTCGCTCGGCGACGTGCGCTCGCTGCTCACGCACCCTGCCTCGACCACGTCGGCCTCGATGCCGCGCGAGGACCGCATCGCGGGAGGGATCACCGACGGCCTCATGCGCCTCTCGGTGGGCATCGAGGACGTGGAGGATCTCTGGGCCGATCTCGATCGCGCGCTCGCGTGAGCTCCTCGTCGATCGCGCCTTCGGTCACGCGTCAGCGCGCGACCCGATCGCGGCCATGATGTCCTGACGCGTCATCGGCGCGCGTGGTGCAGCCTCCGGCCCGCTGACGGATCTCTACCGGGCCACGCAGACGTGGTGGAGCGCGTCGGGAGGCGGCTCGAGCTCGCAGCGCGTCGACGCGGGGCAGTCCGTGTCGTCGGCGCACGGGCGCTCGCACGTGCCGATGCGTTCGGGGCCGCCGTGGACGCAGCGCAAGCCCGAGGCGCAGGCGTCGGCGAAGCCGCAGCGCTGCCACTGGGCGCCGGCGCCGCAGGAAGAGAGCAGGAGCGCGATCACGACGGGGGCGAGCCTCACGGTGCGAGCGTACGGCAGCGCGGCGCAGCGGCGTAGCGGCAGCGGGCAGCACCATCGACGGCGTCGTGCGCGTCACCGCGCCCGAGACATTCGGGTGTCTGTGCGATCCGACTCGATGCGTTGCTCATCTGGCGAGGTCCCGCGCACCGGGAGCACGCTTTGAGGCGCGGGCCGGCGATGTGCCCTCACCGGGGCGGGCAGGCGCCGGACCGGCCACGCACCGTGCTCGGAGAGCGGCATGAAGCGCATCGTCGCGATCACACGTCGTGACGGTGGTCGCGTCGTACGCTGCTCGCGCAGCCGCCTCGTCCCGCGCGGAGAGCGCGCGCAAGGTGAGCGCAGCGAACCGAGCACGCCGAGCACGCGCGGTCGTACGCGCGGCGCGCTCACCCAGTGGCGCGCCATCTCTGTCATCCTTCGGCCTCGAGCGGCTGCGAGAGCGCCTTCTTCTGCTTCTTGCGATCGATCGCGTAGGTGGTCGTCATGTCGGACGGCGCGAAGTGTCGCGTCAGGCGTTCCGCTCGGTGAGGCACTCCTCGATGCTGGCGCGTGCTGCACCATCTCGCGTGACGACGAGGTCGTCGCTCACGAAGGTCAGTGGTCGGAGCTCGGCGAGGGCGTCGCGGAGACGTCGTTGGCAGCCGCGCAGCCAATCGCGCTGCGCGTGCACGTGGGCAAGTGGCCACGTCTGTGGCGGATCCGGAAACTCGATCGCCGGGTCCTCGAGCGTGACCACATCGGGCTCGAGAAAGAGCGGCCGCCATCCCTCGAAGCTCGGGGCGGGAGTCGCCGCGTGGAAGACCCAGACCTCGATGGCCCTGGTCGAGAACGGACGCGGCGAGATCAACGCCTCGAGCACGGACACGTCTCGGACGACGCCGTAGTCACGCGGCGCGGGGACGCCGGCGGATGCATCATCGCTCGCGAACGCGATCACGCGATGGCCCAAGGCCAGCGCCGGCCGCTCGCCCAGGAGGTCCGCGAGGCCCTCGAACACCCAGTGATAGGCGCCATCGGCGCGCAGCCACGGTCGCTCCGTCGGACGACGGTACCGTCGCTTGGTGCCGACACCCGCGCCCAAGAGCGACCAGACCTGCGGCGCGATCTTCCGCTGCACGGCGCGGAGCAGGCGGATTCCTTCCTCGTCGGAGATCCCGGTACATGGCGCGAAGTCGGCGGCGCCTCTGTAGACGTCACTCGCGAACGCGATCTCCGCGGCGGCGAGCACGGCGAACCATTCGGCGCGCGTCAACGGCTCGCAGGCATGCAGGCGAGGGAGCAAGCGATCGTGCAGCGCGCGCTCGAACGCGATCCAGCCGGTGTATCCGAGCACTCCGGTGAGCTCCTCCGTGACGCACATCGGACCGAGCCAATGAACGAGACTGCCAGTGAGAAAGAGCCGCTCCCGGTCCTCGAGGTCGACGGTGATGAGATCGTTCACGGTCCTCGCGTCAGCGTCGTCGCGACGCGCGGTCGAGACCACACGCGCGAAGCGACCCCATGATGCCACCCAAACGCGCGCGTCAGACGCCGAGCACGCGGACCGAGGGGAATCGACGGCGCAGGCGCTCGAGGTCGGCGACGTCGCTCGTGTAGACGATGTCGCCACGCGAGGCAGCCGACACCATGACGATGGCGTCGACGAGCGTCGCGCCCGGAACGGCGGCGAGCACCTCGCCGGCCGACCTCGCGAGGCCTTCCGACAGCGGCTCGACGTCGATCGCCGCGAGAATGGCCTCCCGTGTGTCGGTCCGTCCACGCCACCACTCGCCGATCACGTCAGCCGGGACGGTGATGCGCTGATCCGTCGCGAGCGCGTGGGCGAGGACGCCACGCATGCGGAGGCGTCGATGCTCGAGCGCGATGAGCGCCCCCGTGTCGAGCGTCAGGCCGATCATGCAGCGCGCCTGCGACGTCTGCGGGCTGGGCGCTCGGCCGCCGCGCGCTGCTCGTCCGCCGCGGCGGCGGCCAGGCCCGCGTCGACGGGACCGCCGAGAAGCTCCACGAGCGCTCGCCGCGCCTCGCGCTGCCGGAGGATACGGGCTGCTTCCGCGAACGCGGCCGAGAGGTTTCCGCCGTGCTCCATGCGAGCGTGGCGCCGGAGCACGACCAGATCTCGGCGGTCCAGCGAGACGCTGACCTTCACCGTGGTTCCTGCCCGGCGCTGCACCATTGTCCTACCACGGTAATCCACCCGGACCGGGCGACGCAACGCCGCGCACGTCCGCAGTGCTCGCACAGAAAGCGCACGGCCCCATGAGCGAGCACGCCGCATCTGAGGAGCCGCGCAGCTCGTCCACCGCCAAGGCGGCATGGTTCGCCGGCCTCCGCGTGCCGCGCGTCGGAGCCGTGGGTCGGCCGCGAGCGGGAGATGGCGCTGCTCGACGCGACGTGGTCGGAGTGTGTTCGCGATCGGTGGTGTCGATCGCGCCTTCGGTCTCGCGTCAGCGCGCGACGCGATCGATCGCGGTCATGATGTCCTGACGCGTCATCGGCTTCTCGAGGAGGGGGCCCTGGAAGGTCGCGAGGAAGGCCTGACAGCGCCCGGTGAACGCGCCGCCCGAGCTGAAGACGACGCGGGGCACGAGCCGAGGACGGTGAGCCGCGAGCCACTCGTGCACCGAGACACCATCGAGCTCCGGCATCATCAGGTCGCAGATGATGGCGTCGAAGCGATCATCGGCCTCGAGCACCTGGAGGGCCTCGTGGCCCCCCTTGGCCGTGACCACGTCGCACTGCTTCTGGAGCACGCGCTTGTACGTGTGGAGGATGACCGGCTCGTCGTCGACCACGAGCACGCGTCGGCGGTCGGTGGTTCTCGGCTCGCTGCGTGAGGGCGCGGGCGTCGCCCACCGCGTGGCAGCGGCGGCAGGCAGGCGCACCTCGAACGTCGTGCCTTCGCCCGCCTTGCTGTCGGCGCAGCGCAGCGAGCCGCGGTGCTGTCTCGCGATCTCGTTCGAGATCGTGAGGCCCAGGCCCGTGCCTCGGCTGCTCGCCTTCGTCGTGTAGAACGGCTCGAAGAGGTGGGCGCGCACGTCCTCGGGGATGCCGACGCCCGTGTCGTGCACCGACGTCACGACCTCGTCGGCGCCGCCGCGCACCACGACCTCGATGCGGTGGCCGTTCGGATCGCCCTCGGGGATCGCCTGGGCCGCGTTCAGGAGGAGGTTCGTGAGGATCTGACAGAGCTGGGTGCGGTCGCCGCGCACCCGCGCCGTCGGGTCCGCGTCCACCACGAGCCGCGCTCGATAGGCGATCTCGCGCGCGACGATCCGCGTCGCGTCGTCGACGACCGAAGACATCAGGACGACCTCGGCCGGCGCGTCGTTGTGTCGCGCGAACGTGTGCAGCTCGCGCACGATGCTCGCGATGCGCTGGATGCCCATGACTCCGTCTGCGAGCATCGCGCGCGCGTCGCTCAGCTCCTGCGTGAGGACGGCGCGATCGACGCCCTCCGGCTCGGCCAGCTTGGCCTCGAGCCGACGGACCATCTCCTCGAGCTCCTTGAGGTTGAGGACGACGAAGGCCGCGGGGTTGTTGATCTCGTGCGCGACGCCCGCGGCCATCTGGCCGAGCATCACGAGGCGCTCGGCGTGAGCGGCGCGGCGTCGCAGCTCTTGCTCCTTCTGGCCCTGTCGCGCGATCTCCTCCGCCAGCATGTTCACGCCCGCAGCGATGCCGTCGAGCACCTCGGTGCCGTCTCCGAACGAGGCGCGGCGCGAGAAGTCGTTGCGCGCGAGCGAGATCAGCACGTCCATGATCTCTTCGAGGCGTGCGTCGATCGTCATGCCCCGAGCCCTCGGAGCCAGGACTCCGCGTCGTCCACGCTGGTGAAGAGACGCGTCGGCACGTTGGGTCGGTTGAAGCCGAGGAAGAAGTTGCCGACCATGCGGCTGAGCGGCGAGCCGATGACGAGCGCCACCGCGGACGAGACCGCGTCGGCCTCGGGCCCCGCGAGGTGGGCACGCGCCTCGGCCGACTGAGAGCGGATCTCGCGCAGATCGACGAGCACGGGGAGGCGAGCTCCGCGCGCCAGCTCCGCCGTGCGCGCGATGTTCTCCTGCGCGTCCTCGAGCCCCACCTCGGCCTCCGGCAAGAAGGTCGCGTGGATGAGGCCATCGCGCAGCACGAGGTCACACGTCCGCGTACGCCATCGCTCCGTCACTCCCCGATCATACGGCGCGTGCCCCGGAGGCGCCTCTCGGGCCAACGCCCCAGAGCGCGGTCACCCCAGTCTCTCGCGCCTTCGGAGCGGGGGGTCCGTCTCGCGGGGGAGGGTCCGCATGGACCCTCCAGGAAACGCATCAGTACTCGACGCGGAACAGCTGCTGCCCCATCAGGAGGAGCGCGCCGCTCGGCACCTGCGCCTGCGCGTGGATGCGCACGAAGGTGCCGTTCGAGCTGCCCACGTCCGTGAGGAACACACGGCCGCCTTCTTCGTGGAGGCGGCAGTGGAGCCCGGACACGTAGCCGTCCTCCGGGAAGAGGATGTCGCCGCGCTCGCGGCCCATGTGCAGGCCTGCCGAAGGAACGGGGAAGCAGTTGCCGGTCGTGTCGCGCCCCGTGATGAGGCAGATGCGGCCCGCGAGGCCCGTGTTGGGGCTCCCCATGGGCTCGACGCCGTTCTGGGCGGGGCGCACGCCCAGGCGCTCGAAGCGGATGATCTCCTGGCCGATCCGGAAGACGGAGCGATCCACGAGCTCGATCGGCTGGTCGACGCCGATGCGCATGTAGATGCCGTTCAGGCTGTTCTCGTCGCGCACGCTCAGGCCGCCCGCGAACGTGAACGTCGCGTGGCGAGGCGAGAGGTACGAGTCGCTCGCGAAGAGGCCGCCGGTCTCGCGACCGATGATCGTCGTCTCCTGGAGCGGGAACGAGTCGCCTTCGGAGCCATCGGCGCGGATGAGCACGAGCGATCCGCGCTGCGGACCCCCGCTCACCGCGGGCGGTGGCGCCGCGGCAGGGGCGGGCGCGGGGATCGAGCCGCCGAGCGGGTGTCCACAGCTCCCGCAGTACTTGAAGTTCCGCGCGTTGGACGTGCCGCACTTCGGGCACACGACCTGATCGCCCATCGCGGGGATGGCGGGCGAAGAGCCTCCCACGACCGGCGGTGCAGCCATCACAGGTGCGCCACCGAACGACGGCATCGGGGGCGCGGCCATCGCCGGCGCGGGCGCCATGGCCGGCGGAGGCATCGCGGGCGCTTGCGGCTGCGGGGCAGCCATCGCGGGCGCGCCGCCGAACGACGGCTGCGGCGCGGGCATCGCAGGCGCACCACCGAACGACGGCATCGGCGGCGCAGCCATGGGCTGCATCATCGGTGGCATCGGCGGCGCAGCCATGGGCTGCATCGGCGCGGGCGCAGCGCCCGCAGGCGGCGTGGGCGCCGTGAAGCTCTTGGGGGCGTGCGCCGCATCCCGCGGCAGCTCCGCTCCACAGCCCAGGCAGAACTTGTAGTGGTCCTGGTTCTCTTTACTGCAACGGGGGCAGACGATCACCGCGGAGCTCCTTGTGGCTCGCCTTCGAGGAGGGCGCTCTCTCGAGGTCCCGCGCGACCTTAGTCGCCTTCGCGATCCTAGGTCAAGCGCGGCGCAGGAACCGTGATGGGAACGAAATCGACCGTCCACCAGAGCCGTTAGGGACGCGACGCCGCCGTCACGCAGCCTCGATTCTCCGATGGAAACCTCGGCCCGATTCTCGCTTACACTGCCGCCCGCGATGACCGCGCACGCGGAGAGCGAGCCCAAGCGTCGGGCCCGTAAGAGTCCACCGAGCCATTCCGATGGTCGGTCGGCCATGGGCGCGACGAGCCCGACGGGCTCGGGCGAGCGCGCGAGGGAGCTCCCGCAGAGCGACCCGGATCGGCTCCTCGGTCGGACGCTCGCGGGCAAGTACCGTCTCGACTCGCTCCTCGGCGAGGGGGCGATGGGCCGCATCTACCAGGCCCACCACCAGCTCCTCGACAAGGACGTCGCCATCAAGGTGCTGCACCAGCACCTCGGCGGCGAGGATCGCGTCGCCAAGCGCTTCCACCGCGAGGCGCGCGCGGCGAGCCGACTCTCGCACCCGAACTCGGTGCAGATCCTCGACTTCGGCAGCACCGACGACGGCGTGCTCTTCATCGCGATGGAGCTCCTCGACGGCGAGGATCTGCAGGTGATCCTCGATCACGACTTCCCGCTCGCGCCGCGGCGGATCGTGACGATCCTCGTCCAGGCCCTGCGCGCGCTCGACGAAGCGCATCACGTCGGGATCATCCACCGCGATCTCAAGCCCGAGAACATCGTGGTCCTCACCGACCGTCAGGGGCGCGACCTCGTGAAGGTGTGCGACTTCGGCATCGCGAAAGTGATGGAGGGCGAGGGCCAGTCGATCACCGTCGATGGCTTCGTGTGCGGCACGCCTCAGTACATGGCGCCCGAGCAGGCGCGCGGTGAGGACGTCGATCGCCGCCTCGACATCTACGCCGCGGGCGTCGTGCTCTACCAGATGCTCGTGGGCTCTCCGCCCTTCAGCGGCGACACGGCGCTCGGCATCATCACCAAGCACCTCACCGACGAGGCCGAGCCGCCGCGCAAGCGTCGGCCCGAGCTCGGCATCCCCGAGTCGCTCGAGCGCATCGCGAAGAAGGCGATGAGCAAGGCACGCGGGGATCGCTACGCCACCGCCAAGGAGATGGCCGACGCGCTCGAGGCCGCGCTCGAAGAGCTCGGGCCGCTCGCGGACGAGCGCCTCGGCGAGGGCCGCTTCGCCGCGCAGGCGCGGGCGAGCGCCGAGATCGCGCGAGGCCAGACGCTCGAGGCCACGGTTCGCTCCACGCCGCCGCCTGGCAGCTCGAGCGCTGCGATCCCCGTGCGTCGCCCCTCGTGGATCGTGGTGGCAGGCGTGGCCGTCGCGGCGCTCGCGGGGATCGGCGCGTGGCTCGCGATCGGCACCAACTCTCCATCGCCCTCCGTGCCTCCGCCGACCGCGATGGTGACGCAGGTGCACCAGCCCACCGGCGCGGAGCCCAGCCACCCCACCGAGGTGGCACCCACCAGCGTTCCGCCGCCCACCGCCGAGCCCGAGGCCGCGGGCGCCGACGTGCCTGCCACCACGGCGGTCGACCCGCCGCCCGGCACCGAGCCCGGGCCCGCGACGCTCAGTCCATCGAGCACGAGCCGGGTCACTCCCTTCGCCGGAGGCACGCGACCGCGCGTGATCGGAACACAAGGTGGCTCGCAGGGCGCGCAGCCCGCGCAGGGCAGCTCTCAGGCTGGCTCACAGGGCAGCTCACAGGGCAGCTCTCAGGGCAGCTCTCAGGGCAGCTCACAGGGCAGCTCGTCGGGGGCCTCGAGCAGCGCTCAGGGCAGCACCTCGGGCGCGGGCGGAACACAGGGGACGCAGGCGCCCCTCTCGCCGGCGCGCCGCGCGTTCGAGGACGGCCGCTCCGCGTTCCTCGCGGGCGACATGCCGCGCGCGATCCGAGCGTTCGAGGAGTCGGCGCGCCTCTCGCCGAGCGATGCCGAGGTGCAGAAGCAGCTCGGTCGCGCGTACCTCCGCGAGGGAGACATCCCCCGCGGTGTCGCAGCCTATCGCCGCTACCTCGAGCTCGCGCCCGCGGCGTCGGATCGCGCAGTGATCGAGTCGATCATCGCGCGCTACCAGTGACGCGGGCGCCGTCCCCGCAGCCCAGACTTCCGAAGCTTGCCGCGGGACGATTCTCGGAAGTCGTCGATCAGCGCACGCGCACCGTGACGCGGTACGGCCCGCAGGTGCTCATCCACGTCGGCGCGGTCACGCGCACATAGAGCGTGCCGCTGTCGTCCGAGTTGAGGATGCCGCGGTCGCAGTCGGTCTCGAGCTCGACCGTCTCGGGCGCGCTGCCCGCGGCGCTGCCGGCGCAGCCATGGCCGAGGTAGTTGTCGGTGCTGCCGATCGCGCAGGTGCTGTTGTCGGTGCGATCGCCGCACACGTAGTAGGCCGAGAGCGCGTAGTCGCTGCCGATCGGGATGTCCGCCAGCGTCACGGTGATGCGCGGGTTGCCGCCGTCGGTGCCGTCGGTGATCGGGAACGACCACCAGTCCTCGTCGCGCATCTCGTCGATGTTGGCGCTGAGGATCACGTCGGGCGGATCGTCGGCGTCGTTGAGGCCGCCCTGCGGGCTCGCCGTCGTGTTCGAGTCGTTGGTCTCGTACGTGTCGGGCGTGCACGCGCAGCGTCCCGTCGTGCACATCGCGCCGTCCATGCAGGCGCCGCAATCGAGCGGCATGCCGCAGCCGTTGTCGGGGGCGCCGCACTCGTAGTGGATGGCCTCGCACGTGGTGGGCGTGCACTCGCAGGTGTCGCCGACGCGGCGGTAGGGCGGCGTGCAGTCCCACGCGCAGTGGCCCGTCATGTCGCAGCTCGCCGTGCCCATCGCCGGTGTCGGGCAGGGCTCGCCGCAGCCGAGGCGGCAGCCGTTGGCGGGATCGTTGGCGAGGTCGCGCACGCAGCCCGCGCCGCACGCGTGCTGGCCGCTCGGGCACGAGACCGAGCCCGCGTCGTGTCCGCCACCCGCATCCCCGCTGCGGCCCGCATCGAGGCGTCCCGCGTCGAAGCGTCCCGCGTCGCTCGTGCCGCCGCCGCCTGCGTCGTTCATCGTGCCGCCGCCGTCACGGCCGCCGCCGTCGGGTGCGGGCCCCACGTCGCGTCCGCCTCCGCCCGTGTCCGAGGCGCCAGTGCCGCCCTGTGCGCAGCCGATGGCGAGGAGAGAGCCCACGACGAGGAGGCGCGCGAGGGCGCGCGAAGAAAGACGACGCATCGAGCGATGGTGCCGGGCGCGCGTGCGACGCGCAAACGGTCTCGCGGGGCTGTCAGCCAGCGGTCCCGAAGAGGGTGTCGGGGATCGGCGTGAGCGAGGAGTAGTTCTTCCCCGCGTCGTCCTTGTGATGCACCGAGTGCTTCTTCGCGAGGTAGTCGATCGGCCACGTGTACCAGGCGCCGAACACGATGCCCGAGTGCACGAGGATGTTGAGCGTGCTGTGCACGAAGAAGAGCAGCGCGTAGCCCGTGATGCTCATGGGCCCGAGAAGGAGCGCATGGCCGCCGATGCACGCATGCAAGAGTGCGAGGCCGGCGAAGAGCTCCACCGGGTGGAGGTAGAAGCTCTCGAGCGCGCTCGGGTTGCGCGCGCGGTGATGCACCGCGTGCACGTGCCGCACGAGCTTCTTGTGGTGCATGAGCCGGTGCAGGAAGTAGTAGAGGAAGTCGTAGACGAAGAGGACCACGACGGCGTCGAGCACGTCGCGCCAGAGGGGGTGCGTCGCGTCGGAGTCGCCCGAGATGCCGAAGCCCCAGAGCGCCCACGTCATCGCGCCGAGGAAGACGAGGGAGAGAGTGCTGCTCACGGCGAAGTAGCGCATGCGCTCGCGCATCCCGACGCGCAGAGGCGGCATGGGGCTGATGCGCTGCGAGGCGAAGCGAGGCGAGTCGTAGGCCCAGCCGAGCAGCGCGAGCAGCGCGCCGTCGATCGCCATGATGCCGAGGATGGGGAGGTAGAGGGCCAGCACGGAGGCCAGAGGGTGACGAACGTCGGCGCCTTGTCGAGTCCCATCCGAGGGCAGGCCATCCGAGGGCAGGGCAGCGGGCCGAGAGGGCCTCGCCCTCAGGCGTCGCGAGAACCCTTGGCGCCCTCGTCCGAAGCGCTGGCCTCGTCGTCGGAAGCCTTCGCAGCAGCGTCCGAAGGCTTCGCGCCCTCGTCCGAAGGCTTCGCGCCCTCGTCCGAAAGCTTCGCGCCCTCGTCGGAAGGCTTCGCGCCCTCGTCCGAAGGCTTCGCGCCCTCGTCCGAAGGCTTCGCGCCCTCGTCCGAAGGCTTCGTCACATCGCCCCGCGCCCTGCGGGCCAGCGCGCGCACGCGCGGCGCTCCGAGCTTGGCGAGGCCTTCGAGGACGCCCTCGTCGAGCTTGCGCAGCTCCGCCAGCGCTTCGGCGTCCTTGCCGAGCGCCTCGAGGCGCGCGGCGCGGACCACGAGCACGTCGTCGGCGAGGCCCGTCTCGTCGCCTGGCACCTTCGCGAGCACGCCGTCGAGGCCCTCGAGGGCGTCCTTCGCCTCCCCTCGCTCGAGCTTGAGCATGCGGCCGAGCAGCTCCATGCGCGCGTCGACGTCGGGCTCGGTCGGCGCGCGATGCGCACGAACGGTGGCCTCCGCTTCCTCGAAGCGGCTCGCCGAGATCTGCGCCACCGCCTTGGCGTGGCGCACCACCGCACACCGCGCAGCGTCGAGCTCGTCGAGCTTCACGCGCGCGAGCACCTCACACGCCTCTTCGGCGCGATCGCTCGCGTCGAGCAGCTCCGCGAGGATCACCGAGAGGTGCGCCTGATCGACCCTGAGGCGCGGGCCGAGGCGGTAGGCGCGGCGAAGCTCCTCACGCACCTCCTGGATGGCACCGGGACGCGCGTCGTCGTCGGCGACCGCGGCCTCCCAGCGATCCCAGGCCGCCACGCGTTCCCGCCGCTGCTTGGACATGCGCCACGACTCCGCGGCCCAGAGCCCCACCGCGAGGAGGGCGATCGGGATCATCGCCCAGCCGTACCCGAAATGCGCGAGCGCGTGATAGAGCAGCCAGGCCACGACGCCCACGAACACGATCCGCAGGAGCACCCAGCCGGGGCCCTTGCCGAAGCCATTGCCCAGGAGCGAGGTCAGTCCTTGCATCGCGATCCCACGAGCCGCCGGTCCAGCATGAGCGCGAACCTACCAAACTCCCTCCGCATCGGGGCCATCTTGCTGCTCGGCCTCGCGGCTTCGGCTGCGACGGGCTGTGGCGAGGCGTCCTCGGGTGAGCTGCGTGAGTGGCAGCCGAGCGATCACCAATTGCCCGAGGGCTACCAGGAGCCCGAGGGCGGCGCGGTGACCGAGGTGGGGGCGGGGGAGGCCCTCTACGTGATGCACTGCTCGGGCTGCCACGGCCGGAGCGGCCTCGGCGACGGGACGCAGGCGCCGCCCATGGCGCGCGTCTCGAGCCTCGTGGATCCGGCCGTACAGGCTCGCTCCGACGAGGAGCTCGCGCGCATCGTCGCGCAAGGACAAGGCGGCTTCATGCCGGCCTTCGGCGAGCAGCTCGCGCCCACGGGCATCGCGGCGATCGTGCGCCACCTGCGGACGCTCCCCCGACCGGGAGCCGCCGCCGATGCACCGCAGTGAGAGAGCGAGTCAGTGGTTGAAGTAGCCGGTCACCACACACATGAACGCGCTCGCGAGGCAGCCCACCGAGACGAGCGCCACCACGCCGACGCCCACGAAGAGCCCGATGCGATGGCTCTGGGCGCTCGCGTCGCCGGAGCTGTAGGGGGCGGGCGTCGTGCCGAGCGCGGTGGCCGCAGACGTCGAGGGCGCGAGGGGGCTCGGCGGCGTGGGCATCGACGGCACGAGGGCGCCGAAGGGCGTCGGCGCGGGGGTCGCGATCGCAGGCGCAGGCGACGTGGGGGAGGCCCGTTGGGTGTGGGGTGAGGACGGCGGCTGCGCAGAGTAGGGCGACGCTTGCGGCGAGTACGGTGAGGGTGGCGCCTGCGGTGGGCGCGAGGAGGCGGCCAGCGCTGCGTACGGCACTGGCTGCACCGAGGGCGTCGCGCGTGCGAGCGCGGCCGGATCGAGCGTGGCCTCGAGCTGCTCGAGGAGGGCCCGCGCTTCCTCGCCGTTCGAGGGACGGTCTTCGGGTCGCTTGGCGATGAAGCGGCGCACGAGCTCGTCGAGGGCGGGCGCGATGCCCGGCACGAGGCTCGACGGGGGAGCAGGCACTTCGGCCAGCGCCGCGGCGAGCACGCGCGCGACGTTGTCGTAGGGGAACACCACGCGTCCCGTGAGCGCTTCGTAGAGCGTCGCGCCGAGCGCGTAGACATCAGCCCGCGCGTCGACGGACGAGCTCTGCGCCTGCTCGGGCGCGAGGTACCACAGCGTGCCGAGCGTGAGCTGCCCCTGCGTCCGCTTCTCGCCGTGGAGCAGGCGCGCGATGCCGAAGTCGCTGATCTTCGCCGTCTCGGTGCTGCCCGAGAGCGGGCTCGCGTGCCGCACGATCATGACGTTCGCGGGCTTGACGTCGCGATGCACCACGCCGCGTCCGTGCGCGTGCCCGAGCCCCGCGGCGGTCTGCTTCATGAGGCGCACCGCGCGCAGCGGTGCGAGGCGCCCTTCGCGCTTGAGGAGCGACGCGAGCGTCTCGCCGCCCTCGACGAGCTCCATGACGATGGCCCACGTGCCCTGGTCTCCGACGAGGTCGTGCACCGTGACCACGTGCGGGTGGTTGAGCTGCGCCATCGCCTGCGCCTCTTGCCGGAAGCGCCCCGCGATGTGCGGATCGTAGACGAGCTGTGGGTGCAGGAGCTTGAGCGCGACGCGTCGACCGAGCACCGTGTCGAGGCCGGCGTACACGGCACCGTTGCCGCCCTCTCCGAGGAGCGACTCCACGACGTACTTGCCGATGGGCGTCCCCGGCGCGAGGGGAGGGCGCTGAGAAGGGATCACGGGTCCGCGCAGGGTAGCCGACGCGCGGCGAAAGCGGGGTGTGAGCTGTCGCGGGGTCGTGGCGCGCGTGCGTCTCACGCCCGCGGCTCGCACTCGCGCGTCGCGTGTGTCGAGCGTCCGCGAGACGTCAAAGCACGTCAAAGGCAGGTCTCGACGCTCGATGTCGACGGATGCGCGACGTAGAACGCCGCGATGACGCTGTTCCACTACGATCCGCGCGCGGCGCGACCGACTGCGCCTCGTGGAGATCACCAGACCGAGGCGCTCGTGGCGCACGTGGAGCGTCACATCGCTCCGGTCGAGACCGTCTACGTCGAGATCATCTCGGAGACCGTCCACGTCGATGTGCTCATCACCGCGGCGGTGCCGCACTTGCCGTATCGCCTCGCGCTCACGTCGGGGCTGAGCGATCTGCCGATGCGTGTCCCGCAGGGAGCCCAGCACCTCGCCCATGCCGAGATTCTCGCGCTCCTGCCACGGGAGTGGCCCATCGACGAGCGCTCGTTCGCCGATCCGCGATGGTTCTGGCCGATCGCCACGCTTCGTCGCCTCGCACGGCTTCCGCACGAGCACGGCAGCTACTTCGCGTTCGGTCACACGCTGGGCAACGGCGAGCCGCCAGCGCCCTACCACCCGAGCACGCAGCTCGCGGGCGCGGTGCTGCTCCAGGCGCCGAACCTCCCTCGAGAGCTCCACACCGTGTCGATCCAGGGGCACACGGGCCCGCGCACCGTCCACCTCTTGTCGTTCGTCCCTCTCTATGCGGAGGAGATCGCGCTCGCGCGCGCCTCGGGGCTCGACGCGCTCACCTCGCGCCTCGTCGCCTTGGGGATCGACGGTGTGCTCCGCGTGGATCGACCCAACGCCGCTGCGCCGAGCCTCGCGGTGAGCCGGCAGGGAGGGCAGGTCTCGACGTCGGCCTTCGTGAGCGCGGCGCCCAGCGGCATCGGCATGACCGAGGCCGCGCAGCTCCAGAGCATGGCGCAAGGTGCGCTCGGTCCGAACGATCGCGCCTCGGCCGTGAACGCCGCGGCGCGCCTCCTCGTGGGCGGGCAGTACGAAGCCGCGATCGCCGCGTACAAGGCGATCGGCGAAGCGGATCCCTCGCGTCGCGGGCTCGCCGCTGGGCAGATCGGCGCCGCGTGCTTCTTCCTCGGTCGCTACGAAGAGGCGATCACCTGGTACCGCACCTCGGCCGAGTGGGGCGAGGAGGCGGCGATGGTGCGCGACAACATCGAAGAGGCCGAGGCGGAGCTGCGCAAGCGTGGGCGTCCGGTTCCGAGCGCGTTCCCGAGCGCGGGGCCGCCTCCGGCGAGCGCTGCTCCGATGCCGCAGGGGCCGAGCCTCCCGCCGGGCGCGCTGCGGGACACCATCCGCAACATGGCCCTCTCGGCCAAGGGGCGCCGTCTGCACTTCGCGGAGGACCTCCCCGCGAACAAGGCGGCGCATGCGCGCGAGATCCTAGGGCCGCACGCCGCAGAGCCCGTGGTGGCCTTCTTCGATCTCACCCTGATGGGCGGCGGGCGCGATGCGGTCGTGCTCACGGACCAGACGCTCGTGGCGCGCGATGGCGGCGAGCGCGTGGTCGTGCCCCTCGCAGCCGTCGCGAGCCCGCTCCTCGTGGGAACGCTCGAAGATCGCGTGCAGGTCGTGGCCAACGGCGCGACGCTGACCTTCCCTGTGGGCAACCACGGCGAGACGCTCGTCCGTGTGCTCTCGGCGATCGCGATGGTGGTGCATCGCGCGCGCATGGGCTGATCCCCATCGAGCGCGTGCGCGTGCTCGCCGCGCGACGTACGACCGCCTCCCACGCATGGCTCGGTCTGCCCACCACGCGCGCCTGCTCGCCGCCTCGCGAGCGCTTCCCTGGCTGGCTGCGCTCGTCGTGCTGGGCATGGCCTGGCTCGCTCGTGGCTACACGGCCGACGACGCGTTCATCCCCGGTCGCTACGCGCTCCGCATCGTGGAGGGCCACGGCTACACGTTCCGCGACGGGCCAGCGACCGACGGTGTCACCGGGCCCCTGCTCCTCGCGCCCGAGATCGTCGCAGCGGCCGCAGGCGTCGATCCGGTCGAGGCCGCCAAGGGGATCGGCGCGCTCTCGGCGGCCCTCGCGATCGGGCTCGTCGTCTGGCGTGTGCGCCGCCGTGCGCGCGGAACGGTCGGCGCCGCGTTCGTGGTGCTCGCGCTCCTCGGGGCCGGCGCGTTCTCGATGCACGCGCAGTCGGGGCTCGAGACCGGCCTCGCCACGCTCGTCGTGACGATCGCGGGGCTCGGCGCCACCTCGCGTGCGCCCGGCACGCGCCCACTTGCGCAGATCGCGGTCGTGCTCGGCCTGCTCCTCGTGCCGTGGCTGCGCCCCGAGCTCGTCCCCGTGTCGTGGGCGATCGCGATGCTGTGGGCGCAGCGAGAGCCCGCGACCTCTCGCTCGCGCGCGGCGGTCGCGGCGGGGCTCGCGGCGGTCGTGGGCCTCGGCTCCGTCGTGGCGTTCCGGATCGTGCTCTTCGGGCAGGCGATCCCGCTCTCCGCGCAGGCCAAGCCGACCGATCTCGGCAACGGTCTGGGCTACACGCTCGTCGCGCTCGCCGTGCTCTTCGGGCTCGTGCTGGTGCCCTCGCTCCATGCCGTGCGCACGAGCCGCGACGACGGCCTGCTCGGCCTCGCCCTCGTCGTGTCGCTCGGCACCGTGATCCTCGGCGGCGGTGACTGGATGCCGGGCGGACGCCTGCTCGTGCCGCTCGCTCCGCTCACGCTCCTCCTCGCAGGCACCGGCTTCGGTCGCTTCGTGGGCACGCACCGCCGGCCCGTGCTGATCGGCTCGCTCGGCCTCCTCGCGATCGTCCCTCAGCTCGCGCTCACGGTGCTCGTCGTCGCGCAGGCCGACGAGGTCGCGCGCTCGCGTGCGCATGCAGGCCAGGAGCTCCGCACGGTGCTCGCGCGCGAGTCACGTGTGGTCGCGCTCGTGGACGTGGGCTTCCTCTCCTATCGGGCGCCGTGGCAGCCCTTCGATCTCGCGGGCGTGACGGATCCCGACGTGGGGGGGCGCCCCGGTGCGCACTGCGCCAAGCCCGTGACCCTCGACGATCTCCTCGCACGCGAGGTCGACACGATCGTGCTGCACTCGGGGGTCGAGCCCCAGGTCTCGGACGGGTCGATCACGGCGATGCGGGGCCACCCGGTGGAGCAAGCCCTCGCGAGCGATCCGCGTGTTCGCGAGCTCTTCGAGGTGATCGGCGTGCTCCGCTACGCCTCCGGCTACTACTACGTGGTGCTCCGTCGAAGGGCGTGACGTGCCGGCGCGAGCGACAACCGCGCCCCTTTTCTGGCACGCTGACGGACATGCGCGCCAAGGCCGAGCAGCACCCCGGGGGCTCCGCGCGGCTCGCGCCGGGCTTCGTCGTCGCGGCGCCTTCGCTCCGCGATCCGAACTTCGCGCGCAGCGTCGTGCTGCTCGTCGAGCACGGCACCCAGGGCTCGATCGGCTTCGTCGTGAACCGACTTGCGCCCGTCGCGTTCAAGGACGTGGCGGAGTCGATCGGCGTCGAGGCCGACGTCGACATGCCGGTGCTCGTGGGCGGCCCGGTGTCACGCACGGGCTGGGTCGTCTTCGACCCGACGGAGGCGGACGAGGCCCTGCTCGAGGACGCGGTGCGCGTTCACGAGCGCATCGCGGTCACGGCGTCGCGCAAGGCGCTCGAGGCCCTCGGCGAGCCCACGTCGTCCAAGCGTCGCCTCCTGGTCGTGGGCTACGCGGGCTGGGGCCAGGGACAGCTCGACGGCGAGCTCGAGCGAGGCGTGTGGCTCCCCGTCGCGCTCGATCCGAGCATCGTGTTCGACTGCGCCATGGAGCAGCGCTGGGCCGAGGTGCTGCGCGGCGCCGGCATCGAGCCGGGCCGCATCATCAGCAACTCGAGCGGCCTCGTGTCCTGATCGATCACTGCGCGGGGGGATGCTGCGCGGCAGGCGCCTGACCCGCGGCGGGCCCGAGGTGACGCACGAGCGGGCGCATGCCCTCGGGGATCACGATCTGCGGGACCTGCGCCGCCGCAGCGATCGGCGCCGTGGGCGCAGCCATCCGCACGCGTCCGAAGCGCGCGGGAACGTGGAAATCGCCCTCGAGCGGAGGCGACCAGCCGACCGCGCGCTGACCACCACCCCGTCGCGTGTCCATCACGTAGAAATTCACACGCCACGTCGCGTCCGCCGGCGGCGCGCCCATCGCAGGCGAGCTGCCGTACTGGAAGCTCGACCACGGGATGCGGATCTCCACGGAGTAGCCCTGATCGTCGGCGTCGTCGTTGGGCGTGCCGCGCGTCGCCACGCGCGTCTCGATCTGCGCGTTCCAGTCGGCGTGGCCGATCGGCGCGGGCACGCGGCGCGTGTCGTAGAACGTGTCGAACACCTCGCCCGTGGGCGAGACCTGGAGCTCGAAGTAGTTCGCTGCGTCGCCGTCCGGATCGACCATGACCTCCACGCAGTCCTGGCCCCAGAGGTGCGCGTCGCGCCCCGTGAGCGTGTTCTGGAGGAAGTCGTCGTTCACGTCGAAGCCGATGTAGATCGCGTCGTCGTTCCACAGCACACGCGCGCTCGCGCTCGGCTCCGCCGCGCTGCCGTTCATCGTGTTGACGAGCGCGTTCGTGGGCGCGGCCTGGCGCCAGTCCGCCTCGTCGAGACGACCGTCCACGGTGATCGCGGCGCTCACGCGGCGCGCGTCGAGCGACGGAATTGCCGCCTGCGGTCGCTCCGGCGCGACGATCGTCGTGGGCGTCGCCCCCGGCGCCGCCGCGGCCACCGGGATGCTCGCAGCGCGCGCACGATTGTCGCCGTCGCTCGGCCCGCTCGAGACCTGCAGGCGATGCGCCTCGTGCCAGAAGCCGTGATAGAAGATCACGCGATCCGAGCCCCAATCCGGGGCGATCGTGATGGTCTGGGGGTCGCGGATGTACTCGTTCGCGTGCCAGCGCGCGGCCTGGTAGCGCTCCCGCACGACGCCGTTGTTGTCCTGGTTCAGGCGGTCGGCGCCCGAGGCATCGGCGAGGTGCGTGAACTGCGCCCAGCCGCCGCCGAGACGTCGCTCGACGTGCCAGTACCAGGTGATCGTGAACGGCTGCCCCGGCGTGATGCTCTCGACGTCGATGTCGTAGCCGATCAGGCGCACCTTGTTCTCGAACTGGATGTCGAGCTCGTGCTGCGGGTGCGGAGCCTCGGTGAGGATGTACTCGCGCAGCGACTCACGCTCCGTGGCGGTGAGCTCCGGCGACTCCTCCACACACGCGGGGAGCATCGCGCTCGAGCTGCCCAGGGCGAGGACCAGGAGGACTTTCAGCGCACGCTTCATGGTTCGAGCTCCACTCGTTCTCGTGTTCGACGCGGGGCGAGCTCGCCCCAGGAAATCTCCGCGGAGGCCCGCGGGGCTCGTCAGCGACGCGACTTCTTGCGCGCCTTCTTCTCTTGCTTGCGCTGCTGCTTCTTCTTGTCCTTCTCGGACTGCTTGAGCGCGGCGCGCTGCGGAGGGCCACCCATGCCGCCCATCATGCCGGGCGGAAGGCCCATGCCGGGTGGAAGACCCATGCCGGGTGGAAGACCCATGCCGGGCGGAAGGCCCATGCCGGGCGGAAGGCCCATGCCCGGGGGAAGGCCCATGCCTGGCGGAAGCCCGCCACCGCGCTGGAGCATCTTCGCGAGCTCCGCCATGTTGGGCTTTCCATCCTTGCCACCGCCGGCGACCGCCGCCTCGAGCAGCTGGTCGGCGAGCGTCGACATCATCGGGTTCGTCTCGAGGCCCGTGGTGCGCACCGCATCCTGCAGGCGACGCGCGCCCGCGAGCTGCTTGAGCCCCGGGATCTTCGAGAGCAGGCCAGCCTGCTGCCCGATGTCTCCCATCATCTGCTTCATGAACGCGAAGCGCTGGAGCAGATCGACGATGTCCTTGTCCTCGCGGCCCGAGCCCCTGGCCACACGCGTGATGCGCGTGGGCTCCTTGAGGAACACGTCGGGATCGAGGCGCTCGCGCTTCGTCATCGAGCTGACGATCGCCTCGGCTCGCTTGAGCTCCTTCTCGTCGACCTGGAAGCCCTCGGGCACGCTGTCGGCGAAGAACGGGAGCTTCTCGAAGATCTGCTGGAGCGGTCCCATCGACTGCAGCATGCGCAGCTGCTCGAGGAAGTCCTGCAGCGTGAACTGGCCCTTGAGCATGCGGGCCGCGTCTTTTTCTGCCTTCTTCTCGTCGAGGACCCCCTCGAAGTCCTTCATCAGGCCGACGATGTCGCCGAACCCGAGGATGCGGCTCGCCATGCCCTCGGGACGGAACTCCTCGAGCTTGTCGAGGCCCTCGCCCGTGCCGACGAACTTGAGCGGTGCGCCGGTGACCTCGCGGATCGAGAGCGCCGCGCCGCCGCGCGCATCGCCGTCGAGCTTGGTCATCACGACGCCCGAGAGGCTCAGGCGCTGGTGGAACGCCGCCGCGGTCTTCACCGCGTCCTGGCCGATCATGGCGTCGACCACCATGAAGACGTTCTGCGCGCCCGTGGAGCTCTTGATCTCCGAGAGCTCCTGCATGAGCGGCTCGTCGATCGCGAGGCGGCCCGCGGTGTCGAAGATCACCGTGTCGCGCTTCAGGCGCTTGGCCTCGGCGAGCCCCTTCTGACAGATGTCGACGGGGTTGCCGCGCGGGATCGCGAAGACGGGGATCGACAGGCGCTCGCCGAGCACCTGGAGCTGCTCGATCGCGCCCGGCCGCTGCACGTCGGCGGCGACGAGGAGCACCTTGCGGCCCTGCGTCTCGAGCAACCGCGCGAGCTTGCCGCTCGTCGTCGTCTTACCCGAGCCCTGGAGGCCGACCATCATGATGACGGTGGGCTGTGGCTTGGGCGCGAAGGCCACGACGGGACCCTCGCTCGCCATCATGGCGACGAGCTCGTCCTGACACGCCTTGATGAAGCGCTCGGCCGGGCCGACCTTGATCTTCTTGCCCTTGGCCTCGACCTCGTTCTGGATCGTCTCACCGACGATCTGCGACTTCACTCGCTCGAGGAAGCGCTTGACGACGCCGAGCTCGACGTCGGCTTCGAGGAGCGACAGGCGGACGTCGCGTAGCGCCGGATCGAGGTTGGCCTCGTCCAGCTCGGTGACGCCCATGAGGCGGTTCCGCGCGGCGCGGAAGCCCTTGGAGAGGGTCTCGAACATCGGTAGGGTCGCCGGGGTAGCACGCGCCGGAACGCCCGGGCAACTGGCCATCTTCCGAGCGTCTGGCGGTCGCCGCGTGGAGGTCCCGCGAACGCTCGTAGGGCGGTGGCCCTCGGACGATCGGTCACAGGAGACGCACGCATGGATGGTCGCGAGGATGAGCTCGTCGTGACGATCGTCTTCAGGCAGCCGCTCCGGCCGCCGGCATCCTCATCTCTCGCGCGGGGGGAGCGCAGACCGGCCTCCCGATCGCCGCCCTGGAGCCTCGGGTTGCGGGGAGCGCGGTGTCTCGGCGGGGCCTCGCCCGCAAGAACCCGCACAGAACGGGTTTTTTCGCGCCGGCGTCCCCGTGAGCGGTCGCGTGTCCGCACGCACATGTGACCTTTCTCGCAGGTTTCGCGGCCGGGGCGAGTAGGGGGTTCGCAAGCGCGGCAAGAGCTGGCGGCCCTCGAGCTTGTCAGGGTCGCCGAGCGGAAGGTACGCGCATGACAGAGAGCTACGCAGCACTGGGGTTTCTCCTCGGTGCCTTCTTGATGGCCGGCGGCATGCTGGCGGGCGCTGCCCTCCTGCGTGTGCGGGCCACCAAGAAGTCGCCGCTCAAAGACACCACGTACGAGTGTGGCGAGGAGCCCGTCGGTGCGGCGTGGATGCAGTTCCACGCTCGCTACTACCTCGTGGCCCTCGTCTTCGTGCTCTTCGATGTCGAGGCCGTGTTCCTCTTCCCGTGGGCCATCGAGGTGCACGAGCTCGGACGCGCGGGGCTCATCGCCATCGTGAGCTTCGTGGCGGTGCTGATGCTCGGTTGGGCCTACGGGGTCCGGAAGGACGCGCTGCGATGGGAGTAGACAAGCCCCGCACCTCGCTCCCCCTCTTCGACGAGGGCGGTCGCAGCTACGAGCACCCGCTCTACGACAAGCTCCTCTCGATGCCGGGCCTCTCGGTCGGCGTCGCGCCGCTCGATCGCCTGCTCACGTGGGGCCTCACGAATTCGCTGTGGGTCTTTCCCATGGCCACGAGCTGCTGCGGCATCGAGCTCATGGCCGCGGCCGCGAGCCGCGTCGACCTCGATCGCATGGGCACGTTCTATCGAGGCACGCCGCGGCAGGGCGACGTGATGGTCGTCGCGGGCACGATCACCGTGAAGATGGCGCCGCGGGTGAAGCGCCTCTGGGAGCAGATGCCCGAGCCGAAGTGGGCGATCGCGATGGGCTCGTGCGCGATCTCGGGCGACTTCTATCGAGACCTCTATCCCGTGGTGCCGGGCATCGACACGTTCCTGCCCGTCGATGTCTACATCCCCGGCTGTCCGCCCAACCCCGAGTCGCTCATGGCGGGCTTGCTCGAGCTCGCCGCGAAGATCCGCTCCGAGCAGGGCAAGCCGCTCACCGCCCCCGTCCAGAAGACCGGCGGTCTCGTCGCGACCAAGCCCAGCATCGCGCGCATCGGTGACCCCGAGCGTGATCCCTCGCTCTCCGATCAGCAGATGGAGGCTGCGTCGCGCGCCGCCGAGTCGCCCGTCGCGCGCCCTGCCGAGGAGCTCGAGATGCCGCCCGTCCCGGAGACGGCGCCGGGCACGGTGGCCGCGCCGCCCACGTTCGCCCCCGAGCTCGTCGAGCTCTTCCAGGCGCACGGCGTCGTCGACTTCCCCAAGGACGCGCCGCCCGTGGTGCCGCTCGCGCGACACGTCGCGCTCGCACGCGCGCTCGTCGAGCGCGGCTACAAGCAGCTCGTGTACGTGGTGGCGAGCCACTGGCTCGCAGGCAAGGGCCGCTCGGGCAACGTCGCGGGTGGACCGGAGCACCACGAGGTCGCCTACGGCCTGCGCACGGTGGGCCCCAAGCGCGGCGCCGAGGGCGGCTCGAAGCTCGCGTGGTGGAGCGTGCGTGTGGAGGCGGGAGGCGCCGCCCCCACGCTGGCGCACGTGATCGCGGGCGCGGACTGGCAAGAGCGCGAGCAGTGGGATTTGGTGGGCGTGCGCTTCTCCGGCCACCCCGATCTGCGTCGCTTGATGATGCCCGACGACTGGTCGGGCCACCCGCTGCGCAAGGACTATCCCGCCGACGCGCACACCGCGCCCTGGAGGTGAGCCGTGGAAGTCGCGCTGCGCAAGATCCAACGGCCGGACCCCTACCTCGACATCGCCGACGTCGAGGCCGACGCGGAGCTCATGCTGCTCCACCTCGGGCCCCAGCACCCGTCGACGCACGGCGTGTTCCGCATCGATCTCTACCTCGACGGCGAGATCATCGTGAAGGCGGTGCCGTTTCCTGGGTACCTCCACCGCGGCGTCGAGAAGCTCTGTGAGCGCCTCACGTTCGTGCAGCAGACGCCCGTCGTCGACAAGCACGACTACGTCGCGCCGATGACGAGCGAGCAGGCCATCAACATGGCCTTCGAGGCGCTGCTCAAGGTCGAGGTGCCCCGGCGTGCGCGCTACCTGCGCTCGATCTTCGCGGAGATGCAGCGCATCGCCTCGCACCTCCTCTGGCTCGGCACCTTCACGCTCGATCTCGGCGGCGCGATGGGCGGCGGCACGACGCTCTTCATGCACTGCTTCCGCGAGCGCGAGACGATCCTCGATCTCTTCGAAGAGGTCACCGGCGCGCGCTTCCACTACAACACGCACACGATCGGGGGCAATCGCCACGATCTCACGGCGGGGTGGGCCGCGAAGGTGAAGAGCGCGATGGATCTCATCGAGTCGCGCCTCTCCGAGTACGTGAGCATGTCGTACGAGAACCGCATCTTCCGGCAGCGGACGAGCGGCGTGGGCGTGCTCGACGGAGCGCTGGCGCTCGAGCTCGGCGTGAGCGGCCCGATCCTCCGCGCGAGCGGCGTGGATCACGACCTCCGACGCGACGCTCCTTTCCACGCCTACGACGAGGTCGAGGTGAAGGTCGCGACGGCGACGGAGGGCGACTGCCTGGCACGAACGAAGGTGCGCGTGGAGGAGCTCCGCGAGAGCATTCGCCTCGTCCGCCTCTTCCTCGACGGGCTGCCCGAGGGGCCCATCAACGGTGGCAAGCCCATCAAGCTCGCCGGCCAGTACAAGGTCAACACGGGGCAGGTCTACGTGGGCATCGAGACGCCGCGCGGTGAGCTCGGCACCTACGTGATCGCGGGCGGAGAAGGCGGCGCGAGCCCCTATCGCCTCAAATTCCGCGCACCGAGCCTGCACGCGCTCTCGACGCTGCCCTACGTGCTGCCCGGCGCGACGCTCTCGGACTGCGTCGCGATCCTCGGCTCGCTCGACCCGATCATGGGGGAGGTGGACCGATGAGCGCCCTCCTGCGCGGCTTCGTCTACGGCCTCCTCGTGGTGAACGCGGTGCTCCTGACGAGCGCGGTCAACATCTGGTTCGAGCGGAAATTCTCGGCCCGCATGCAGTCGCGCGTGGGGCCGACCCGCGTGGGACCGCTCGGCCTGCTCCAGCCCTTCGCCGACGTCGCCAAGCTCATGTCCAAGGAGGACACGGTGCCCGCAAGCGGCAACCGCGTGCTCTTCACGGCCGCGCCGCTGCTCGCCACGGTGTGCGCGCTCGCGGCTGCGGCTGTGGTGCCGTTCACGCCCGACGTGGTCGCGGCGGACCTCGACGTGGGCGTGCTGTGGGTGCTCGCGGTGGGCAGCATCACCACGATCGCGATCTTCATGGCGGGCTGGGCGAGCAACAACAAGTTCGCGTTGCTCGGCGGCATGCGCTCGATCGCGCAGGCGGTCTCGTACGAGGTGCCGCTCGTGCTCTCTGCGATGGTCCCGGTGGTGCTGTCGGGCACCATGAGCCTGAGCGGCATCGTCACCTGGCAGTCCGAGCACCTCTGGATCGCCGCGTGGCCCCTGATCCCGGGCCTTCCGGCGTTCGTCATCTTCTTCCTCGCGATGACGGCGGAGGCCAACCGCATCCCGTTCGACATCCCCGAGGCCGAGAGCGAGCTCGTGGCCGGCGTCACCACCGAGTACTCGGGCATGAAGTTCGCGCTCTTCTACGTGGGCGAGTACGCGCACACGCTGGTCGGCTCGGCCATCGCGTCGGCCCTCTTCTTGGGCGGCTGGAGCGGGCCGATGGCGGCGACGATGCCCTGGCTCGGCCTCGTCTACATGGTGGTGAAGACCCTCTTCCTCTTCTTCATGATCACGTGGGTCCGCTGGTCGCTCGTGCGCTTCCGCTCCGATCAGCTGCTCGCGATCTGCTGGAAGTGGCTCGTCCCGATCTCCGTGGGGCTCGTGCTCGTGGCGGCGCTCTGGGTCGAGCTCGTGCCGGGAGTGCACTGATGAAACACTTCCTCGACGCGTTCCGCGCGCTCCGCACGACGATCGGTGTCGCCGCGCGCAAGCCCATCACGGTGGAGTACCCCGAGGTCGAGCGCCCGCGCCTCGAGCGCTATCGCACGACGAGCTTCGCGCTGCTCCACAACGAGCACGGGGAGGAGGCCTGCATCGGCTGCCTCCAGTGCGAGCGCATCTGCCCCTCGCAGGTGATCACGATCAAGCAGGGCCCCAAGCGCGAGTCGGCGGTGACCGGCAAGAAGCGCGGCTGGATCGAGGACTTCACCCTCGACACGACGGCCTGCATCTTCTGCGAGCTCTGCGTGCAGGTCTGCCCCGAGGACGCGATCGCGATGGCGAGTGTGAGCGCAGGGCCCACGCGGACGCGCGAGGACCTCGTCCTCACGATGCAGAAGCTCTACGACAACGAGAAGGGCGTGAAGCTCGCGTGGGGCATCGGCTCGAAGCTGATGGCGATGCAGGAAGACCCCACGAAGGAGAAGAAGGTCGCCAAGCCCGCCGCTGCTGCCGATGGCGCGCCGAAGGCCGCAGCCCCCGCCAAGGCAGCGCCCGCCAAGGCGGAGGAAGCGAAGGCGGAGGCGCCGAAGGCCGACGCACCGAAGGCCGAGGGGCCGAAGGTCGACGCGCCGAAGGCGGAGGCGCCGAAGGCGGAGGCGCCGAAGGCGGAGGCGCCGAAGGCGGAGGCACCGAAGGCGGAGGCACCGAAGGCCGAGGCGCCGAAGGCCGAGGGGCCGAAGGTCGAAGCGCCCAAGGTCGAGGCACCGAAGGCCGAAGAGCCCAAGGCCGAGGCGCCGAAGCTCGAGCCTTCGGAGTCTTCGCCGGGCGAGGTGAAGCCATGATCACGACGATCGGCTTCGGGCTGCTCGCGGCGCTCCTCGTCGGCTCCGCGCTCTACGTCGTGCGCGCCACGAACCTCGTGCACTCGGTGCTCGGGCTCGGCGTCACGCTCTCCATCACGGCGCTGCTCTACGCCCTCCTCGAGGCGAATTTCGTCGCGGGCGTGCAGGTGCTCCTCTACGTCGGCGGCGTCGTCACGCTGATGATCTTCGGTGTCATGGTCACGCGGCGACACGACGGCATCGTCGTCCGCTCCGACAGTGCGAACGAGGTCCGCGGCCTCCTCGGTGGCGGAGGCATCTTCGTGCTCTTGGCGCTGTCGATCCTCGAGAGCGATCTGCCCTCGAGCCCGGTCGGCCCCGCGCCGAGCACCGCGAGCCTCGCCTCCGAGCTGCTCGGCCCGCACGTGGTCGCGTTCGAGGCGCTCTCGATGCTGCTCCTCGCCGCCATCGTCGGCGCGATCGTGATCGCCCGACGACGCGACTTCGGTGAGCCGCGCCAGGATCTCGTCACGCGCGCTCGCGCAGCGCGCGAGGCCCTGCGCGTCGAGGCCCTGCGCGCCGAGGCCGAGGCCCCGAGCCCCGAACCCGCCGCGAGCGACGCGGCCGAGCCTCCGCGGGCCGATGAAGCGCTTCCCTCGACCGATGGGTCGGTCCCTGCCCAGGAGGCCTCGTCGTGACCCTCACCACCTGCCTGCTCCTGGCCTCGGCCCTCTTCTCGGTGGGTGTCTATGGCCTCCTCACGCGCCAGCAGCTCGTGGCGGTCCTGGTCTCCGTCGAGCTCATGGCCAACGCCGCGAACATCGTGCTCGTGGCCTTCTCGCACTTCACCGCGAGCCCGCTCGGACAGGTCTTCACGCTGTTCGCGCTCGCCATCACCGTGGCCGAGGTGGCCGTGGGCCTCGCGCTCGCGCTCTTGCTCTACCGCACGCACGCGAGCAGCCGCCTCGATGCCGCCAAGGAGATGAACGGATGAGATCGCCGCTGTCGGAGGCGCCTCTCGCTGCGCTCGTCGCGGTCCTCGCGCCCGCGCTCGCCGCGCTGCTGCTCGCCGTGCTGCCGATGGTCCGCCGTCGCGGGGCGCCGGCCGCGTGGATCTGCCTCGCGTCGAGCGTGGCGTCGCTCGTCTCCGCGGGCCTCTTGCTCGCGGGCCAGCTCGGTGAGGCCGAGCCCATGGCGTGGACCACCTCGTGGCTCACCCTCGATGGGCAGGGCCTCGGCGAGCTCGGCGTGAACGTCGACGGCATCTCGGCGTCCATGCTCGTGGTCGTCACGATCGTCGCGCTGTGCGTGCAGGTCTTTTCCGTCTCGTACATGCACGACGAGCCCCCCGACGCCTACGGCCGCTACTTCACGTACCACGCGCTCTTCCTCTTCAGCATGAACCTGCTCGTGCTGGCGCCCGATCTGCTCCAGCTCTTCGCGGGCTGGGAGCTCGTGGGCGTCACGAGCTACCTCCTCATCGGCTTCTACTACCGCAAGCCGAGCGCGGGCCGCGCGGCCCTCAAGGCCTTCTGGATCACGAAGCTCGCGGACATGGGCTTCATCCTCGCGCTCGCGGTGCTCTTCACGAGCACGAGCGCGTTCCGCTTCGACGCGGAGCTCTCCACGCCGCTCGCGAACGTGGTGGCGGGCCTCCTCTTCTTCGCGGTCGTCGGCAAGTCGGCGCAGTTCCCGCTCCACATCTGGCTGCCCGACGCGATGGAAGGTCCCACGCCGGTCTCCGCGCTCCTGCACGCCGCGACGATGGTCGCTGCGGGCGTCTTCCTCGTGGTGCGCGCGGATCCGATCTTCGCGCATGCCCCCGACACCCGCGAGGTGATGCTCGTGGTCGGCTCGCTCACCGCGCTCTTCGCCGCCGGCCTGGCGACGGTGCAGACCGACATCAAGAAGGTGCTCGCGTACTCCACGTGCTCGCAGCTCGGGTACATGGTGGCGGCCCTCGGCGCGGGCTCCACGCTCGGCGGCTACTTCCACCTCACGACGCACGCGTTCTTCAAGGCGCTGCTCTTCCTCTCGGCGGGCAGCGTGATCCACGCGGTGCACTCGAACGAGCTGGCCGACATGGGCGGCCTCCGAAAGCGCATGCCGCTCACCGCGACGGCGTTCATCGTCGGCTCCCTCGCGCTCGCCGGCATCCCGGGCACCGCGGGTTTCTTCAGCAAGGACCTCGTGCTCGCCGCGCTCGAGGGGCGCATGGGGTGGCTGCCCTACGTCGCGCTCATGACCACGGCCTTCCTCACGGCGTTCTACATGGGGCGCGTGGTGCTCGTGGCCTTCTTCGGCGAGGCCCGCGGCAAGGCCGATCACGCGCACGAGTCCGGCGCGCTCATGCTCGGTCCGCTCGCCGTGCTCGCGGTGCTCTCGCTCGGCGTCGGCTACTTCGGCGCCCACTTCGCCGAGGTCACTGCCACTGGCGAGTACCACCTCCACTTCGGCATGACGCCTGCGATCGCGTCGGGCCTCGCGCTCGGCGGCTTCGCGCTCGCGTACGCCGTGTTCGGTGGCGGTCGCGACGCCTCCGGCGTGGGCGTGCTGGCGCTGCTCGACGGCGCGGCGAGGTCGGCGCTCGTCGACCGCACGTACGAGGCCCTCTATCGCCACGGCATGCTGAACGCGGCGGCCGCGATCGGCTGGTTCGATCGCTACGTGATGGACGGCCTCGTGAACCTCTCGGGCTGGCTCACCCTGGTGGCCGCTCGCTCGCTCCGCCGCCTCCAGAGCGGCTTCGCGCCCGACTACGTCTTCGCCGTCGTGCTCGGTGCGCTGGCCCTCGCGGCCTGGGGGTATTTGTCATGAGCCTCCTCCTGCCCGTCGTCGTGTTCGCCCCCGCGATCGCGGCGTTTCTCCTCTTGGCCATCCCGGACTCGCAGAAGGCCGCCACGCGCGCCGTCTCGCTCCTCGGCGCCACCATCTCGCTCCTCGGCTCGATCAAGGTCGCGCTCGACTACGACCGCAGCGCGGGCGGCCTCCAGATGGGCTACGACCTGCCGCTCCTTCCGACGCTCGGCATCCACCTCAACCTCGCGGTGGATGGCTGGGGCGCCTCTCTGCTCCTGCTCACCGGGATCATCATCTTCGCGGCCGTGCTCGCGAGCTTCACGGTGGCTCGCCGCGACAAGGAGTTCTTCATCTACCTGCTCGTCCTCGTGTCGGGCGTGTTCGGCGTGTTCGTCGCGCAGGACCTCCTGATCTTCTTCTTGCTCTACGAGATCGCCGTCCTGCCGATGTACCTCCTCATCGGCATCTGGGGATCGAGCAACAAGGTCGCCGAGGACGGCCCGTTCCGCTACGTGTGGAGCCTCCTCGACGTGGGCGGTCGCGAGTACGCGGCGATGAAGCTGACGCTCATGCTGCTCATGGGCTCGGCCGCGATCCTCGTCGGCATCTTCTGGCTCTATCTCGAGGCGGGCGCGACCTCGTTCGATCTCGCCGAGCTCGCGCGCCACGAGTACGCCGAGCCCACGCAGCTCATCGTGTTTCCGCTGTTCTGGCTGGGCTTCGGCACGCTCGCCGGCGTGTTCCCGTTCCACACGTGGTCGCCCGACGGTCACGCCTCCGCGCCCACTGCGGTCTCGATGCTCCACGCGGGCGTCCTCATGAAGCTCGGTGCGTTCGGCGTGATGCGCGTGGGCATGGTGCTCCTGCCCGAGGGCACGCATGCGTGGGCGCCCATCGTGGGCGCAGTCGCCGTGATCAACGTCGTCTACGGCGCCTTCAGCGCGATGAGCCAGAAAGACCTCAAGTACATCGTCGCGTACTCGTCGGTGAGCCACATGGGCGTCGTCATGCTCGGCGCCGCCACGCTCGACTCGACGGCCTGGAACGGCGCGGTCTTCCAGATGTTCGCGCACGGCGTGATGACGGGCCTCCTCTTCGCGCTCGTCGGCCTCATCTACGAGCGCAGCCACACGCGCATCATCGCGACGATGGGCGGCTTCGGCTCGGTGATGCCGGTCGTCGCGCTCTTCTTCACGCTGGCCTGCCTCTCGTCGCTGGGCTTGCCGGGCACGGCCGGCTTCGTCGCCGAGATGATGGTGTTCCTCGGCGCGTGGCGCGTAGGCCATCCGATCTGGGCGATCGCCGGCATCGTCGGCGCGTTCGTCACGGCGGTGTACGTCCTTCGCGCCAGCCGCACGATCTTCTGGGGCCCCGGTCCGAGCGAGAAGTTCGAGCACCTCCACGACGCACACGGCAGCGAGCTCGTCGCGCCCATCGTGCTCGGCGCGGCCATCGTCGTCTTCGGCGTGTGGCCGAGGCTCATCCTCGATCTGATCGATCCCTCCACGAGCGCGAACCTCGCCGTGATCACCCGCGTGATCGGAGGTGGGCAGTGACCCAGGCCGACTTCATGCCGCTCCTCCTGCCGCTCCTGGCGGTGGCGGCGACGGTGCTCGTGATCGTCATGGACCTGTTCCTGCCCGAGCGTCGTGGCGCGAGCCTCGGCTGGCTCACCGCGGCCTTGCTCGGCGGGCTCCTGGTCGTCTCGTTCTACGTGCCCACCACGGGCGTGGTGGGGGACGGGGTCTTCGTCGGCACCGCGTGGTCGGTGTTCTTCGCGCGCCTCTCGCTGGTCGCGGCGCTGCTCGCGGTGCTGGGCGCGCTCGAGCACGTCGAGCGGCGCTTTCCGCGTCGGCAGGGCGAGTACTACGCGCTCCTCCTCTCGAGCGTCGTGGGCATGCTGATCCTGCCGGGCGCGCGCGACGTGCTCTTGCTCGTCGTGGCCTTCGAGCTCATGGGCATCCCGCTCTACGTGCTCGCGGCCTACGCGAAGTCCGAGGGCATGCCGCTGCTCGCGAGCGAGGAGCCGGGCTCGGGCAAGAAGAGCCCCGCCGCCGAGGCCGCGATCAAGCTCTACCTGGTCGGCGCCACGAGCACCGCGATCACGCTCTTCGGCCTCGCGCTCGTCGTGGGTGTCGCGGGGACCACCGAGATCACGGGCCTCCTCGGCGACGGGCCGCTCGCGCCGCTCACGCGCGTGGGCATGATGCTCGTGCTCGGCGGGATGTCGTTCAAGATCGGCCTCGTCCCCTTCCACATGTGGGTGCCCGACACCTACCAGGGCGCTCCCACGCCGTTCGTCGCGTTCCTGTCGGTCGCGCCCAAGGCCACCGGCATCGCGGCGTTCGTGTCGCTCTTCGTGATCGCGCCCGCCGCGCACGGCGGAGCACACGGTCCGTGGATCGCGATGCTCCTCGTGCTCGCCACCGCCTCGATGGTGATCGGCAACCTCGCCGCCGTGCCGCAGAGCGACGTGCGACGCCTCCTCGGCTTCTCGGGCGTCGCGCAGATGGGCTACGTGCTCCTCGCCATCGCCACGGGCACGAGCGAGGGCCTCTCGATGGCCGCGTTCTTCCTCGCCGCCTACGTCGTCACGAACATGGGCGTGTTCTTCGTGATCCACGCCTGCGCGGCCGAGGACGGTCGTCACGACCTCGCGTCGCTCGCGGGCCTCTCGCAGCGCGCGCCGTTCCTCGGCTTCGCGCTCCTCGTGTTCCTGCTCTCCCTCGCGGGCATCCCGTTCGCCGTGGGCTTCTGGGCCAAGCTGTACGTCTTCCTCGCGGCCTTCCGTGCTGGCTACGTGTGGCTCGTCGCGCTCGGCGCGGTGCTCGCGGTGATCGGCCTCTTCTATTACATGCAGGTCGCGCGGGCCGCGTTCATGAAGGACGACGCGAGCACGGGCGCGCCGGCTCCCACGATCGGGGTCGGCCTCCGCGCGGCCGTTCTCCTCTGCCTGGTCGGTGTGTTGGGCCTCGGGCTCTGGCCCGCGCTCCTCTTCGATCAGACCGCCGACGCGGGCACCTCGATCCTCGAGACGAGGGCGCCATGAACCGGAGCGCCGTGCGCTCCCAGACGACCGAGCCCTCGATGGTGCTCGCGACGAGCCGAGCTCTCGCTCGGCACAGGAGGTGGCTTCCGTGACCACGCAAACCGAATCGATGCACCCCCCTGCCACCGATCTCGTGATCGGCATGGCCGGCTCCGGTGGTGACGGCATCGTGAGCGCAGGCGAGTCGCTCATCGCGGCCGCGGCGGCCGAGGGCTACCACGCGATGATGACCAAGAGCTTCGGATCGCAGATCCGAGGTGGCGAGTCGTCGTGTCGCGTCCGCATCGGCACGAGCGCGCTCCACAACCCGGGCGGTATCCTCGACGTCGCGGTGGCGCTCAACTGGGAGGACTTCCTGCGCTTCGGCGCGGAGCTGCCCGTCTCGAGCCAGACCGTGGTGATCTACGAGAAGGCCACCAACGTCGCGCCCGACCAGCTGCCGCTCGGTGGCGTGCACCCGACGGACGTCTTCGCGGTGCCGATCGAGGAGATCGCGCGCAAGGCCGCAGGCACCGACCTCGCCAAGAACACCGTCGTGCTCGGCCTGCTCGCGGGCTGGTTCGACCTCGCGCCCGACGCGATCCTGCGCGGCATCCGCAAGCGCTTCGCGAAGAAGAGCGCGGAGCTCGTCCAGAACAACGAGAAGGCGTTCCAGTCGGGCATCGACTACGCGAAGGCCAACCCGCTCCGACAGGCGCGTCCCCTCGCGCGCGTGAGCCGCTCCACGGCCGGCCTCATGCTGCTCGACGGAAACGACATGTGCGCGGCCGCCTCGCTCTTCGCGGGCTGCGAGTTCTTCGGCGGCTACCCCATCACGCCGTCGACCGAGATCATGCAGTACCTCTCGCGCGAGATCTGGCGCTACGGCGGCGCGGTGCTGCAGGCCGAGGACGAGATCGCGGGCATCGGCGCGGCCGTGGGCGCGTCGTTCGCCGGCAAGAAGTCGATGACGGCCACCTCGGGACCCGGCATGTCGCTCAAGACCGAGATGCTCGGCCTCGCGTCGATCGCGGAGCTGCCGCTCGTCGTCGTGAACGTGATGCGCGGCGGCCCGTCGACGGGCCTTCCGACCAAGCCCGAGCAGTCCGATCTCTTCCAGGCCGCGTTCTCGGGCCACGGTGACGTGCTCCGTCCGATCCTCGCGCCCACGTCGGTGGCGGACACGTTCCGCGTCACCGTCGAGGCCTTCAACCTCGCCGAGCACTACCAGACGCCGGTGATGATCCTGTCTGATCAGGAGATCGCGCAGCGCAAGGAGACGGTCGACGCGATCGACACGAGCCGCTTCGAAGTGCTTCACCGCCGCGTGCCCACCGGGGCCGAGCTCGAGAGCTACGAGCGCTTCCGCGCCACCGAGTCCGGCATCAGCCCCATCAGCCACCCGGGAATGCAGGGCGGCAACTACCTGGCCGCCGGCATCGAGCACAACGACAAGGGCGACCCCACCGTCAGCGGCAAGATCCACGCGCGCATGAACGAGAAGCGCTTCCGCAAGCTCGATCCGCTGCGCCACCGCCAGGATCTCTTCGCGATCGAGGGCGATGCCGATGCGCCGCTCGCGCTCATCGCGTGGGGCAGCGTGGCGGGTGTGTGCCGCGAGTCGCTCGCGCGTGTGCGCGCCTCGGGCCTGCGCGCGAAGCTGCTCGTGCCGACGCTCCTCTGGCCCATCGCCGAGGGGGTCTACCAGGACTTCCTCGCGTCGGTGCAGGCGGGCCTGGTGGTCGAGCTCTCCCACCAAGGCCAGCTCTATCGGATGCTGCGCATGCAGGTCGACGTGCCGCGCGGCCTCAAGTCCCTCACCCGGAGCGGCGCCAACCCGTTCCTCCCGAGCGAGATCGCGCAGAGGCTCGAGCAGCTCGCGATCGATCTCCAGTCCCGCGTCTCCGACCAGAAGGGCGAAGGGTGAGCGCCATGACCACCGTCCAGCTGACCTCCAAGGACTTCAAGAGCAACCTCAAGCCCATCTGGTGCCCGGGCTGCGGCGACTTCGGCGTGGTGCAGGGTATCTACCGAGCGCTCGCGTCGATCGGCCGCCCCCCGCACGAGATCGCGTTCGTGTCGGGCATCGGCTGCTCGAGCCGCATCCCCGGCTACACCACCGCCTACGGCTTCAACACCGTGCACGGCCGCGCGCTGCCGATCGCGCAGGGCATCAAGCTGGCGAACCCGGAGCTGCTCGTGCTCGTGGCGGGCGGTGACGGCGACGGCTTCTCGATCGGCGGTGGCCACGTGCCGCACGCGATCCGCCGCAACCCCGACCTCACGTACCTCGTGATGGACAACCAGATCTATGGCCTCACCAAGGGTCAGCTCTCGCCGACCTCGGCCTGCGGCCTCAAGACCGTCACCTCGCCGCACGGCGCGATCGAGCATCCGGTGAACCCGCTCCTCTACGTGCTCTCGTACGGCGCGGGCTTCGTGGCGCAGGCCACGCCGGCCGACATGGCGGGCATGACCGCGATCATCGAGGAGGCCATCCGCTACCCCGGCTTCTCGTTCGTGAACGTGCAGTCGCCCTGCGTGACCTACGGCGAGGATCACCAGCAGGTGAAGGCGCACCGCACCGCGATGAAGACCCTCGCGTCGATGGGCCACGATCCCTCGGATCGGATGCGCGCGTTCGAGCTCGCCTCGCACTACGGAGAGCAGCTCTACACCGGCGTCTTCTATCGGAACCCGAATCCGCCGCCGACCTACGGCGCCCTCGTGAAGGAGCGCCAGGCCGCGCTGGCGGGCGGGCTGCCCCGCGAGCGGATCCTCGAGAGCTTCATCCAGCGGTAAGAAGGTCAGGAGCCGACATGACGACCAAGGTTTCAGGACTCGATTTCTCCAAGCTCACGCTCCTCGACGCGCTCGACCTCGCCGTGCTCATCGAGGAAGAAGCGATGGACCGTTATCGCGAGCTCGCCGAGCAGCTCGAGGTCCACAACACGCACGCCGCCGCGAAGTTCTTCCGCTTCATGGAGCGGAACGAGGCCAAGCACCGCGAGGCGCTCCTCACGCAGCGGACCGCGCGCTTCGCGGACGCGCCGCGCCACGTGCGCCGCGAGATGATCTTCGACATCGAGGCGCCCGAGTACGACGAGGCGCGGACGTTCATGTCGCTCCGCGCCGCGCTCGAGGTGTCGATGCGCTCCGAGACCAAGGCGCGGGAGTTCTTCGAGAGCGCTCTCGCACAGATCTCGGATTCCGAGGTACGTACCCTCTTCGCCGAGCTGCGCGACGAGGAGATCGAACATCAAGGTCTGGTCCAGAAGGAGCTCGACAAGGTCGGGTCCGGCGCTCCCGGGGATCCCGAGGACTACGCCGACGAGCCCGTGAGCCACTGATTTTCCCGTTCGATTCCGAGGGCGTGCCGCCCTGCCACCCCCCAACCCCGGAAGGTCCATGTCCACCGTCATCACCCAAGACTGCATCAACTGCGGGGCCTGCGAGCCCGAGTGTCCGAACCAGGCCATCAGCCAGGGCGAGGACATCTACGTGATCGATGCGAACCTCTGCACCGAGTGCGTCGGCTTCCACGCCAAGGAGGCCTGCCAGGCCGTGTGCCCGGTCGAGTGCTGCATCCCGAACGCCGACAACAGCGAGACCGAAGAGGTGCTGCTCGCGCGCGCGAAGAAGCTCCACCCGGACAAGAACCTGCCGGATCTGGCGGCGCTCACGCCCGAGCTCTCGCGCTTCCGTAGCTGAACGAGCGAGAAACGACACACGGCCCTGGTGCTCTGACGAGCTCCGGGGCCGTCGTCGTTCGGGCGCGCCTCTCTCGCTCAGGTCTTCTCGAGGAGCGGCGTGATCGCCTTGCGGAAGCGCTCGCTCCACGGGCAGGGCTTGAACGTCGAGGGATCGAGCCGCACGAGGCGCGTCGTGCCCTTCGCGAAGACCTCGGTGCCGTGCAGGGCCACGACCTTGGCCCCGAGCACGAAGCTCGAGGTGCCGAGCTTCTTGGGCTGCAGCTCCACGATGAGCTCCCCCTCGCCGCGCACGGGCGCGAGGTACTCGATCTCGTGCGCCGCCACGACGTGGAACTTGTCGGGGTTGTGGGCGAGGTCGTCCTCCCAGCGGAAGCCCAGGGCCTGGAAGAGCTCCCCCCGCGCGCGCTCCATGAAGAGCACGTAGCGCACGTTGTGGAGGATGTTGAGCGCGTCGAGATCGTCGAAGTAGACGCGCTGCGAGGAGCGATACGGAGCGGTGATGGGCATCGGTCGGCGCGAGTAAGACACGCGCGACCGCGAAGCGGTAGCCGTCGATCGCGACGCGCTCCGCGTCAGGCCTCGTCGAGCGCCACCGCGCGCGCCCGCTCGCGCGACACGACCCGCAGGAGATCGTGCGGCAGCTCCGCGTAGAGCAGCGCGGCCGCCTTGCTCCGGGCGTCGCGCTCGTGACGGAGCGACCAGTCCGCGTGGCTCGCGTGCAGGAGCAACGCGTAGCTGCGGCCGAGCGTCAGCGCGAAGCGGCGCGCGCTCGCCTCGGTGTCGAGCGGCGCCGAGGCCGCCGTGTCGGCGAGCCAGCCGAGGGCGCGCTGGATCGTGTCGATCGCGGTCCTGGCGACCGCCCCGAGCTCCGGATCGGTCATCTCGCGCGTGAGCCGCGCCGCCTCCGCGCGCAGCGCCCCGAGCACGTCGGGCCCGTGGCCGAGGGCGCGGAGCGTGTCGAGCGAGAGCACGTTGGTGGTGCCCTCCCAGATCGGCAGGACCTGCGCGTCGCGGAGCAGGGCGGGAAGGCCCGTGTCCTCGACGTAGCCCGCACCGCCGAAGCACTCGAGCGTCTCGCTGACCACCGTCACCACCGACTTGCCCGTCGTGAGCTTCGCGATGGGCGTGAGGAGCCGGAGCAGCGCCTCGTCCTGTGGGCGGGCCGCGCCGCGCTCGAGGCGCCCGAGGATGGCGACCACCTCGAACGCGAGGTGTGTCATCGCCTCCGTCTCCGCGGCGAGCGTGGCGAGCGTGTCGAGGTGCAGCGGCTTGTCGGAGAGGAGCGCGCCGAACGCCCGCCGCTTCTTCGAGTAGTCGCGCGTGAGCGCTACCGCGCGGCGCATGAACGCGACGCTCATGACGGCGTTCCAGGTGCGCGTCACGTTCAGCATCGGCGTGATGTTCCGGACGCCGTTCGCGAGGCCCATCACGGCCGTCGCCGGCGTGCCCCGCAGCATGATCTCCGCGGTCGGCACCTTGCGCGTGCCCAGCTTGTCCTTGAGGCGATTCACTTCGATGTTCTGGAGACGACCGCTCGCGTCGCGCGTCTCGACGTAGAAGAGCGCGAGGCCCTTGCCCCCGGGCCCACTGCCCTCGGGGCGGCCCAGCGTGAGCGCCATCTGCGCCGTGGTGGCGGACGTGAACCACTTGCGACCGTAGAGGCGGTGCCCGCTCTCGGTGGCCACGGCGATCGTCTCGCTCGTGCCCACGTCGGAGCCGCCCGTGGACTCCGTCATCCACTGTCCGCTCGTCCAGAACGTCTTCGGATCGCGCGACGTGAGGTGGGGCAGGGCGCGGTCGATCAGGGCCTGGTTGCCCGAGGCGATCAGCGTGCGCGCGGCCCCGTCGGTCATCGCGAGCGGACACGTGTAGACGTCGCTCGACGGCCCGAAGAGGTACGCGAGCGCGAACTGATGCAGGCGTGCGTAGGGCCCGAAGGTGGGCTCGTATGCGGCGGCCACCACGCCATGCTCGGGCACCACCGCCGCGCAGCGCTGCCAGAGCGGCGTCACCACGATCTCGTCGATGCGCTCGCCCCAGGGTGACCACGAGATCAGCTCGGGATCGCGCAGGCGATCCTCGCCTTGCATGCGGAGGAGCTCTCCGACGGCGAGCGAGCCCATCTCGCGCAGGCTCGGCGCCACGCCCTGGGCCACGTCGGCGGGCATCGCGCGCGCGAGCACGCTGCGGAGGACGCGGTCCTCGTCGTACTGGTTGCCGAGCGTCGGCGGCGCTTGATTGAACGGGCGGAAGTCCATGGCCGCGACGATGCCACGACGCGCCTCGGGCGTCGCGGAGGGACCTGCGCGTGCCGGGCCCGCTGCGCGATCCCGCACGGACGCTGTAGCCTCGTTCCCATGGGCATCATGCCTCCCTACGATCCGCTGCGAGATCCACAGCTCGCGTGGGCCATCGGACGCGTCCTCCGGATCGTCCCCGAGAGGCCCACGTGGTCGAGGCCGGGCACCATCTCGTTCGCGGTCGACGAGGTGCTGCGCGGCGAGCTCCCTTCGGCGATCGAGCTGCCCTTCGGCCCCCCGCGCGAGGCCGAGCAAGCGTACTTCTACGCGCAGCGCGAGGCCGGCGCGCCGCCGTGGGATGCCGCCACGCAGGCCCGGGTCGCTGCCCGGCGCGCCGAGCTCGACGCCCGTCTCGTGGACGTTCCTGCGATCGGCGCCGTGATCGGTGTGTGGCTCGCGCACGACACGGCGGGCTGGCACGTGCCGACCGCGCGCGTGTTCGGTGCCATGCCGTTTCCGTTGCGCTCGCGTTGGGTCGAGGCGCCACACCTCGAGGCCCTGCGCCGTTCGCTGGCCGCGGTGCGATAGAGCCGCGGTGCGATGGAGGGGCACGGGCCCTGCCGCGCCCGCGACCTCCCGCCGGCCCCAGGCCCCGTTCTTCCCGGCTCCGTGCCTTTTCTCGCGCTACCATGCCGCCCCCGCACGGCAGTCACGTGCGCGTCGTCACAGAGGAAGCACACGCATGAGCCAGGACTTCGGCGTCAACCAGGGCCTCGTCGAGGAGCTCTACCTCCAGTACCGCGCGAACCCGGCCTCGGTCAGCGACGCCTGGCGCGCGTACTTCGACACCCTGGAGGACGAGCCGCTGCCTCCGCGTCGCACGGCGGCCGGGATCACCTCGCCCGGTCGCTTGAGCTCGCCTGGGATCGCGATGGCGCCCCAGCCGGCGATCACCCTCGACGCATCGAGCGAGCGGGCCGATCGGCGCTCGTTCGCGCCGGGCCCCGACACGCGCGCTGCCACCGAGCTCCAGAGCCGCGTGTCGGCGATGGTCAACGCGTACCGTGTGCGTGGCCACCTCTTCTGCGACCTCGATCCTCTCGACATCCTGCCCAGGCGCGGCATCCACCGACCGGCGGGGGAGCTCGGCCTCGAGGCCTTCGGTCTCCAGCACGTCGATCCCGAGACGCCGTTCAGCGCGTTCGCGCAGACCCTGCCGCTGCGCG
>JAIBCE010000229.1 GCA_019694315.1 Sandaracinaceae bacterium
GGCGAGGGTGATGGCGGCGCTGGCGCCGGCGCTGTGGCGCGCGGCGTTTCGCCGGCTCGGCTACCACGGCGCGACGCTCGCCGCGGTGCGCGCGGTGGCGCGCGGCGGCGCGTTCGGCGCGAGCCTCGTGGTGCGCGCGCTCGGCACGAGCGCGGCAGGCCTCGCGAGCGGCGTCGCCTGCGCGACCGTGTTCCTCGCGGTGCTCGCACAGACGAGCTGGATGGCGCGTCCGTTCCTCGTCCGCCCGCGCGCCCAGTCGCTCGTCGTGTTGCGCGACGTCGAGGGGACGTTCCTCGAGGCGATCGGCACCGCGACGCGCTCGGCGCGCGGCGTGTACGACGCACCGGAGGCGCCTCTTCCGGAGCAGGCGTCGCCATGACCCTCGTCTTGGGCGCGGGCGCGTACGCGCTCGTCGGCATCGTGTTCGGGGCGTCCGCGTGGCGACGCTCGCTCGACCAGAGCCTCGAGGCGCGCGCAGGCACGGTGTTGCTGGCCACCGTGCTCTGGCCGCTCTGGGCGCCGTTCGTGGGTCACGCTCCGCCGCGACGGCGCAGCGACGACGCGCTGCTCGACGCGATCGCGCGAGCGCGCAGCGCGTGCCACGAGGCCTCGATGGACGGCGTGTTCACGCAGGGCATGGCCGATCGGCTCGCGCACGACGTGCTCCGTGCCCGCGCGCGCATCGACGCGCTCGGCAAGGCCCTCGACGGCCTCGGCGCCGAGGCTCAGTCGGGCGACGCGAGCGACCTCGCGCGGCTCGAGGCTCGCCACGTGACGCGCCTGCGCGTGCTCCGCGACGCCGAGCAGCGAAGCCTCGAGGAGCTGGGCCAGCTCCTGCGCGCGCTCCACGCGCAGCTCGTCGTCGCACGCTTCGCCGGGCCCTCCGAGGCAGACGTGTCTGATATCGTTCGCGAAGTGTGGTCACGCGTCGAAGGGCTCGGCGCCGTGATCGCCCCCGACACCGAGGACGCGATGCCCACGAGCGAGCGAGCGCCGACGCGCGAAGGAGCCCCGAGCGCCGAGCAACGCGTGGTCGGCTCATGACCGAGCCGCGCGCACGCGAGCCCCGCAACGCGCTCGTCGTCGACGACGAGACACGCATCCGCGACGTGGTGCAGTACGCGCTCGAGCGCGAGGGCTTTCGCGTGCACGGCGCGTCGTCGGTGCGCGAGGCGCGCGCGGCGCTCGCGCAGCGGAGCTTCGACCTCGTGGTGCTCGACGTGATGCTCCCCGACGGCGACGGCCTCGAGCTCTGCAAGGATCTGCGCAAGACCCTCCGCACGCCGGTGCTGTTCCTCTCGGCCCGCGGTGACGAGATCGATCGCATCCTGGGCCTCGAGCTCGGCGGCGACGACTACGTGACCAAGCCGTTCTCGCCGCGCGAGCTCGTCGCGCGCGTCAAGGCCGTGCTCCGACGCGCCGACGGCCCCGAGAAGGAGCCCGAGCGCAAGACGCGCCTCGAGCACGGCGTGCTCGCGATCGATCTCGAGCGTCACGAGGTGCGCGTGCGACGCGACGAGGGCCCGGGCGAGCTCGTGTCGCTCACGCCGACGGAGCTCGGCCTCCTCGCCTCGCTCCTCGAGCGACCGGGGATCGTGCTCTCGCGCCACCAGCTCATGAAGCGCGCGTACGCCTACGACAACCTCGTCACCGAGCGCACGATCGACACGCACGTGCGCCGCGTGCGCGCGAAGCTCCGTCCGTACGGGATCGATCCGATCGCGACCGTGCACGGCGTCGGCTACCGGGCGTACGACCCCGACGCGCCGGAGACGAGCGCCGCGACCGGAGCGCGAAGCGAGCCGTGATCGCGCGGATCGCCGCGCTCGCGCGACGGATCGCCGGCAGCGTGCGCGTGCGGCTGCTCCTCGTGAACCTGCTCGTCCTGCTCGTGCCGTTCGCCGGCCTCGAGTTCGCGAAGATCCACGAGCGCCAGCTGCTCGATGCGCTCGAGCGCGACATGCGCGATCAGGCCGTGCTGGTGCGCGCGTTCGTGGAGCACGACCCAAGGCTCGTGGCGCCCTTCGTGGGCCCCCGCGACGACGAGGCGACGGGGCTGCGTGATCTTCGCGGCGTGGTCACCGAGGCGGCCGCCGACACGCGCACGCGCGTCCGCGTCCTCGATCGACACGGCGAGGTCCTGGTGGACTCGCACGCGTTCGGTCCGCCCGAGGGCCCCGAGCCTCCCGCACCCACGGTGATCCCGCGGTCGGTCTACTCGTGGAGCGAGCCCTTCGCTGCGCTCGAGCTGGGCGGCGGCACCGTCCGCGCGCCCTGGCCTTCGCTGCCCGAGCGACGCGAGGTGGGGCTCGCGCTGCGGGGGCGTGCCGCGTCCTCCACGCGCATCCGCGACGAGGCCCCCTTCGTGATGCTCTTCGTGAGCGAGCCCGTGCGACACGAGGGGCGCGTGGTCGGCGTCGTCTACGTCACGCGCTCCACGCAGCCGGTGCTCGAGGAGCTCTATCGCATCCGCCGCAGCCTCACGAAGCTCATGGCGCTCGCGCTGCTCCTCACGCTGCTCGTCACCGGCGCGCTCGCGCTCTCGATCACCCAGCCGCTCTCGCGGTTGGCACGCGCCACGCGCGCGATCGGAGCGAGCGGCAGCGCCGACGCCGAGATCCCGGTCGTGGGCACCGGGGAGATCCGCGAGGTCTCGAGCGCGCTCGCGTCGCTCTGGCGCACGCTCCGGGCACGCCTTCGCTACATCACCGAGTTCACCGCCGACGTCGCGCACGAGCTCAAGAGCCCGCTCACCTCGATCCGGGGCGCGGCGGAGATCCTCCGCGACGGCGCGGATCTCGAGCCCGAGGCGCGAGAGCGCTTCCTCCAGAACATCGAGCTCGACGCCGAGCGCCTCGATCGCCTCGTCTCGCGTCTGCTCGAGCTCTCGCGCATCGACGCCTCGCGCGAGCCCTTCGTCGACGTGGATCTCGACGCGCTCCTCGCGCGCGTCGTGTCGCGGACGAGCACCGAGGAGCAGCCCGTCGAGGTGCGAGGACGGGCGGGTCACGTGCGCGGCCGCGAGCTCGACCTCGAGCGGGCGCTCCTCAACCTCGTCGAGAACGCGCTGCGGCACGGGCCGATGGGACAGCCTGTGATCGTCACCGCGACCGAGCGCGCCGGCGAGGTCGAGGTGTCCGTGCAAGACGCGGGAGCCGGCGTCCCCGAGGCCCTGCGCGCACGGCTCTTCGAGCGCTTCTTCACCACCGCGAGCGCGGAGGGCGGCACGGGCCTCGGGCTCGCCATCGTACGCAGCGTCGCCGAGGCCCACGGGGGCGCGGCGCGCTACGACGAAATGCACGCGCCGGGCGCACGCTTCGTGATGACGATCCGGCGCGGCAACGAGCGCGCGATCAGAGGCGGGTGACCTCGACCGACTTCGCGAGGATCGCGAGCGACGCGACGATCGCGATGACGGACGCCCCGAGGAGACCGAGCGCGCCGAGCGGCGGCTCGGTCGGCCCCGCCGCGCCCAGCACGCACGCGACGAGCAGCGCGAGCCCCGGCAGCACCGAGACCACGCGCGCAGCGCCCTTGTCGATGCGACGCTCGAGGGTCCGCGCCAGCGCGATGCCGAGGGCCGCCGCGCCCACCGCCACGAGCACGAGCAGCACGGCGAGCGTGAGGCGCACGGTGACCTCTCCGCCGACCCGCGTCATCGCAGCGTTCACGAGCGCGCCACCCATCGGCAGCATGCGACCCGTCACGCGGATCTGCCGCAGGCGCGAGGGATCCGACTGCACGAGCGCGCCGGCGTCATCGGGCTCGAGCAGGAGCTCGGCCTGACCACGACGCACGCGGAGCGCCAAGTCGCCGGGCTCGCCATCCGGCCCGACGAAGCGCGTGTCGTCGATCATGCCGCGCTCGGTCGCGCCCTCGAGCGGCTCCGCCTGCGCACGCCCATCGTTGACGCGCAGAAAGCCCGTCCACAGGCGCTCGGGCTCGATGCGCTGGCTCGCGGTGTCGAAGGGAGCGTCGACGAAGGTGATCTCGGAGAGGCGGCGCTCGCCCTCCACGCGCCTCGAGTACGCCCCCGTGGCGATGAGCGCGAGCCCCGCCGCCGTCGCCACGACCACGTGCGCGAGCGTCGAGAGCAGGGCCGACGACGCGACGCGCTTGGTGCCGCCCCGCGCGTCTGCGTAGAGCGCGCCATCGGTGCCGAGCGTCAGCACCATCGGCGGCAGCACCTGGAGCAGCGCCGCACGTGCGACCTCCGAGGCCAGGGCGCCCGAGAACGCGCTCGCGGGCGCCGCCCCGTGGAGGGCGTCCTCGAACGAGCGCACGATGGCGCCGAGGCCGCGGCCCGGATCGACGAGGCACGCGACGAAGCCGAGGAGGAGCAGCGCGACCACCGCCGCGCCCGCGAGCCAGCCGAGCCAGGGCTTGTCGCGACCGAGGATCGCGAGCAGCGCCGCCGCCACCGCCACCGCGGCGCCGACGCCCATGGCGCCCGCCGCGAGCGCGGCCTCCGCGATCTCCGCGAGCGCGGCGCCGTGCACGCCCAGCACGCCGACGCTCGCGGCCACGACCATCGCCGCCAGGAGCAACCCACCGAGCGCGCGCACGACCGGGCTCGCGTCGGCCTGGAGACGGCCGGCCAGCGAGCCCGCAGGCTCGCCCGTCGCGCGGCCGGGAGGGCTCGTCCTCGACAGGAGCACGTCGGCCAGGCGCAGCGGCGCCAGCACGATGCCGAAGAGCCACAGCCACGCGAGCGAGCCGGCCCCGCCGAGCGAGACCGCCATCGCCCCCGCCACCGCCGCGCCAGCGCCCAGCGACGCCGCGCTCGCGAGGAACACCGACGACGCCGGCGCAGGCCCGTCGCCAGGCTCACGCATCGCGCGCAGCGCCTCGGGCAACCGAGTGAACGTGGGCACCCGCAGCAGCAGCAAGAGCACCAGGCCGGCCAGCGCCGCCAGAGGCACTGCGACCCACCACCATGCGAGCTCGATCGACGCGCCCAGAGAGGACATGGGGGCCGTGTGTAGCAGAGCGCCCCGCGGGATCACGCACACCCGTCGCCGCGCGCTCCGACGTGCCCTGCACTGCAACGTGGGAGCCACGCCCCGGTTGTGGCAACCTTGGGCCGACGTGCCGCGCTTCCGCCTCCGGTACCAAGGCTCCGACCTCGAGCTGCCGCCCTCGGGAGCGTTCGTCATCGGTCGCAGCTCGGCGTGCAGCCTCGCCCTCGACGACGCGCTCGTCTCGCGCCGACACGCCTCGATCGAGCCGCGCGCCGATGGCCTCTACGTCGAGGATCTGGGCTCTCGCAACGGCGTCCTCGTGAACGGACAGCGCATCGAACAGCCGCGTCGCCTGGCGCACCTCGATCGCGTGACCGTGGGCGCGCACGACCTCGTCGTCGTCGAGGTGGGCGACGAACAGGCCGTGCGCTGCGACGCGTGCGGCGCGCTCGTCGTTGCCATTGGGCAGCGCTGCCCCAAGTGCGGCGCGCACGTGGTCAACCGCAACCACCAGACGCTCGTCGGAGGCTCCGCGCTCGAGACGAGCACGCTCAACCTGCAACCGAACAGCGCCCTCGACGACGAGCCCACCGCCGTCGGCTCGCTCCTCGGCAGCATCGCGCAGAAGGCGCTGGCCCTCGGTCGCTACGACGAGGCCGAGCGCGTCCTCTCGCGCGTCTTCGTCGACATGCTGGCGCGCGCCCAGCGAGGCGAGGCCCTCGCGACCGCGCACCTCGGAGAGGCCACCGCCTTCGCGCTGCGCCTCGCCGACGGCACCAAGAAGCCCACCTGGCTCGACTGGATCTTCGAGGTGCACGCCGCGAGCGGCATCCTCATGAGCGCGCCCGACGTCGAGAAGCTCCACGAGGTCGTCCGTCGCACCAAGTACACGAACGTGGGCGCGATCCGGCGCTACCTCGCGCGCCTCGCCCAGCGAGCCGACGAGCTCAGCGCCCCGCAGCGCTTCCAGATCCAGCGGCTCGAAGGGCTCCTGCGCGTCGTGAGCGCGTGAAGCGACGCGCCGCGCTCGGAGCGCTCGCCGCGCTCGCCCTTCCCCTCACTTCCTCCCCACCGCGGCTCCGCGCGCAGAGCCCTCCGTTCGTCGCGACGCGCCTCGACGGCCTCACCGACGCGCCCTACCCGCCCGTCGACGGCGCACCGCAGCTCCTCGTGCAGAGCCCCGCCACGCTCGGGGCCACCGCCGACGTGGTGCTCCACCTGCACGGCTACGAGGGCTGCCTCGAGGTGCTCGCCGGGCGCGGTCCCACCCGCTGTCGCCCGCGCGGGCCGCTCCGCGAGGGCTGGGATCTCCTCGCCGCGCACGCCTCGAGCGGCACCGCGACGTGGCTCGTCTTGCCTCAGCTCGCGTTCGACCTGCGCGACGGAAGCCCCGGGCGCCTGGCCCGCAGCGGGTCCGCGCGACGGCTCCTCGACGAGGCCCTCGCGCGGGTGGCCGGCGAGCGAGGCACCCCCGCGCCGCGCCTCGGAAGCGTGATCCTCACGGCGCACTCTGCGGGCTTCGAGGCCGCCATCGCCGTGATCCGCCACGGCGGCCTCGACGCGCAGCTCGAGGCCGTCGTGCTCTTCGACGCGATGTACTCGGGCGTCGGCACCTTCGCCGCGTGGGCGCTTGCGAGCCCGAGGCGCAGCCTCGTCGCGTTCCACACCGTCTCGGGGACACCTGCGCGCCGGGCCCGTGAGCTCGAGGCTCACTACGGACGGCGGCTGGGCGATCGGCTCGTCAGCCGCGACGCCGACCTCGACGACGTCGCGCCCGGCCGCGTGGTGCTCGCGCCTGCGCGCTGCGCCCACCGCGACGTGCCCGGACGCTACCTCGGCCCGACCGTCGCGCGCCTCGCGCAGGGCTCGCGATAGGGCTGGATCCACCCGGCATCGCCGAGGCCCTCCGAGAACAGCGCCACCGCCGCGTGCGCTCCATGGCGGAGGATCTGCGGCGTGTACCCGCGGCTCATCGTGCCCTCCGCGTTCGCCACCGGGAGCGGTCGTCGATCCCGCGCGATCCACGCTCCGCCCTCGCGCTGCCAGAGCATCACCTCGCCGCCCTCGAAGCTGTGCGCCTCGAAGTAGCGGCGCACTCCGTCGCGGTCGGTGGGCGAGTGCATCATGCCCGCGCTCGCCGTGTACGCGATCTCGATCGAGCCATCGACGAACGCGCGGCTCGTGTGCGACTCCCACGCATCCGCCGCGAGCTCGCCGAGCGGTCCCACCACGTCCGTCGACGGATCCCACGCGAAGAGCGGCCGCGCGCCTCGGTAGGCCGTGCTGAGCGCCGGCCAGGTGTGATCGAAGGGATAGAGCGTCTCTCCACACTCGGCCTCCGAGGGGAGGCTCGTCACGTCGAGGCTCGAGAGACCGTCGGGCCCCACCACCACGCCCACCGAGGGCGCCGCCTCGACCATCCACGCGACGCGCCCTCCCGCCTCGAGCCGCTCGAGCTCACGACAGGCGCGGTTCACGGGCCAGCGCACGACGTCGTGCTCGCTGCCGTCCGCCGCCACGCGCGCCACCTCGAGGCCCATCGCGTCGAGGCGCGCGATGGCGCAGGTGGCACCCGAGCACGCGACATCGACGACCCGCGTCGAGAGCTCTCGCCGGACCACGTGTGCGCTGGCGAGATCGATCACGAAGAAGCCGGTGGGATCGCCCGAGCCGCTCGGCCCTCGGACCCGCCCGAGCAAGAGCGCGTGCGAGGCGCTCGCCGCGAGCGGGCCTGGCCAGCCCTGATCGAGCCCCTCGATCTCGCGAGGGGCCCGCGCCGCGACGACACCGTCGGCTCGGATCTCGAGCGACTGCATGCGAGGCGCCGCGCCCTGCGGGCTCCAGACCACGAGCAGGCCATCCGGCTGCGCAGCGATCGCGGTGGGGTCCGGATAGCCAGCAGCGAGCGTCGTCTCCACGAGCTCGCCCGACGCGTCGAGCGAGACGACCACGGCGGGCGGATCCTCGAGGGCCTCCCTGTGCCACGCATAGAGAAAGGTGCGCCCGTCGACCTCCACCACGGCCCCAGGACGATGGAGCGGCACCTGGCGCGCGGGCGCCGTGCTCGCGCAGCTCACCCGGCTCGGCGCGGGAGGCTCGGTCGCGCGCGGCGCCGCCGTCGGCGGGGAGCTGGTCGGCGATGGGCTCGCTTCGGCCCCGCCCGGCTCGGCCGGTTCGGAGCCGCTCGCTTCGGGCCCGCTCGCTTCGGGCCCGCTCGCTTGGGGGCCGCTCGCTTCGGGGCCGCTCGTTCCAGGGCTCGTCGCTTCGGCGCTCCGCTCGCTCGCGCTCGACGACGGAGTGCTCTGCGTGCCCTGCGATCGCCCCGGCTCCCCTCCGCACGCGGAGATCAGCACGAAGACGATCGCGGACGCGCGCTTCACCCATCCACCTCGCGCACGATCGAGAGCGCGTCCTCGGGGCTCGTCGCGCGCTGGAGCCGCTCGCGCACTCCGTCGTCTCGCAAGAGACGCCCGATCCGCGCCAGACACTTGAGGTGCTCACCTGCCGCGCGCTCGGGCCCGATCACGGCGAAGAGGATCGACACGGGACGACCGTCGATCGACTCGAACTCCACGCCGTCGTGGTGGATCGCGAGCGCTCCGACGAAGCGGTCGAGGCCGCCGATGCGGCCGTGCGGAATCGCGACGCCGCTGCCGACGCCCGTGCTCTGCAGCGCCTCGCGCGCCTCCAGCACGCGTCGCACGTCGTCGATGGACGCGTGCGCCCCCGCCTCGGTCGCGCCCTCGCACAAGAGCTGTGCGAGGGCAGCGATCGCGGCAGACTTGCTCGTGGCGGTGAAGTCGGCGTCGATCCGATCGACGACGAGGATCTCCTGCAGTCGCATCGACCGGAGTCAGCTCAGAACTCGTTGCCGCCGCTGTGCTTGCCGCTCATCTGGGCGACGCCGCCCGAGCCCTTGCGACGATCGGTCGCCGAGTCCTTCGCATCCCGCAGCTGACGATCGATCTTGTCGAACACCAGATCGATCGACGCGTACATGTCGCCCGACTCGTGCGTGCCCGTGAAACGGTGACCGTCGCCTCCCACCGAGATCTCCACCCGGTGCAGGTGTCGCTCGTGCGAGAAGATGACGTCGGCGTGAAGGGGGCTCCGAACGTACTTCTGGAGACGCGTGAGCTTCTCCTTCGCGTAGTTCTTCATGGCCTCCGACGACTCGACGTTGCGGAACGTGAACGAGACCTCCATCGCTACCTCCTCACGTGCTGGGAGCGGGACCCGGCTGCATGGGCCAGACGCTCCAGCCGCGCGCGCCCTTCCTCGGGCCGCGCTCGAAAGACATTCAGAAATACTTCTTGCGCTGCGCAGAGCTCAAGATGCCGAGCATCTCGCGGTATTTCGCCACAGTCCTGCGCGCGATGATGATGTCGCCTTGGGCCAGGATCTCGACGATCTTCTGGTCGCTGTGGGGGTTCCTCGTGTCCTCCTCTGCAATGATCTTCTTGATGGCCTGCTTGACGCTCTCCGACGCGATGTCCTCCTGGGACTCCCGGCGGATCGCGGAATTGAAGAAGAACTTGAGCTCGAGCACGCCGCGCGGCGTGGCCACGTACTTGTTGGAGGTCACGCGCGAGATGGTGCTCTCGTGCATCCCCACGGCCTCGGCCACGTCACGGAGGATCATCGGCTTGAGGTGCTCGATGCCGAAGTCGAAGAAGTCCTTCTGCTTGTCGACGATGCACTCGGTCACGCGCACGATCGTCTTTCGGCGCTGGTCGATCGAGCGGATGAGCCACTGCGCCGAGCGCAGCTTGGTCTGGATGTACTCCTTGGCCTTGGGGTCGCCGGCCATGGCGGCGCGGTAGAAGCCGCTGATCTTGAGGCGCGGCATGCCGTCGTCGTTCGCGCTCACCACGTAGCTGTCGCCCACCTTGCTCACGTAGACATCGGGCACGATGTAGCGAGGCTCCTCGCTCACGTAGTCACGGCCCGGTCGCGGCTCGAGCTCGGCGATCGCCTGGGCGACGTCGTAGATCTCCTCGACGTCGACCTTCAGGTCGCGCGCGATGGCCGCGTAATTCTTCTTCTCGAGGTTCGGCAGGTGCTTGTCGAGCACGCTGAGGACCAGCGGATCGAGGCCCTGGACGTCGGCCTGGATCATCAGGCACTCCCGCAGATCGCGGGACGCGACGCCCACCGGATCCATGCGCTGGATGATCTTGAGGACCTCCTCGGCGTCCTCCGGGTCCATCTCCGCCTCGGCGGCGAGCTTGGGGACCACCTCTTCGAGCGGCGTGTCCTCGAGCTTGAGGTAGCCGTTCTCGTCGAGGTTGCCGACCACGAGCGCCGCGAACGCGAGCTCGTTCTCCGTGAGGTCCGACAGGCGCACCTGCCAGGCGATGTGCTCGGCGAGATCCTCGCGCTTGCTGAGCGTGGCCTCGACGCCGGGCAGGTCCTCGTCGGACATGCGGCCCGATGACGGCAGCGGCGCCTGCATCGCGTGGTTCTCGAGGTAGCGCTCCCAGTCGATCTCCTCGACCTTCTTCTCCTCGCCGGCGACCGACTTCTCGCTGGCGCGGTCGTCGAGCGCGACCTGCTGCTCGATCGATCGCGCCTCCTGCTGGGCGGGCGGCGTGACCTCGGCCACGCGGGGGCTGACCTCGCCGATCTCGGCCTGGTCCTCGAGGACCGGGTTCTCCATCAGCTCCTCGCGGACCATGTCCACGAGCTCCAACCGCGACATCTGCAGCAGCTTGATCGCCTGCTGGAGCTGCGGCGTCATCACGAGCTGCTGGGATTGTCTGAGCTGTTGTTTGATCTCCATCGAGCTCTCGGGACGCCGACACCAGCGTTCTATGCACCTAGGGTGCCAGCACCAACGGTGATCAGGATACCCCGCGCGCGCGAGCGAAGGAATCACTAACGGCGAGGGCGACGACGATCTCGTCGTCGCTCACGTCACGAGCTCCGACAGCACGTCACGGAGCGCCCGCAGCGGGTCGTAGGTCCGCGATCGCAGCGCCGATTCCTCGCGGCCCGCGATCAGAGCGCGCCCCTCGAGCTCGGCGCCGAGCGCCTCGAGGAGGGCCTCCACGCTCGTCTCGATCTGCGGACGTAGGACGTCGCGGGACGAGGCTCGCAGGCTCGCCAGCGCGTCGGCCACGGGCGCCTCCGACAGGGTGAGCGTCGGGAGCACGTCGTCGAAGAAGCGCTTCACCGCGCCCGCCTCGAGGAGCCCCGACTGATAGCCCGCGAAGTGGGCGAACGGCGCCGCGATCGCGGCGTCCACCCGCGAGCGCACGAGCGCGCTCCACGCGGGCGAGGCCGCCGAGGTGGTCGCCGCCAGCACGCGCTCCGTGAGCGCCGACGAGAGCCGCGTCGCCACGCGATCGCTCAGCTGCTCGAAGCGGCCCACGAGGAGCTCGGTGAGGAACGCGCGATCCTCCGGATCGGCGTCGTGCGTGCCGAAGCGTCCGCTCCGCGGCCGCACGAACGAGAGCACCTCGCGCGCGGCCTCGACGATCGCGGTGCTCTGCCCCGAGTCGACCTCGTCGATCGCGCGATCGAGCTCGGCGGTGAGCCGACCGCTCACGTCGCGCACGGCCTTGGCCGCGGCGCGCGCATCGTCCGAGGCCCGTCGATGCACCGCGAGCGCCGCCGGCTCCGTCGCGAGGGCGTCGTCGAGGAGCGCGAAGAGCCGACCCGCGCAGGCGCGGCGCTTGAGCGGCCGCGCACGCGCGAAGACGTCGCGCTCGAGGCGCTCGATCAGCGTCGGAAAGCCGCTCGCGCGGTGCGCGTCGTCGTCGCCTGCGAGACGCGCCTTGAGGGCCGCGCGCGCCGAGAGGGGCACCGGCTCGCCGCCGAGCTCGGGCATCGCCTCGACGAGCGTCTTCATCACCCGCGCGAGCTCTTCGGGCTTGAGGCGATCGACCTTGTTGAGCGCCGCGATCACCTCGCGTCGGCTCGCGCGGATGCCCGCGAGGATCTTGCCCTCGGTCGCCTTGCCCGCCTGCCCTGCGTCGAAGACCCAGAGCGCCACGTCCGCGCGCCGCAGCGCCTCCTGCGCGAGCGCCTCGTGCTCGGGGTTGGGCGCGTTCGAGCCAGGCGTGTCGAGGATCCACACGCGCTCGAGCAGCTCGGAAGGCAGCGTGATCTCCACGCGATCGACGATCGCGCCCTCGGCCTCGGCCTCCGAGAGGAGGCCGCGGAGCGCGCCGTGCTCGCCCTCGCGCGTGGTGCCGTCTTTGCGCACGACGCGCACCAGGCGCTCGGCTCCGCCGCGCAGCACGTTGAGCGTCGCGGTGGTGGGCAGGATGCCCGTGGGCGCGACGTCGGCGCCGAGGAACGCGTTCACGAGCGTGCTCTTGCCCGCGTTGAATTCGCCCAGGATCGCGAGGAGGAGCGGCCGATCGAGCTCGTCCCGTAGCGCGAGGCCCCGTCGCTCGCCCTCCGCCAGCCCGCGCTCGTGGGCGAAGGCCACGACTCCGTCGATCGCGGCCGCGAGATCGACCTCGCCATCGTGGCCGCGCCAGAGCGCGCGCAGGGCGTCGCGTCGTAGCTCGCTCGCGAGCGACGCATCGCCGCGACGCGAGAGCCCTGCGCCGTCGGCCTCGGCGCGATCGAGCAGCGCGAGCGTGACGCCCGGCGTCTTGTCGAGGAGCGCGAGGCGCGCGGCCGCGAGGAGCGCGCGCGGCTCGCTCAGCGGCTCGGGCAAGAGCGAGCGCGCGGCCTCGTGCTGACCGCGGATGAGGAGCGACCAGGCGCGCAGCGCGCGCGTGCTGGCAAGGCCCGGCACCGCACGATCGGCCGCGTCGGCCACGCGATCGATCTCGCGCGGCTCGACGAGCGGCTCGAAGCGCGCCGCGCGCGCGAAGATCTCGGGATCGCCCGTGGCGCTCGCCGCGGTGAGCAGAGCCTCCGAGGCCTCGGCCTCTCTCTTGGCGCGCAGCGCCGGCTCCACGGGCCCGGCACCATCGGCCTCGAAGACCAGCACGTCCGCGAGGAGCGCCAGGGCCTGCGCCCCACCGCCGCGGGCCACCGCCATGCGCGCGTCGTCCTCGGCCTTCTCGACCGCGCGCTCGGCGAGCGCATGCCGGGCGAGCGCAGCGAGCGGCGCGGCCTGGCCTCGCGCCGCGGCCTTCTCGAGCCACGGCAGCGCCGCCGCCGGCTCGCGCAGGCGCGAGAGCGCCAGACCCACCTCGAG
>JAIBCE010000230.1 GCA_019694315.1 Sandaracinaceae bacterium
CAGGCGGCCCCTCTGGGGGCCGAGGCCCTCGGTGGCGGTGAGACGAGCTCCGTGCGCTTGCCCGTGCGCTCCCCGCTCGTCGTCCTCGGCATCGCGGTGTTGGCGATCGTCGCGATCGCCGGCGTCACGACGGTGGCGATCCTCGGGGCGCACCTCGGCGCGGGGGCGCCAGTCGGTGCCGTGGATGCGGGCGAGGCCTCGGGCTTCGACGCAGGCGCGGATGCCGCGCGCGAAGAGGACGCAGGTGTCGATGCGGCGCTCGAGGTCCCCGACGCGAGCGCCCGCAGGCGGAGTGGGCGCCCTCACGGTCCGACCGGGCTCTGGCTCGAGCCCGAGCCCACCGTGCCCTGAGCGAGTAGCATCCACCCGATGCGCTCGATCCATCTCGAGGCCAGCTCGGAGCTCGTCGCCCCTCGACCGAAGCGTCTCTCGAGCCGCACGTGTGTCGCGTGCGCGCTCGTCGGTGCACTGTGGCTCGCCGCGCCGACCGCGCTGGTTGCGCAGGAAACGGTGCCCGAGTGCCGTGGCGTCGACCCTGCGGCGGCCGCGACGGCGATCGAGGCCGGCGACGCGGCCGTGGCGCGCGCGCAGCAGCTCGCATAGCGCGGGCGCAGCGCGGGTGCGCAGAGCGTGTTCGCAGAGGCGCTCGCCTCGTACGATCGGGCCTGCGCTGCGGGCGCGGACCTCGCGCTCGAGCGACGCGCGCTCGCGCTCGCGCGCCTCGGGCGCGCGCTCGACGCTGTGCGGAGCCTCGATGCGTTCCTCGCGGCGCACCCGCTCGACACGCTGCCGGAGGCCGATCGCGCGCGGATCGAGAGCAACCGTCGGTCGCTCGAGCGACAGGTCGTGACGCTGGCGGTGGCGTCGCAGCCCGAGGCGACCGTGCTCGTGAACGGCCGCGAGATCGGCCAGACGCCGATCCTCCACCACCGCCTCGCGGCCGGCGGCGAGATCGAGCTGACCCTCCGCGCGCCCGGTCACCTCGATCGCGTGCAGCAGGTCACGCTCGAGGCCGGCGTGGCGCAGCGCATCGTGGTGCAGCTGTCGCCCATCCCGGCAACCGCCGAGCCCGTGGTCGAGCCCGTGGAGGTCGAGCCGGTCGCGCAGGAGCAAGCGATCGAGCCCGTCGAGGACTCGCCGAGCGCGGAGAGCCCCACGCGCGCAAGGCCGGACACGGCCCCCATCGCGACGCGCTCCGAGGCGGAGCGCACGCCTTCGCAGGCGATGGATCGCACGCCGTGGGTGGTCGTGGCCGGCGTGGTCGCGGCGGCGGGCCTCGGCGCGGGCATCGGAGGTGTCGTGCTGATGTCCGATCGTCGGAGCGCGATGGAGGGCGCGTGCTTCGGGCTCGTGCCCGACGTGATCCCAGGCTGCGACGCGATCCGCAGCGAGTACGATCTCGGCACGGGACTCGCGATCGGTGGGTTCGCGCTCGCGGCGATCGCCGGCACGGCCGCGGTGCTGATCGCCGTGATCCCATCGGGCGACGAGGACCCGGGATCGCGCACGTCACTCTCGTGCGGGCTCGGGCTCTCGGGTCTCGCGTGTCAGGGGACCTTCTGACGTGAGCTCGACGTGAGCGACGAGACCACACGCCGCGCACCGCGCGAGGACGCTCGTGCCTCGAGCGTCGCGGAGCAGCTCGCGGTCACGATCCTCGCGCATCCGCAGATCGATCGCGTCGGCGACGTGCGCACCAGCGCGGCCGGCCTCCTCGAGCTCACGCGGAAGGCGCCGAGCTTCGTGTCGCGTACCGGCCGCGAGCTGCCGCTCGCCGATGCCTTCGTCAGCCGCAAGCCCCTCACGATCGCGCTGGTCGGCGAGACGCTGCACCTCCGCAACGCGCCCGACGGCATGGTGGTTCGCGTCGAGGGTCAGCCGCTCCGGGGCGCGCTCGCGCTCGCGTCGAGCGTGCTCGACGAGGGCCTCGTGCTGGAGCTCGCGGATCGCGTCGCCGTGCTCGTCCATCGGCGCGTGCCGCTCACCCTCCCGCGGCCCGACGATCTCGCGATCGTGGGCGATGCGCAGGCGCTCGACGAGGTGCGCGCGAGCATCCAGGCCGTGGCGCCGCTCGGTGCCAACGTGCTCGTGCGCGGCGAGAGCGGCACCGGCAAGGAGCTCGTGGCCCGCGCGCTCGCCGCGCTCGGCGGGCCCGATCGTCCGTTCGTGGCCGTGAACGTGGCCGCGCTGCCCGCGGCCCTCGCGCTGAGCGAGCTCTTCGGTCACGCGCGCGGCGCCTTCACCGGCGCGCATCGCGATCACATCGGCGCGTTCGAGCGTGCCGACGGTGGGACGCTCTTCCTCGACGAGATCGGGGACGCGCCCGCCGACGTGCAGGTGATGCTCCTGCGCGCCCTCGAGACGGGCGAGATCTCGCCGCTCGGCGCGCCGCGTCCGCGCCCCGTGTCGGTACGCGTGATCGCCGCGACGGATGCCGACGTGGAGAGCGAGCTCGCGAGCGGCGCGTTCAAGAGCGCGCTCCTCCATCGCCTCTCGGGCTTTCGCATCGACCTGCCTCCGCTGCGCCGGCGACGCGACGATCTGGGCCGGTTGCTCCATCGCTTCCTCGCGGAGGAGCTCGGCGCGGTGGGCGTGCAGGTGTGGCCGGGCAGCGACGAGCACCCGTGGCTCTCGGCCTCGGTGGTCGCCGAGCTCGCGCGCTATGGCTGGCCCGGCAACGTGCGCCAGCTCCGCAACGTCGCGCGCGAGATCGCCATCCGCTTCCGCGCGCAGCCTCGCGTCGGCCTCGAGCCGATCGCGTCCTCGCTCCCTGGCTTCTCTCCACACGCGAGCGGCGGCTCGGCCACGCCTTCGATCGCGGCCAGCGCCGGCGCGCCCTCGTCGACGCAGCCTCCCTCGGTGCGCGCGCCCAGCGCGAGCGGCGCGCATCGCGCTCCCGAGCCTGGTGAGGCCCGCCGCGCGTCGGACCTCGGCGAGGACGAGCTCGTGCGCGCCCTCGAGGAGCACGGCTTTCGTCTCGGCCCCGTCGCCCGCGCGCTCGGCGTGTCACGCCCCGCGCTCTACGATCGCATCGAGCGGAGCGAGCGCGTACGGAAGGCACGCGACCTGAGCGAGCCGGAGATCCGCGTCGCGCTCGAGACGCACGAGGGCGACTCGACGCGCGCCGCCGAGGAGCTGCGGGTCTCCCCGCGCGGCCTGACGCTGCGGATGCGCGAGCTCGGCATGCGCTGACGACTCCTCCGCGCGAACCGTCGGGCCGACGGTCGGGCGGCGCGGCTCCGACCGTCGGGCGGCGCTCGGACACGGTGGCTTGTCGCAAATTTCCCCACGAATTGGGCCGATCGGCGCGCGTCGATGCGTCGGCACGCGGCCTGCGTAGGAGCGACCAACCACCCCAGGAGGTCCCATGCCCCGCGCTTCGTCCACCCTCGCTCTCGTCACTGCCACGCTGCTCGCCGCGCTCTCGCTGCTCGGCGGATGCGCCTCGAATTTCGACTGCTCCGGGGGCAACTGCACCTGTCGATCCGGCGACTGCGTCCAGAGCTGCCCCGCCGGCGGTTGCAACCTCGAGTGCATGGGCGAGCGCTGCGAGCTCGACTGCCCCGGCAACAACTGCAACCTGCACTGCAGCCCCGGCGCGAGCACCTGCGTGATCCGCAGCTGCACCAGCAACTGCCAGCTCGAGTGCAGCGGCGCGGCGACGTGTGAGTCGTCCTGCGATCCGCTCGCGGGCTGCTCCACCAGCGCGTGAGCGCGTGAGTTGAGCCCGCTCCGAGTCGCTCTGCGCCGTTCCCTCGCCCTCCACCGTCCACTCGTTTCCAGCAGGAGAATCCCCATGCGTGCTCGCCTCGCCCTCGTCGTCGCTCTCACCGCGCTCTCGCTCGCTGCCCACGTCGGTCACGCGCACGCCGATGCGCGAGACCGCCCGCTGCGCATCGCCGCCGGCGCGGGCCCGGCGATCCCGCTCCAGGGCGGCAACGTGCAGGTCCAGATCGAGGAGTCGCTCAGCTACTCGGTGCTCTCGATCGACGCGCACCCCGGCCTCTTCCTCGGCGTGATGCTCGGTCAGGGCATCAGCGACGGGCTCGTGATCCTCGAGGCGCAGGCGCGCGTGGGCTTCGAGGCGCAGCTCTGGGGCGCGGAGGATCTCGAGCTCCTCGCGAGCGCGCACCTCGGCCTCGGCGCGGGCATGCTTCTCGTGCACACCGGCTTCGGCAACGACAGCACGCTCGGCGCCTTCGATCTGGGCGTGGGCGCCGAGATCACGCTCTCGTTCGCCGACGGCCTCGGCGCCGTGTGGCTGCGCCCCGTGGGTGTCGACTTCCTGATCCGGGACGGTGACCTGAACCGCTACCAGATCCTCGCCGGAGGCCGTCTCTCGTTCTGATCGTCTCGGCCTGCCTGAAGAGCGCGCGTCGACCCGTTCGCGGTCGACGCGCGCTTCTGCATCGTCGAGCGTCCGTGCCTCGGGAACGATGGAGCACGACGCCCGCAGCGCGTGTCGTCGGTGCGGCGGCCAACGCTGCGCTGCCTGCTTCGAGGACCTCCCCACGGAGATGAGGTTGCGCCACGACTCGGGGTAGAGTCGGGCCCGCATGGCCAAGAACATCGTGGTCCGCTGGGGTGGCGAGGAGAGCGCGCTGCCGTTCAGCAAGGTCGAGCGCGAGAAGCTCTACGGCAAGAAGGATCGCATCGTCGTCGACGAGCAGGGGCGCACGTGCTCGAGCGCGTGGCTCACCGCCGATGGCTCGGCGCTGGTGCTCTCGGGCGGCACGGCGCACGTCAACGTCGACGACAAGTGGACGGCCTACGAGCAAGAGGAGCGACGCGCGGTCGACCTCGAGGGGCATCCGCTCGAGACCAAGCCCTCGACGCTCGGCGTCGCGCAGGAGCTCGTGGAGGCGTCGGTCGATCGCATGCTCGACTGCACGACGAGCGTCGTCTACCAGCTCGAGATCGACACCATCGGCCCGGCGCTCCTCGCAGCCCTCGGCGCGGGCAAGATCCTCGAGGCGCCGTTCCTCTACCGCGACGGGCTCACGCCCGACGCGGTCTTCCTCCTGAAGAACGACGAGGGTGTCTTCGCGCTCGTCGGTCGACCGACGGGCTTCGACTTCGTGCGCCGCGAGGCGCTGCCCGAGCCCGAGACCGCCGAGCAAGAGGACGAGCTCGACGCGGATCTCGACTTCTCGATGATGTAGCGCGTGGCGCCCACGGCTCCCGCTGAGCGAACCTCTGGCCTGTCGCAGGTGACTCGATGCCCCGTTTGATCACGATCGCCGATGCCAAGAAGCGTGACGCGCAGATCCAGCTCGACTCCTCCAAGCGCGCCGAGCCCGTGCGCTGGGTGAGCAAGAGCGGCGGCGCGCCCATCCACCTCGAGCGTCTCATCAAGACCACCGACCGCTGCTCGTACGAGGCGCTGCTCGCCAAGCACGGGAGCCCCGAGGCGCTCTCGAAGGCCCTGATCGAGGGCGATCCCGAGGTGGAGATCGAGCAGGTCGGCCGACGCCTCGGTCACGCGACGCGCGTGCACGTGGGGCCTGGCGGTCAGGTCCTCTACGCCGCCCGCGTGCTCCAGGTCGTCACGGCGCCCGATGGCAGCGAGAAGAGCCGCGGCGACTTCGTCGACGTCGAGGCCACGGTGGGCGAGGAGCTGCCGCCCATCCTCTGGACCGGCCGCCTCATGCCCGCGACGGACGTGGTCCGCCGCTTCGTGTTCGTGCGCAAGGTGCAGCTGCGGCACGTCAACGGCCTCACCTTCGACTTCCTCTACGAGATGGCGAAGTCGCTCCACGACGAGAAGAAGATGCTGCTCGTCGGCGCGGGGCCCAAGGGACAAGCGCCGCTCATCTTCCAGACCAACGGCTCTCCGTTCCGCGGCTTCCTCGAGGGTCGCGTGGACGGCGAGGCGTATCGGCTCGTGCTCCACCTCTCGAACCTCGAGCTCAAGCGCGTGGCGGTGCCCAAGGCGGCGACGGACGGAGGTGCAGCGTGAGCGCCGGCATCCCGGGTTGGACCGCGGCCGCCGAGCCGTGGGGCGGAGGTCTTCGCGCGGCCGTCGGCGCGCTCTCGGACGAGGTGCTGCTCGAGAAGCTCGCGCGCTACAAGCGCCAGGTCGCCAAGCGCTATCGCGTGGTCGAGCCCGACGTGATCGAGCAGCTCCTGCCGAGCGAGGAGCTCTTGCTCTCGCCCAAGCTCGACGGCGAGCTCTGGTTCCTCGTGAAGAAAGACGGCGACGTCGCGCTCTGCGCGTACAACGGTCGCGTGCTCCACGGCGTCGCGCCGCTCGCAGGCGTGAAGGAGCACGTCGCGAAGCTCCCCGACTTCATCGTGGCGGGCGAGCTCGTGGCCTCGGTGAGCGGCGCCGAGCGCCCGCGCAGCTTCCACACCGGCGCGACGCTCTCGGACGCCAAGGGCGAGCATGCCCTCTCGTTCCACGCGTTCGATCTCGTGGAGGAGGGCGGTCAGGATCGCCTCGGCACGCCCTACGAGCAGCGCCACGCGTGGCTCGAGAGCTCCCTCGGCACGCTGCCCAAGGACAGCAAGGTGCGCGTGGTGCTCACCGAGCGCGGCGATCCCAAGCTCGTCGCGGCGCGCTATCGCGAGTGGGTCCTCGGCAACAAATTCGAGGGCGTGGTCGTGCGCAGCCAGCGCGGCCTCACCTACAAGATCAAGCCCACCACGACGGTGGACGTGGTCGTCGTGGCCTTCGGTGAGCGCGTCACGGGCGACGTGCGTCAGGTGCGCGAGCTCCAGGTGGGCCTCTTCCGCGACGACGGAACGATCCAGCTCGTCGGCTCGATCGGCACGGGCCTCTCCGAGGACGATCGCGCGCGCTGGCACCAGCGCCTCTCGGCGATCGAGGTCAAGAGCGCGTTCCGCCTCGCCAACCGCGAGGGCACGCTCTGTCGCTTCGTGCGCCCCGAGATCGTGATCGAGATGCGCGTGAGCGATCTGCTCGTGACCGACGCGTGGGACGCACCCATCCGTCGCATGTCGCTGCGCTACGCCGCGGGCGAGGCCGACGCGCGCTACGAGGCGGTGTCCGAGCTGCGCACCGCGGTGCCGCTCCATCCGGTGATCCTCCGCGAGCGCACCGACAAGAAGGCGAATTCCACCGACGCGGGGATGACGCAGATCACGAGCTACCTCGAGGAGGTGGGCGTCGACCCCGTCAAGGCGGGCGCGCGCGCCGCGGCCGAGGTGGCGATGCGCGGCGTGTTCACCAAGGAGACCAAGGGACAGGTCGCGGTGCGCAAGTACCTCGTGGTGAAGACCAACAAGGAGGCCGAGGGCACGCACCCTCCGTTCGCCGTCTTCTTCAGCGACTTCGCCGCAGGTCGCAAGGAGCCGCTCCAGAGCTCGCTGCGCACCGCGGCGACGCTCGACGAAGCGCGTGTGCAGGTCGAGCGCTGGCTCGCGGAGAACATCAAGAAGGGATGGGGCGAGATCGCGAGCGGACGCGTCGGCGCGGGCGTCTCCGCAGGGGACACCCAGCCTGCAACGGCCGTCGACGTGGATACGGCGAGCCCCGCCAAGGCCGAGGCGCCCGCGAAGAAGCCGAAGAAGGCTGCGTCCGACGAGGAGGCCCCGGAGGCCCCCGCGGACGGGGATACGCCGAAGAAGAAGAAGGGCGCGAAGAAGTCGTGATCAGGGCTGGGGCTGCTGCTGCATGCCCGCGTCACGGCCTGCGTCGGCGCCGAGGTTCGTGTTGTCGCCACAGCTGCATCCGCTGCAGCCCGCGAACGAGGCGCAGACGAGCATGACGGTCAGAGCGACGAGCGAGTGGCGGAGCGAGACACGACGCGGTCGTTCGTTCACGAGATCCTCCCGGGGCACACGCGAGGGGCGCGCGCCGCGAGCCTACGACGACTGCGTCGAGCGCCACAACGTGGTGTGGCGTGGGTGGACGAGGCCGGCAGGGATCCGGCATGGTCGAGGCGCTCCGGTGGTGGGTTCCGAGTGACAGATCCGAACGACGAGCTCGAGCGACTGCGCCTCTCCGAGGCACGCCTGCGCGCGGCGCTCGACAGTCGCGAGATCGGCGTGTGGACGTGGTCGCTCGCGACCAACGAGACGTTCTGGGACGAACGGACGCGAGCGATCTTCGGCCTCGGTCCCGACGTACGCCCCAGCTTCCGGCGCTTCCTCGGGAGCCTGCATGTCGAGGATCGCGCCCATGTCGAGCGCGTCATCGAACGGGCTCTCTCTCCGTCGACACGTGAGCCGTACGACGTGACCGTCCGCGTGCACCGGGCCGACGAGCTCCGCTGGGTCTCGTCGCGAGGCTCCTGCACGTTCGACGCGGAGGGGCGCCCGCTCGTGTTCAGCGGCACGGTCCTCGACGTGACCGAGAGGGAGCGCCTGCGCGAGAAGGCCGCGCACCGCGCGCGCCGCGCCGAGGTGCAGGGCGTCATGGCCAAGCGGCTCGCGCGTGCGCGGGGCCCTGAAGAGTCGCTGCGCATCCTCTGCGAGGAGACCTCCCACGCGCTCGGCGTCCCGATGGTGACGATCCGCGTGATCGATCAAGCCACCGGCCTCACCTCGAGCGCGTACGTGCACGGCGCGCCGCCAGGCTATGCGCCCAAGCCGGCGGATCCCGAGGCGCGCGAGCGCTTCTTCGCGCGGCACGGAACAGTGGCGCAGTTCCCGGAGATCCAGCGCGTCGAGGATCTGCCGGGGGGCGCGTACCTCCACGAGATCGGACTGCGCTCGCTTGCTCATGCGCGGCTCGTGCTCGATGGCGCGACGGCGGGCATCTTGATGACGGGCTCCATGGAGCGGCGAACCCTCGATGACGAGGAGCTCCGATACCTCGAGGGCATGGCGGACGTGGCCTCGGCGGCGCTCATGTCGGGACGGCTCGCGGCGCGCTACCGCGAGATCGTGACGGCCATGACGGAGAGCGTGGTCCTCACGGACTCCGCCGGACGCATCGTGTTCGCGAACCCCGCCGTCGAGGCCTTCCTCGGCTACCGACCGGAGGAGCTGCTCGGCGACACGGGCATCAAGCTGTGGTTCGAGGACGATCGCGAGGCACGCGAGGCACGCTATCGCTCGATCGTGAGCGGCACGCCCGCGCGCAGCGAGACCTTGCGCTACCGCCGGCGCGACGGCCGCGAGGTGTGGGGCTTCGAGACGACCATCCGCTTCCGCGACGCGGGAATCCGGAGCGGCGCGCTCACGATCGTGTCGGACGTGACGGAGACCCGCCGGATCGACGCGGCGCTCCAGCAGGCGCAGCGGCTCGAGAGCCTCGGCGTGCTCGCCGGCGGGATCGCGCACGACTTCAACAATCTGCTCGTGGGCATCCTGGGCAACGCGAGCCTCGCGCTGCTCGAGGCCGCGGGGCAGGACGCGCTGACGCTTGCGTTGCGCGACATCGAGACCGCCGCGGTGCGAGCATCGGAGCTGACGAGGCAGCTCCTCGCGTATGCGGGCAAGGGGCAATTCGTCCTCACCAAGGGCCGCGTGAACGAGCTGGTGGAGGGCATGGCGCGCCTGGTGTCCGCGAGCATCTCGAAGCAGGTGACGCTTCGCTACGAGCTCGCCGAGGAGGCGCTCGTCATCGAGGGTGATCTCACGCAGCTGCGTCAGGTGGTGATGAACCTCGTGACGAACGCGGCCGACGCGATCGGCGCGAGCACGGGCACCATCACGCTGCGCACGCACGGGGTGAGCCTCGCGCGCGAGGAGCTCTCGCGCTTCACCCTGGGCGAGCTCCGCGAGCCGGGACGCTTCGTCTCGATCGAGGTCGAGGACACGGGCGCCGGCATGTCGGCCGAGACGCGCGCGCGGATCTTCGAGCCGTTCTTCACCACGAAGTTCACCGGGCGCGGCCTGGGCCTCTCGGGCGTGCTGGGCATCCTGCGCGCGCATGGGGGCGCGATCGACGTGCAGAGCGAGGAGGGGGTGGGGAGCACCTTCCGCGTGCTCCTGCCGCGCGTGGCCGACGACGTCGTCGTGGAGCCGGTCGCGCCCGCTCCGAAGGCGCCGAGCCAGCCGAGCGCCTCGCGCACGATCCTCGTCGTGACGACGAGATCGCGGTGCGACGCGTGATGCGACGCATGCTCGAGCGCAACGGATTCCGCATCATCGAGGCGAGCGACGGTGTGGAGGCGCTCGAGATCTTCGGGCGCCAGCACGGAGAGATCGACGTCGTGGTCCTCGACTTCATGATGCCGCGCATGTCGGGCGACGAGACGCTCCAGCGGCTCAAGGAGATCGATCCCGACGTGCGCGTCGTGCTCGCCAGCGGCTACTCGGAGCACGACGCGACCGGCCTCGGCCTCAGCGGCGTCGCGGCGTTCGTGATGAAGCCGTTCACACCGCAGGCTCTGCTCGAGTGCGTGGACACGGCGCTGACGCGGCGCTGAGCTCGCCGGAGGGGCCTGCGCCCCCTGCCCGCGAGGCGGGGCCCCCCCGCTCCATTCGCTGACGCGAATGCTCCCGCGCGGGGCCCCAGCCCCGCTTGGCGCCTCGCGCTACGCTCGGCGGGATCTCGATAGTCTCTCGGTCCCTGAGAGAGCGTCCTACGGGCGGGTCAGGAGCGCCTCCGCGTGGTGACGGAGGTGATCGTCCATCACCGTGGCGATGAAGTAGTAGCTGTGGTCGTAGCCCTCGTGACGGCGCAGACGCAGGCGCTGGCCGCTCGCGGCGCACGCGGCCTCGAGCAGCTCGGGCCGGAGCTCGCGCTCGAGGAATTTGTCGCTCGTGCCCTGATCGACGAGGAGCTCGAGGTCGGTGCGCGGTCGCGAGCGCACGAGCGCGCACGTGTCGTGCTCGGCCCAGCGCGCGCGATCCTCGCCGAGGTAGCCTGCGAAGGCCTTCTGACCCCAGGGCACCTCGCTCGGCGCCACGATGGGCGCGAGCGCGCTGGCGCTCGTGTAGAGCTGGGGGTGCCGCAAGGCGAGCGTGAGCGCGCCGTGTCCGCCCATGGAGTGTCCGAAGATGCCGCGGCGATCGCGCGCGATCGGGAAGGCCTCCTCCACCCACGACACGAGCTCCTTCGTGACGTGCGTCTCCATGCGATAGCTCGCCGACCACGGCGCCATGGTCGCGTCGAGGTAGAACCCGGCGCCGACGCCGAAGTCCCAGCTCGCGTCGTCGCCCGGATAGCGCGTGCTCCGAGGGCTCGTGTCGCACGAGACGAGCGCGAGGCCGAGCTCGGCCGCGAGCTTCGCGGCGCCGCCCTTGGTGGGCAGGTGCTCCTCGGTGCAGGTGAGCCCCGCCAGGTAGTAGAGCGCGGGCACGCGCTCGCCCACGCGCCCCGCCGACGCGAGCGCGCGTGGCGGAAGGAACACCGAGAAGCGCATCGGCCCCGCGCAGGCCTCGCTCGTGCGCTCGTAGAAGCCCTGCCGCCCGCCGAAGCAGGCGTGCTCGGACCGCGTGACGAGCGCGCTCACGGGTACTCGACGACGGTGCGGATCGAGGTGCCCGCGTGCATGAGATCGAAGCCCTCGTTGATGCGCTCGAGCGGCAGCTTGTGCGTGATGAGCGAGTCGATCTCGATGCGCTTGTCCATGTACCAGTCGACGATCTTCGGCACGTCGGTGCGGCCGCGCGCGCCGCCGAAGGCGCTGCCCTTCCACACGCGGCCCGTGACGAGCTGGAAGGGTCGCGTGCTGATCTCCTGGCCCGCGCCCGCCACACCGATGATCACGCTCACGCCCCAGCCGCGGTGACAGCACTCGAGCGCCTGACGCATGAGCTTGGTGCTGCCCACGCACTCGAAGCTGTAGTCCGCGCCGCCGCCCGTGAGCTCGACGAGGTGCGCGACGAGATCGCCCTTCACGTCGTTGGGGTTCACGAAGTGCGTCATGCCGAGCGCGCGGCCGAGCGCCTCTCGATCGGGGTTGATGTCGATGCCCACGATCTGGTTCGCCCCGACCATCTTGAGGCCCTGGATCACGTTGAGGCCGATGCCACCGAGGCCGAAGACCACGCAATTCGCGCCGGCCTCGACCTTGGCGGTGAAGAGCACCGCGCCGACGCCCGTGGTCACGCCGCAGCCGACGTAGCAGATCTTGTCGAAGGGCGCGTCCTTGCGGACCTTGGCCACGGCGATCTCCGGGAGCACCGTGAAATTCGAGAAGGTCGAGCAGCCCATGTAGTGGTGGATGGGCTTTCCGCCGATCGAGAAGCGGCTCGTTCCGTCGGGCATGAGGCCCTTGCCCTGCGTGGCGCGGATGGCGGTGCAGAGGTTCGTCTTGCGCGAGAGGCAGCTCTTGCACTGCCGACACTCGGGTGTGTAGAGGAGCACCACGTGATCGCCGGGGACCACGCTGGTCACGCCCGCGCCGACCTCGCGCACGATGCCTGCACCCTCGTGGCCGAAGATCGCGGGGAAGAGGCCCTCGGGGTCGGCGCCCGAGCGCGTGAATTCATCCGTGTGGCAGAGGCCCGTGGCCTTGAGCTCGACGAGGACCTCTCCTTGCTTGGGCCCTTCGAGATCGACGGTCTCGACGACGAGGGGCTTTCCGGCTTCGTAGGCGACGGCGGCGCGTGTCTTCATGGCGGCAGAGACTACGCCGCCGCGTGCGCGGGCTCACCGTTGTCGTGCATGCGCGCACGGCAACCCAGCGTTCGCTCACGCGACCGGTGCTGCGACGATCTACCTCATGGAGCGTGCCCCTCGCGGGTGGGATGACGCGCGCATGTCTCCCCTCGATCGACTCCTCGCCAGCCGCTCGCGGCGCGTCGGCCTCGCGCACCTCGTGCTCGTCCTCGCCGCCCTCGCGGTGGGGACCTTCTACGCGCTCGTGCTCTTCGTGAGCGGTGCGCACGAGCACCTCGCAGCGCTGCGCGGTCACGGCGTGGTCATGACGCTCCTCGTGCTGGTGCCCGCCATTCCGTCGGTGCTCGGCAACCTCGCGCTCCCGAAGATCGCCTCTGCCGAGGAGCTCGCGTTTCCGCGGCTCGGTGGGCTCGTCGTCGCGCTGCAGGCGCTCGGCCTCGTGACGTTCGTGATCGCCGCGCAGACCGACGGCCTCGGCGTGGGCACGGAGCTCGTCATGGCGCAGTCGGGCTCGCTCGTGTCGAGCGGCGCGAGCTGGACCCTGGCGACGCTCGCGCTCTCGTCGGCCGCCGCGGCGCTCCAGGCGGTGCGGGTGATGGCCACCGCGCTCGCGAGCCGCGATCGC
>JAIBCE010000624.1 GCA_019694315.1 Sandaracinaceae bacterium
CTCGGCGCCCACGCGATCATCGAGGCGTCGGCCGGCAGCGGCAAGACGTACACGCTCGAGCACCTCGTGCTGGAGCTCGTCGCGCGGGGCGCGCCGATCGAGGAGATCCTGGTCGTCACCTTCACCAACAAGGCGACGCGCGAGATGCGACAGCGGGTCCGCGCGCGGCTCGTCGCGTCGCGGGCGGCCGTGCTCGCGACGGGCGCGTCGTCGCGCCTCGCCGCACGCCTCGGGGCCGCGGTCGCGGGCTTCGATCGCGCACCGATCTCGACGATCCACGCGTTCTGTCAGCGCGCCCTCGCCGAGCACGCGTTCGCGAGCGGGCGGCCGTTCGCGTTCCAGCGCACCGATGGCCGCGAGAGCTTCGGGCATGCCTGGCGGCAGCTCGTGCGGACGGGGCTCGCGGGCGGCGCAGCGCTGCGCCCAGGGCAGGCCGCGCTGCGCTCGGCCCTCACTGCGATGGCGGCCCGCGGCGACGGCGCCGTGGGGCGACTCGAGGCGCTGCTCCACACGTGGATGCTCGAGCCCGGCGAGGTGCGGCCACCGTTCGAGGCGGTGGAGGCGGCGCGCGCGCTCCTCGCGATGCCGACCACGCACGAGCTCGTCGCCGATGCCGCGCTCGCCCCGCGCTGGGCAGAGCTCCTGTCCGAGATCCCCTCGCTCACCGCGCGTGCCCGCGTGCGCGACGCGCTGATCGAGCTCGCCAACGCGCTCGGGCCGCACCGCGAGGCGCTCGAGCTCGCTCTCGCCGAGGGCCGCGACGTGGCCGACACGCTCGCGTGGGGCCCCGCGCTCGCGTGGGCGAGCTCCTCGACCGATCCGCGCGGTCTCGAGACGAACGTCGCCCTCTGCGCCAGGCACCTCGCCGCCCTCGGCGCCACGTCCGCGCCGGGACGGGAGGTGACGCTCGAGGCCACCCTGCGCGTGCTCCATCGCTCGCTCGGCTCGCCGGTGCCCTACCTCGTGGCCACGGTGCTGCCGCAGGTGAGGGAGCTCTGGGCGCGCGAGAAGCGGGATGCCGCCAGCCTCGACTTCGACGACATGCTCACGGCGCTGAGGGACGCCGTGGTGCGCGATCCCGCGGTGCGACGAGCGCTCCGCGCGCGTCATCGACATGCGCTGGTCGACGAGTTCCAGGACACCGACGAGGTGCAGTGGGAAATCTTCCGTCGGCTCTTCGTCGAGCCCGACGAGGAGGCGGGCCCAGACGAGGCCGGACGCACGCTCGTGGTCATCGGCGACGTCAAGCAGGCCATCTACGGCTTCCGCTCGGCGGACGTGCACACCTTCGAGGACGCCTGCCGCGATCTCGAGGCGCGCGGGGCGCGGCGGGCCGCGCTGATGGAGAGCTACCGCTCGAGCGCGGCGATGCTCGAGGGCCTGGAGCGCGGCGTCGCGGGGCGGCCCGACGAGCCCTCGCTGGCGCGCGGCCTGGCCGGCTACGAGCACCCGCTGCGCGCAGGCCTGCCTGGACGGCGCGCGGTCGGCGAGGACGGCTCGGAGGCGCCGGCGATCGTGGTGCAGCACCTGGTCGGCGCACCCGAGCTGCGGCTTCCGCTCATCCGTCGCGCGCTGGCCGACGCGATCGCCAAGGAGTGCAGGGCGCTCGTGGCCGGTGGGCTCGGCCTGGTCGACGACGCGGAGGCCGCGCCACGTCCGGTGCGCTTGTCGGAGATCTTCGTGCTCACCCGGAGCGCGAGCGAGGGGCTGGAGGTGGCCGAGGCCTTTCGTCGCCAGGGCGTGCCACACGCGTTCTTCAAGCAGGACGGGCTCTTTCGGACGCGCGAGGCGCGCGAGGTGCTCGAGGTGCTCCGCGCCCTGGCCGATCGGCACGACCGCAACCTCACCACGCGCGCGCTGCTCGGGCCCTTCTTCGGCGTACCGCTCCGTGAGCTGCCTGCGGCGCACGCCATCGACTCGGGTCATCCGCTCTCGCGCCGGCTCACGCGCTGGGCCGGCCTCGCCGCGGAGGGCCGCATCGCCGCGCTCTTCACCGCGATGCTCGAGGGCTCGGGGCTCTCCCGGCGCGAGCTCTACTTGCATCAGGGCGAGCGAGCGCTCGTGAACTACCGACACCTGCTCGAGCTCCTGCTCGCGCTCGCAATCGAGCGACGCCTCCACGTGGGCGAGCTCGCGCTCGAGCTCTCGCGTCGCATCGAGCGCGCCGAGGCAGGCGCCTCGGGAGACGACGAGGACGTGCAGAAGCTCGAGAGCGAGCGCGACGCCGTCCAGATCCTCACGATGCACAAGTCCAAGGGGCTCGAGGCGGAGGTGGTCTTCGTGCTCGGTGGGCTGGGCAAGCCGCCCAAGCGGCGCCTGGCTCCGCGGGTGGTGCACGAGCGCGCCGAAGGCGGCCGCGCGCGTCGCGTGGCGTGGGCCGTGGCCGACGATGGCCTCGCCGAGACGGAGATCTCGGTGGACCTCGACGGCGTCGGCGGCCCGCTGGCGCGCGCGCTCGAGCGCGAGGCGCGCGAGGAGGACGAGCGCCTCTACTACGTGGCCATGACGCGGGCGAAGCGTCGCTTGTATCTGCCGTACTTCGGCTCCCCTCCGCGGCCGATGCC
>JAIBCE010000231.1 GCA_019694315.1 Sandaracinaceae bacterium
GCGCCGAAGCCGCCCTGTGCGGGCGCGCCGAAGCCACCTTGCGCAGCCTGTCCGGGCGCGCCGAAGCCACCTTGCGCAGCCTGCGCAGCGGGCGCGCCGAAGCCACCTTGCGCAGCCTGTCCGGGCGCGCCGAAGCCGCCCTGTGCGGGCGCACCGAAGCCACCCGGCGCAGCCTGCGCAGCGGGCGCGCCGAAGCCACCTTGCGCGGGAGCCGCGCCGAAGCCCTGTTGGTTCTGTTGCGGCGCTCCGAAGCCTTGTTGCGGCGCTCCGAAGCCTTGTTGCGGCGCTCCGAAGCCTTGCTGTGCGGCAGCGGGAGCTTGCGCAGCCTGGGCGGTGGCCGGATCGATCGACTCGAGACCGCCGAGCGCGCGGAGCTCGTTCACCATGTCGCGCGACACGGCCTTGGTCTCCGCGAAGTCGTCGTAGTCGAGCTCGGCCGACGACGGCGACTTCACAGGCGCTGCGGGGGGCGGGGGCGGCGGGACCTGCGCGCCCTGCGGCGGGAGCACGCCCTGCGCCGCCATCTGGCCGGAGCCCGACGTCGCGGTGCCACCCGGCATGCTCGCGCGGGGCGGCGGGGGCGGTGGCACCGAGCGCTTGGCCTGGCCTGGCACCGGCGGAGGAACGGACTGGCGGGTCTGGTTCTGCGTCATGGAGGAACCGTCGGTGCTGGCGTTCGAGGTGCTGGCGTTCGAGGCGATGAGGGTCTCGGCCCGCGCGAGGTCGAGCGCCGAGAGCTGCTCGGTGCCGTCCGCGCGCGGCGCGGGCTTGGGGGGCGGAGGTGCAGGCGCCAGGGCGACCTTCGCGAGGTCGAGGGCCGAGAGCTGCTCCGTGGCATCGGCGCGGGGCGGCTGCTGCGGTGCGCTCACGGCGGCGAGGCCGAGCAGCGTGCCGCCGCCCTGCGGCTTGGACTGCGGCACCGGCAGCGCGCCGGTCAGCGGCTCGAGCGTGCGGCGCACCTGCTGCGCGGAGAACGGACGATCCCGCGGATCTTTCTGGAGCAACTGCGCGACGAGCGCGGTGACGGGCTGGGGCTGCCCCTCGAGCGCCGGCGCGGGCTTCTGTCGATGCGCCTCGAGCACCTGATCCGGCGTGCCCACGAAGGGGGGTGCGCCGGTGAGCATCTCGAAGAGCATGCAGCCGAGCGCGTACAGATCGCTCCGGAAGCTCACGAGCTTGCCTGTGGCGTGCTCGGGCGAGACATAAGCGGGCTTGCCCGCGATCTCGAAGACCGAGGCCGAAGCGATGCGCATCGCGACGCCGGTGTCGATCAGGCTCACGCTGCCATCGGGCCGTACGAGCACGTGCTCCGGAGAGAGATCGCGCTGGAGCAGGCCCGCGCGATGCACCTCGTCGAGCGCCGCCGAGAGCTGCGCGATGACGTGGAGCGCCTGCGCGTAGGGCTGCCCGCTCGCGCGCGACGCCTCGATCTTCGCGCGCAGCGACTCGCCCTCGATCTCCGCACGGAAGACCCACGGGAGATCATCGGCGATGCCCGTGGCGTAGACCTCCGCGAGGTACGGATGCTTGAGCGTCGCGAGCTTCTCGAGCTCGCGGCCGAGGCGGCCTCGCTCCGCGGCGGTCCACGCGCGCGCGGCCTCGATGACCTTGAGCGCGCCTCGTCGCTGCGTCGCGAGCTCGGTCACGCGATAGGTCGGCCCCGCCTGTCCAGACGCGATTCGATCGCTCACCTGGAAGCGCTGAGCGAGCACGTTCGGTAGGGAGGCCTCTGCCATGGGCGTCGGAGGGTAGCCGCTGACATGGGCGGGTCAACGGGGCTGCCCGCGCACGCGCCGAGCTTTGACCTCGTTTGACCGCGAGGCTTGGGGGGGCCTGCGGGCAAAGCCCTCGAGCGCGTCAGTGGAGGAGGATCGCGATCACGAGCGCGGCGGTGCCGAGCAGCGCCAGGAGCGCGCCGAGACCGAGCACGAGCCAGGCGACCTTCGGCGTGCTGGCGAGGCCCGGGACGACGGGCGGTGTCTCGGGGTGCATCGCGCTCGGAGCTGCCTGCGGTCCGGTCGCGTTCGACGCCACCGCCGCGACCGGCGGCGCGGCCGACGGCTGGTAGGCGTTGGCCTGCATGCCCTGCGGCGCGAGGGAGGCGACGGTCGCCGCGATGGGCGTTGCCGCGGGCGGAAGCGACGGTGCCGGGGGCTGCGACGTCGGCGAGATCACGTTCTTGAGCGCGGCCGCGAACTCGTTGGCGGTCGCGTAGCGCTGCTCCGGCTTCTTCGCGAGGGAGCGCTCGAGCGCCTCCCACAGGCCCGGCGGCCAGTCGCGGTTCGGCGCGCGCTTGGTGAGCGGGAGCGGCGGCTCCTTGATGTGCTTCTGGATGAACTCCATCGGCTGGTTCGCATCGAACGGCAGCTTGCCAGTGAGGAGCTCGTACATGATGACGCCGAGCGAGTAGATGTCGGAGCGGCCGTCGAGCTTCTCGCCGCGCGCCTGCTCGGGGCTCATGAACTCCGGCGTGCCGAAGACCATGCCCTCCTGCGTGAGGATCAGCGAGCCCGGCCGCATCTCGCGCTCGGTCACCTTCGCGAGGCCGAAGTCGAGCACCTTGGGATAGTCCGAGATGCCGCCCTGCGTGGTGAGGAAGATGTTCTCCGGCTTGAGATCGCGGTGGACGATGCCCTGCTTGTGCGCCTCTTCGAGCGCACCGCAGACCTGCACCATGATGTCGACCGCGCGCCCGACCTCCATGGGTCCCTCGGCGCGAACGGTCTGCGCGAGGTTCTTGCCCGCGAGGTACTCCATCACGAAGTAGCAGGCGCCGTCGTCGAGCTGACCGTAGAGGAACACGCGGGCGGTGTTCGGGTGCGAGAGGTGGCTCATCGCACGCGCCTCGCGGCGGAAGCGCGAGACGAGATCGGGGCGCGAGAGGTAGCGCGGGTGGAGGATCTTCACCGCGACGAAACGACGCATCTCGGGCTGCTCGGCCTTGTAGACCGCGCCCATGCCCCCCGAGCCGATCTTCTCGAGGATCTTGAACTGGTTGGCGATGTCGCGCCCGATGTAGGGGTCCGCCACGCCGCGAGGATACATCACCCTGCCGGTTGGCCAACCGAATCCTCGCGCCATCCGCAACCAGCGGCGCCAGGGTCCGATGCTGGGCGCCATGACGACCCTCCCCTGCGTTCGCCCGCCGATGGCGTCCGGATCGACCCAAGGCTCGGCTGCGATCCCCAAGGCGCCGGCGCTCCGCGCGCCCTTTCTTGCGGCCCTGCACCGCCAACGCGCCGAGGCGCCCATCGACCCACGCACCACGCGGGTCACGCGCGATCCGGCGCTCGAGGAGCCTCAAAACAAGCATCTCGCGTGTCGAGACGAGCGTCCACGCCCGCCGCGAGGTCTCGGCCAACAAGCGCTCGAGGGCGAGGGAGCCGAGCGTCGGGAGCGCGCCCGATCCCGGCGTCGAGGTGTGGAGGGGATCGAGCATGATCCCCGCGAGGGACTGGAGCTCCAGCCGTTCCGGCCGAGCCCCGCGATCCTCCTGCCGCCGCCCGAGCAGACCGTGCCGAGGGCACGGCCCGAGCTGGCTCGCCTCGCCGAGCAACTCGTCACCCGACTCCGCGTGGGTCGGGCGCGCGAGGGCGCCCTCGTGGAGCTGCGGCTCTCGCTCGGCGCGCAGGAGGTCGACGTGCGGCTCGTGGAGGGCGCGCGCGGGATCGTGCTCGAGACCGACGCCGAGCCTGGCCTGCGCGCGGCGATCGAGCGCGAGCTCGCGGCGCGAGGGCTCTCGCTCGCGGCCGGGTGAGGATCAACCGCGACGCGTGATGCGGATGCCGAGCTCGCCCTCGATGTCGACGAGCTCGCCCGTGGCGAGCACGCGATCGCCGGCGCGCAGCTCCACCTCTCGACCCACGGGGATGCGCGCCGAGAGCACGCGGCCCGGCACGAGCGCGGCGAGCTCGCGCACGCGGAGCTCGACGCGACCGAGCTCGATCGCGATCTCCACGGGCACCTCGGCCACCTCCGAGAGCTCGTCGGTTCGCACGGAATGGGTCTCTGACTCGCTCATCGCGTCCTCCACGATCATCGCCAATCGAACGGCGTGCGCGCGCACGATCTCACGGACGCGCCAGTCTCCGTCGCTTCGCTCGAGCGACACGACCACGGCGCCGCGGGGCCCGACGAGGCGCGCCTCCGACCAGCGCGGCTCGCCCCCCACGCGCTCTGCGCAGAGGGTGTCGGGCAGGAGCACATCGCCCACGGCCGAGCTCGCGAGCTCGCTCGGCGCCAGCGTCGCGCGACCGACCTCGGCCCGGAGCGTCACGAGCGCCTGACCGAGCGCCTCGGGCATGCGCGAGGTGCTCGGCGCGACACGGAGCGAGCGCGCGGGCATCCAGATCCGCGCCCCCGACGAGCGCGCGCCCAGCACGACGCCCAGCGACCACCAGGCGATCGGACCCTCACCGAGCCACGCGCAGAGGCCCTCGCGCGTGGTGAGCACGTCGATCACGACGGCGCCCGTGCCCTCGCACGCGCGCGCCGCGACGAATGCGAGCACACCTTGCTCCACGGGCGAGAGCAGGCTGGGCCCCGGCGCCGAGACGCCCTCGCCACCGAGCACGCGATCGATCACCGCGAGGCTCGTGACGGGCTCGAGCTCGAGCGCGAGCCGCTGGCCATCGAGCTCGATCGCGATCGCGACGAGGACGGGCGCGAGGGTGCGCACGAGCGCGTCGTCGCTCGAGCTGCCGACGGGGCCAGGCGCGATCCGCAGCTCCACCTCGAGCAACGAGGCGAGCGCGGCGAGCGGGCCCTCGAGCGCGAGCGCCTCGATGCGATCGGCCATGCGCGCGGCGAGCTGCGCGTCGCTCCGCGTGATGCGAGGCAGGCTCTGCCAGGGATAGGGCCGCACGGCGCGGACAGTAGCCCGAACGCCCCGAGTCCGCGCCCTCGGCGCGGTCGTGCCCCCGAGCGCGCCCCGAATGGCGCCCGGAACGTCAATCGGAGAGGCGGTCGAGGAACGGCGCGATCACGCGCAGGCCCGCCTCCGTGGGCACGATCGCGCTCACCTCTTCGTGATCGAGCTCGTCGATCACCACGACCTCCGCGGCCTCGAGCGTCTCGGTGATGCACGCCGCGTCCGAGGGAGGTGCGCGATCGTCGAGCGCGCCGGCGATCACCAGCACGGGCACGTCGCGCGGCATCGCACGCGCCGCGTCGCACGGCGCGATGCGATCGAGCTCGGGCAGGACGAGCCGCCCTCCGACCCACAGCGCGCCATACGCGAGCTCGCTCGCGATCGGCGGAAGGAAGTGCTCGGTACGTCGCGCGACGGCGAGATCGAGCGTGGCGTACGGCCCCACGAGCACGTAGCCCGACACCCGATCCCCGAGCTCCGCCGCCGCGAACACCGAGGCCGCAGCGCCGAGCGAGATCCCGAGCACCACGATCGGCGTGCCCGCGTGCTGCGTCTCGTCGAGGTGACGCTCGAGCAAGCGCACGGCCGCCGCGACGTCGCGACGCGCGCTCCAGCCGAGGTCGTTGCGCGTGCCTTGCGAGTCGCCGTGCGCGCGCACGGTGATCGGCAGCACCGTGTGACCCCGCGCGCGGAGCGAGCGCGCCGCCTCGAGGAGCGCGCTCCGGTTGCTGCCGTTTCCGTGCACGAGCACGACCGCCGTGCGCGGCGCCGGGACGTCGCCGAGGAACGCGCCGGTCTCCACGCCATCGCTCGCGACGAGCCTCACGGACGTGAAGTCGCTCGGCAGCGGCTCTTCGCTCGGGGCGCTCCAGCGCCTCGTGAGCGCGAGCGCGGCCAGCGTGCCCGAGCCGATCCACGCGAGCGTCAGCGCCGCGAGCGCGAGGCCGAGCCGCTCCAGGGTGCGCGGGGCGATCGTCATCCCCGAGCAGACGCTCCGCCCTCCACCGGACATGCCCGCGATCACGCGAATTCCGCCCAATTCGGGCCGATTCGTCGCGTCGGGGGGGCGAACGGTCGAATTCCGACCGTCACCGTGAAGAAGAAGCCGCCTCGCGACAAGAGTGGGTCGTGGCCCCTTCGCGAACGCACCCCGAGCTCGGCGCGCTCTACGACGCGCACGCCGAGCTCGTGTGGAAGCACCTGCACCGGCTCGGGGTGCGGAGCGCGGACGTGCCCGATCTCTTGCACGAGGTCTTCCTCGTGCTCCATCGCCGCTTCGACGAGGTGCGGCGTGATGCGCCGATCGAGCCTCTGCTCTGGGGGATCGCCGCGGGGCTCGCCGCGAACTACCGGCGACGCGCGTTCCGCAGGCTCGAGCTCCTGGGCACCGAGACCGAGGCCTCCGCGCGCGACGAGCACGATCCGGAGCAGGCGCTCACGCGGGCCCGCGCACAGCGACGCATCGAGGCCGCGCTCGCCGAGCTCGATCCCGACAAGCGCGCCGTGTTCGTGATGTTCGAGCTCGAGGCCCTCGGTGGTCAGGAGATCGCGCGCCTCACGGGCGTGCCCGTGGGCACCGTGCACTCACGCCTCTTCGCCGCGCGCAAGGAGCTACAGCGCGCCCTCTCCAGCCTCGTCGAGGAGTCGCGCGACGACGCGCCACGGAGCTCGCCATGATGCACGACGACGAACCCGCCGATCCGCGCCGGCTCGCCGACGAGGCCGACACTCCGCCGTCGCTCCGCGCGCTGCTCGAGGCGCGAGACGAGCTCACGCCACCGCCCCTGCCGGACGCCGTCCGCAGCGACACGCGCCACGCGCTGATCACAGCGACCCAGAGCGAGCGCGAGCCCGCGTCGCTGCCGTGGCGCTTCGCCGCGGTCGCTTTCGCGATGGCGGCGATCGCGCTGCTCGCGTGGCTCGTGCGCTCCGACGAGACTCCCGGCCCGGCCCTTCCTCCGCTCGTGGGCGAGACGGATGCGGCGCTGCCGCTCGAGCCCACGCACGACGCGTCCAGCCCCGACGCGTCCACCTCCGATGCGGGCCCACCCGAGCCACGCGAGGACGTCCCGTGGCTCGAGATTCACGGCAACGGCTGTGGTCTCGATGTCCGTCTGTCGCTCAGCGAGCTCGACGACGACGTCACCTCCGTGGCGCTCGTGCTCGACGAGGTGAGCGCGGCCCCCGAGCGCGGGCTCGTCGACACCGACTGTGAAGGCACGATCGTGCGCGAGCTCGACGCGGAGCTCTTCCGCCGCGCGGCCTCGGTGCCGAGCGAGCTCTCGCTGCCGCTCTCGCTCGGGGCGCCCGAGGTGCGCTGTGGAGGCACCTACACCGTGACGGTCTGTCTGCGCGACGAGCTCGGTCGCCTCGCGACGACCCGCCCCCCCTCGGCCCAGCCCGTCCGCACACGTGACGCGGAGGAGAACCGCTTCGTCGGTCGGATCGAGACGCCGTCGGGCCCCGCGAGCCCCTCGGACCTCATCGTGGGGCACGTGGTCACGGGCTTCTTCTTCCGCACGAGCCCGCCATGGACCACGCCGGGCCCACGAACGCCCTCGTTCGTCGAGGCGCGCGTGCTCCGCGCGGTGTCGATCCCGAGCGAGCACGACGCCGAGAGCAACCGCGAGACCACGCTCGAGCTCGACGGCGCTCGCGCGATCTCGGTGCCCGCCGACACGCGCGTCGCCACGAGCCAGCGCGGCTACGTGCCGGCCTCCACGATCGCGATCGGCGAGGCCGTGCTCGTGCTCGATCGCGGCGAGGTGCACGCGCGTCGCGTGCAGGAGGTGAGCACGATCGATCACGCGGCGAGCGCGGCCGAGCCGCATCCGTGGCCCGTCCACCGCATGCTCGACGTGAGCTTCCCCGATGCGTACTTCGTCGATGGCCTCCTCGTGCACGACGTGGGCGTCGAGGACGAGCCGGAGCCGCCCTCGCTCGTGCCCGTATCGTGGACGGGCGAGCCGATCCGCGCGATGCCCGAGCCGAGCTGGGACTGCTCCCTCTCGAGCGAGCTCGTGGTCGAGTCCTTGCCCGAGACCGCGCGCGCGCTCGCGATCGTCTACGCGCCGCACCGTGGGCGGGGCGGGGCGCGCCGCGCGCTCTCGTGCGACGCGCACCTCGGCCTCGAGCTGCCACGCACGCTCCTCGACGTGATCCCGCCAGGGCCCGACGGTGCGCGTGTGCTCTCGGCGCGCGTGCCGGGCTGGGACGACGAGATGGACGAGTGGTACGCAGTGCCCGCGCGCGACGACGACGTGGAGGTCCCGCGCCCCACCCCCGCGTCGGTGCGGTGCGACAGCGCGTACGACGTGCTCGCGTGCGTGCGCGCTGCCGATGGCTCGCTCACGTCGCTGCCGGGCGCCGAGGGCCGCTGGACCAGGACGGGGCCGGCGTGCTTCGCGCGGGGCACCGAGATCACGACCGCGCGCGGGCTCGTGGCGATCGAGACGCTCACCGCGCGCGATCACGTCACGAGCCGCGATCCGCGCACGGGCGAGGTGCGTGAGGTGCGCGTCCATGCGCTCATTCCTCGAGGAAACAGGGCGATCCGCGCGATCACGCTCGCGAGCGGGCACGTGCTCCGCGTGACCGACGAGCACCCGCTCCTCGACGCCGAGACCTCGATGTTCCGGGTCGCAGAGAGCTTCGTGGTGGGCGATCGCCTGCTCGACGTCGAGGGCCACCCGATCGAGATCGTCGCGATCGCACGGGCCGGGAGCACCACCGTCTTCGATCTCTCGGTCGACGCGCCTCACACGTTCGTGGCCGAGGGCGTCGTCGTGCACAACTACTGACGCGGCGACGGATCCGGGCTCACTCGATGCGGCCGAGCTCGAAGGTGCGGCCGTAGCCGCTCGTGAGGTTGTCGATGCGCACCGAGATCGAGCCGTCGGCGCCATAGCGGTACTGCTCGCGGATCTCCTCGCGCCCGAGCAGCGGCTGGGGCGTGCGGTCTCGGAGATCGCCTTCGTCCTTCAGCGCGGGGTCGTACGGAAAGAGGATCTCGCGCCACGGCGTGATCTCTCCCGCGGGACCGCCGTCGACGTCGCGCCGCGCGCACTCGAGGAAGCGGAGATGACCCACGGTATGGCGTGGTCGGTAGCGTCGCTCGGCCACGATCGGGCCGCTCGAGTCGGCGCTCGTGTCTTCGACCGGAACGTTCGCCGCGCCCTTGTCGAAGATCGGATCGAAGATCTTCTCGCGGCCGCCCTGCGCCTCGCGCCACACGCCGAAGTGCCGCGTCACGGCCTCCTTCACGAAGATGCCCGCGTCCTCGTCGGCGGCCACCGCGAGACCGATCGCCGTCGCTGCGTGGGGCACGGGCGCGATCTCCACCTTGCGTCCGAGCTTGGCGCGCAGGGCCTTGAGCACGCCCACGAAGGCAGCGCCGCCGCCCACCACGTACACGGCGCCGAGCTGTCGCGCGTCCTCGGGGTCGATCCCGTGCGCAGGCAGCGACGCCAGGAGGCTGTCGATCATCGCGAGCGTGCGGTCGACGAGCGGCTCGCATGCCCGGAGCACGTCGGCCGCAGGCACCACGATGGGCGCGGCGTCTGGCAGCGCCATCGCGAGATCGATCATGGCGTTCTTCGAGTGAGGGCCGAGCGCCTCCTTCGCGGCACGCGCGGCGTCGGCGAGGCGCGCGTGCGTGGCCGCGTCGAACGAGCGCACGTCGAGGCCCGCACGTTCGAGCGCGAGCGCGAGGATCGCCTCGTCGAGATCGTCGCCCCCCAGGCGCGCGATGCCCTCGGTCGCGAGCAGCTCGAAGAGGCGGCCCTTGAGCGAGATCGCCGACGTGTCGAAGGTGCCGCCGCCGAGGTCGTAGACGACGAGATAGCGCTTGGGGCTTCGCTTGTTGTCGAGGCCGAGGTGCCGGTGGGCGTACTCGATGCCCGCGGCCGTCGGCTCGTTGACGAGGCCGAGCACCTCCACACCCGCGCGACGAAAGGCCTCGAGGGTGAGCCAGCGCTGGCGGCTCGTGGCGTTCGCGGGCACCGCGATCATCGCGGAGATCGGCGCGTCGTTCGCGAGCGAGAGCGCGCGCCGCACGCACGCGAGCACGTGCGCGACGTGCTCGTCGAGGAGCGCCGCGGCCGTGGGCCGCGAGGGCAGGGCCTCCACGATCGCGTCGGCGGGTAGGCCCGAGATCGCACGCTTCACCGAGCGAAGGAGCGCGGGCGCGTCGTCGGCCGCGAGCGCCTCCCAGCCGTGCACGCGCGTTCCATCGGCGCGCTCCGCGCATGCGCCGGGCACCCACTCGGCGCTGCCCAGGCCGGTGTCGATCGAGACGATCGGATATCGCCCGCCGTCGACGCGCGCGATGACCGTCCTTGTGGTTCCGAGATCGATGCCCAGCCGCACCGGCCGACTATAGGCCGATCGCGATCCTCACGCGGGTCGCTTCTCCACGCGCCCATCGGGGTGTCGCGCGAAGCGTCCTTCGTCGCGGCCGTGCACGGGCCCATCGTCCTTCCACGGCCAGCCACCAAAGCGCGTGCGCTGATAGTCCTGGAAGGTGCGCTGGATCTCCTCGCGCGTGTTCATCACGAAGGGTCCGTGCGCGACCACGGGCTCGCCGATCGGACGACCCTGGAGCACGAGCACCTCCGTCTCCTCGGCGCCTGCCTCGAGCACGAGCGTGTGATCGGCCATCACCACCGCGCCGTGCCGCGAGGGCAACGCGCTCGTGCGTGCTCCGTCGGTCTCCGAGAGCGTCAGCGACGGACCGCGGAACAGGTAGAGCGTGCGCAGCGTCTCCTCGCCCTCGCTCGCGGGGAGCGCGAGCGTCGCGCCCGCGTCCATGCGCACCGTCCAGATCGCCACGTTCGCCTCGGGACGCGCGGCCCACGAGTCCGGCGGCGGCGCGGGCGGCACGATCTCGCCGAAGCGCCCGGCCACGATCGTCACCTCGCTCGAATGTCCTTGCGCGTCGAGGTGCGTGTGCCGCGGGATCGTGTCGGCCCAGAACATCGAGAAGTACGGCTTGGCCATCTTCGAGGCGCGCGGGAGGTTGAGCCACAGCTGGAAGAGCTCGGCCGGGTTCGGCGCGTCCTTCGCGAGGAGCGGGAACATCTCGGAGTGGACGATGCCCGCGCCCGCAGTGAGCCACTGCGCATCGCCCTTGCCGAAGCGCGCGGCGGCACCGAGCGAGTCGGAGTGATCGATGAAGCCCTTGCGCGCGATCGTCACGGTCTCGAAGCCGCGATGCGGATGCTGCGGAAATCCGGGGATCTCCTCGCCGTGGTACATGCGCCAGCCGTCGCGTCCCTCGAAGTCCTGGCCGAGGTGGCGGCCCGCGAGCGAGGCCGCGGGGCCCATCGCGTCGTTGCCCTTCGGGTAGGCATCGGCGTGGTGCACGCAGAAGAGGAAGGGATCGATCGCCGGCCACGGCGCGACCGAGGTGGAAGGACCGATCGGGAAGGTCTTCAGCGTCAGCGAGTCTCGCGGTTCCATGACGCGTGACAGTGAGGCCCCGCCACGGTCGTGGCGAGGCCTCTCTCACGCAACGGCGCGTTGCCCTCACCCCCGGAAGACGCGCCCCGGAAGAGGCGCGGGCATCATCGTCCTCACAGCTGTCGGACGATGCGCACCGTCTCGTTGGCGGGCACCTGCACGGTCAGCTCCGTCATGCGCCCATCGGCCGTGCGGAGGCCGATGCGATGGCTGCCCGCAGGCACGCGCAGCTCGCGCACCGGCGTGTTGCGGCCCGTGTCGCGTCCGTCGATGAACACGCGAGCCCACGGCAGGGTCTGGATCTGCAGCGTGCCCTGTCCTGCCGCGCCACCGCCGCCACCGCCAGTGCCGCGCGAAGGCGCGGTCGTGCCCCCGCTGCTCGGGGTGGACTCACGTGTGGGCCGGGTGCGCTGCGGCGAGGCCTCGGCCGTCTCGGAGCCCCGGCGTGGCGACGAGCCAGAGCTTGCGCTCGTGCTCTCGCGTGAGGGGCTCGTGCGCGAAGAGGTCGTCTCGCGCGACGGCGTGCTCGACTCGCGCGAGGCCGTGGTCTCGCGCGACGAACTGGTCTCGCGCGTCGTCGAGGTGGTGCGCGTCGTCGTCGCAGGAGGAGCGGTCGTCGTCGCAGGAGGAGGCGCCGTCGTCGTCGCGGGAGGAGGCGCCGTCGTCGTCGCGGGAGGAGGCGCCGTCGTCGCGGGAGGAGGCGCCGTCGTGGTCGCGGGAGGAGGCGCCGTCGCAGGAGGCACGGCCGCAGGATCGGCCGTCGCAGGGGGCACGGCCGCAGGATCGGCCGTCGCAGGGGGCACGGCCGCAGGATCGGCCGTCGCAGGGGGCACGGCCGCAGGATCGGTCGTCGCACCCGGTGTGACGGTCGCGATCGCCGCGACGGGCGGCGCCGCAGTGGTCGCCGGAGGCACCACGGGCACCGCGGCCACCGCCGCGAGCGGCGTGAGCGCGATGTCGAGCGCGACCGTACCGTTCTCCGTCACGTTCACGGGCCGCGTCACGTCCTGGAACCCAGGATGCGAGAGCGTGAGCACGTGATCACCCGCGACGATCCCCTCGATCCGGATCGGTGCGCTGCCACGAGACTGACCATCGAGCGTCACCTGCGCCGTGGCCGCCTCGGTCGGCACCGCGCGCACCTCGATCGTTCCCACGCCCGGCCCCCGCAGGAGGAACCAGTACGCGGCGAAGCCGCCCGCGCCGAGCACGCCGAGCATCGCGAGCGAGAGGAACGCCACGAGCCCGCCGCGCGACTTCTTCTTGGGCTCGGCCATGGGCGGCGGAGCCTGGAGCTGCATCGTGTCCGTGCGCTGCGGGACCGACGGCGGCGGAGGCGCACCAAACGGTGCGGCCTGCGGCGGTGGCTGCATCATGCCGCCCTGCGGCTGCATCATGCCCTGCTGCATCGGCATGCCCTGCTGCGACATGCCCTGCTGCATGGGGGCCATGCCCTGCTGCATGCCCTGCGGTGCCATCATGCCCTGCTGCATCGGCATGCCCTGCTGCATCGGCATGCCCTGCTGCATCGGCATGCCCTGCTGCATCGGCATGCCCTGCTGCATCGGCATGCCCTGCTGCATCGGCATGCCCTGCGGCTGCATGGGCTGTTGCTGCATCGGCGCCGCGGGCGGGTACACGCTCGCCACCTGCACGCTCGGGCCCTGCGAGGGCGCGGGCGCGGTCGCGGGCGGCGAGCCCACG
>JAIBCE010000625.1 GCA_019694315.1 Sandaracinaceae bacterium
CAACCTCGACGACCTCTCGGATCTCGAGAGCCTCCTCGACGAGGGCACCCAGGCACCGACGGCGATGGACGCGTTCGAGCTGTTCGAGACGCTCTACTCGTCGGCCGACACGGTCGAGCGCGCGCTCGGCGAGCTCGTGGCGAGCTTCGGTGGCGCGGCGGAGATGGCCTCCGCGAGCGCGACGAGCCTCGCGCTCGTCCGCGCGCTCGTGCGCGAGAAGCTCCTCGCGGGCCTCGGGGCGCTCTCGCCCGCGCAGGTCTTTCACGCATGTCGCGCGGGCCTGGGCGAGGAGCTCGTGCGCGAGGCGCAGACGCCATGGGAGCTGGCGGGCTTCATGGCGGGGCTCTCGGCGATGGGCCTCGGCGATCGCGCGCACCTCGAGCGCCACACGGGCGAGCTCGGCGCGAGCGCACCGCTCCGCGACCTCGGCAACGTGATCCGCTTCCTCGTGCCGCACGGAGAGGTCGCGGTGCCCGTGCGACGCGCCGCGCTGACGCGCCCGCGCGATCTCACCGAGCACGCCGAGCTGCTCCTCGGCCTCGAGGACTGGATCGATCCGGGACGCAAGCTCGTCGCCCGCTCGGCGCGCGAGGAGCCTCGTCGCGCGATGATCGCTGCGCGCACGCTGCGTGTGCGCTTCGGCCACTCCGTCGAAGAAGACGTGCTCCGCGCGTGGATCGCGGACCTCGAGGGACGCACGCCGAGCCTGCGCGAGCTCGTCGACGTCGCGCTCGACGCGGCCGAGTACAAGAAGCTCGTGCCGGCCTCGCTCGAGGCGCACGTGCGCGAGATGCGCGCCTCGCTCACCGAGGAGCTCGCCTCGCTCGCCGACGAGGACGAGAGCGAGGAGGAGCAAGCGCCGGTCCCCACGTCCGTCAGTGCGGCGCGCGCCGCGCCGAGCGCGCACATCACCGAGCGCGAGGGCGCGCGCGACGACGAGGACTTCGACGACGCGGAGGACGACGACGACGGGCACGACGACGGGGCCGAGGCGAACGACACGGGGGGCGGCTCACCGCTGCCGCGCGCGATCGCCGAGGCGCTCGTGATCGCCCGCGATCTCTCCAAGACCGAGGTGTCCCCCGCGATCGGCGCCGCGCGCGCTCTCTCCACCGAGACGCTCTGCCTCGTGATCGAGCCCGAGCACTTCGTGCCGGTGCTCGACGCGTTCCTCGAGGTGGCGGTCGTCCCCGACGATCTCGAGCGCGTCGTGGGCGCCGCACGCGCGCTCGGGCTCGATCCCAACGTCGTCTACGATCGCATCGGCCAGGCCCTCGAGCAGCTCCGCGCGATGATCCTCGGCGGCTCGCACGACGCCGATCGCTACGCGCGCCTGGTCGATCGCGTGAAGGGCATCCCGGACGAGATGTTCGACGAGCTCGCCGCGTGCGCCGTCGAGGGTGGCAACCTCGAGGCGATCGCGGCGCTGCTCGCCGTCGATCTCGGCGGCACGGCCGCGCGTGTGCCCGCGGATCTCGTCACCGACGCCCTCGGCATCAAGGGCATCGGCGGCGGCACGAACCTCCTCAAGCAGTGGTTCACGCACCGCGGCCGGCTCGTCGACCCGCTGCGCTCCGCGATCAAGGCGGCCGCCAAGGAGGCGCTGATCGATCTCGCGTTCGACTGGCTCGGTCGGGGCTCGGACCACGCCGACAAGGGCCTCCTGCCGGGGCACCAGAGCCGGCCGATGCGCCCTGGCGACGACACCGATCTGCTCGACCTCGACGCGAGCCTCGAGCGCCTCGCCGAAGAGGGCCGACCTCTGTCGGAGGCGCGCGAGGACGACCTCGTGGTGACCGAGACGGTGCGCGGCGAGGCCGCGATCTCGGTGCTGATCGACATCTCGGGCTCGATGAGCGGACCCGATCTCGCGATGTGCTCGATCGCGGTGGTCATGCTGCTCGGCAAGCTGCGCTCGGACGAGATCAGCCTCGCGCTCTTCGAGAGCGACACGCACGTGGTCAAGCGCTTCGCCGACGAGGCCGACCTCGACCAGATCGCCGACGAGCTGCTCGATCTCCACGCGCGCGGCGGGACGTGCGCCGACCGCGCGCTGCGCTTCGTCGCCGAGGAGATGGAGAGCGTCGAGGCCACGCTCCGCGTGCTCTTCCTCCTGAGCGACTTCGCGTTCTTCGAGCCCGTGCCGCAGCTCGAGGTGCTCGGCCACGCCATCGCCGATCGCGGCGTGACGCTGCTCGCCGCGAGCCACGGCTACGTGCACCAGAGCGTGCACGATGCGCTGCTCGCCTCGATCGGCGGCGAGAAGCTCTCGATGAAGAGCGTGACCGAGCTGCCGCGCCTCCTCCTCGACGTGCTCTCACGCATCGCCGACGGGAGCTGAGCAACGGAAGCTGAGAGAGGGAGAAAGAATCGCCGTTGGGGACGCCACGCGGCGGGTCTCACGCTCGGATCGTCAGCCGGCGCTCGCGCTGCCGTGGCGGTGCGTCAGCGCCGCGTCGAACGCGAAGAAGTCGCGCATCGGACGCACACCCGCGGCCTCGAGGGAGGGATGCCCCGCGGGCGCGCCCACCCACACCTCGACGGATCGTGCGAGCAA
>JAIBCE010000232.1 GCA_019694315.1 Sandaracinaceae bacterium
CCGGATCGCGCTCGTCCGTCGGGACCTACCTGAACCTCCTCCTCGCTTGCAGCGTGCTCGCCTCCTCGGCGCTCGCGGCGAGCTTCGCCTCCCGCCGCCGCGCGCCCGCACGTGACGAGGCGCCCCCCACGCGCTCCGGAGCCGAGCCCCCTCGCGAGGGCGCATGAGCCAGCGGGCGGCGCTCGCCGGCGTCGTCGCGGCGCTCGGCGCCTCGACGACCTACGTGGCCGCGCTCGTGTACGAGCTCGCGGTCGGCGGGCGGGGCGACCCCTACTTGATCGTGCGTGACGTGCACTTCGGCTACTACCACCGCGTCGCGCTCGCGGTGTGGGTCGGGCTCGTGGCGGGCCTGCTGGCCCACATGCACCTCGACACCGACGCGCGCCGGGTGCGCGTCGAGACGCAGCTGACGCGACACACCCTCTGGATCGTCGGGCTCCTGGCGATCGTCTCGTTCGTGTGCCCATGAGCACGGCGATCCTCCGCCTCCTCGAGTCCGTGCACGGGCACCTCGGCGCGCTCGCCGCGGTGGCGCTCCTGCACCCCGCGATCCTCCTCTGGCGAGGGCGCCCCGCGGGGCGCGGCGCACGCTGGTCGATCGGCCTCACGGCCCTCCTCACAGCGGTCGCCTTCGGCGGAGGGATTCTGATCTATGCCGACTATCGTCGTGTGGTGAAGCGGGCGCTCTTCCGAGAGGACATGACCGCAGGCTTCCTGTTCGAGACCAAGGAGCACCTCGCGCTCGTGGCCCTCTGCCTCTGCCTGGGCGCCGTGCTCCCCGCCCTCGCCAAGGGCCCGGAGGGAGAGGGGCAGCGCCGGCTCGCGGCGCGCATGTTCGCGGGGGCCGCAGCGCTGGCGTGGCTCCTCGGAGCGCTCGGCGTCTGGGTCCACTCGACCCGCGGCTTCTGAGAGCACCTGTCACTCGGATGGATCGGTGCGAGTGGCGCGGGCTCGACACCGGCGGGAGGGAGGCTCACGCCGATTCCGGTGATCGGACCGGTGATCGCAGGAGCGAAGCGACGAGAACCCGGCGCACAGCAACGAAGTTGCGAGCACGGGGAGAACCCGCGGCGAGAGGGAGGGGCTGCGGCCAGACCCTCCGAGAAGAAAGGAAGAGCGTGAGTCAATGCAAGTGACTCACGCTCTGACACACGGCTCGTTCCGCGCGGACACCTAGATGTCACGCGGTGGCGCGAAACTCGGCCGCGATGAGCGACGCGCACGACAAGCGCCTGTCACGCCGCGAGGCGCTGGCCGGCATGTTCACGGTGTCCACCGCCGCCCTCGTCGGCTGTGGCGGGGGAGACCCGAGCCCCGACGCCGCCATGGGCCTCGATGCGGGGATGGACCCCGACGCCACCCGTGAGGCCGACGCGGGACGCGATGCAGGCCCGGAGTGGGACGCCGGGCCGCCCCCCACCGGCGCCTTCCAGCACGGCGTGGCCTCGGGGGACCCGCACGCCGACTCGGTGATCCTGTGGACATGTGTGAGCGAGCAGGCCGGCCCCGTGTCGGTGTCGTGGGAGGTCTCCGCGAGCCCGGAATTCGGTGCGATCGTGACGAATGGCACCTTCGACACGGACGCCTCCCGCGACTTCACGGTGAAGCTCGAGGCCTCCGGGCTCGAGCCGGCGACGACGTACTTCTATCGATTCCGCCTGGGAGATCAGGTCTCGCCGATCGGGCGCACTCGGACTGCGCCCACGGGCGCCGTGGAGAGGCTGCGCTTCGTGGTGTGCGCGTGTGCGAGCTACGCGCACGGCTACTTCCACGGATATCGCCGCATCGCCGAGCGGGCGGATCTCGACGCCGTGATCCACGTGGGTGACTACATCTACGAGTACGGGTCCGGGGAGTACGGGGATGTCCGCGACTACGATCCACCCCACGAGTGCGTCAGTCTGGAGGACTACCGCCGTCGCTACCGACTCTATCGGCAGGACCGGGATCTCCAGGAGGCGCACCGACAGCACCCCTTCATCACGGTCTGGGACGATCACGAGAGCGCGGACAACAGCTGGTCGGGCGGCGCCGAGAACCACCAGCCTGCCACCGAGGGAGCCTGGGCGGACCGTGTCCAGGCCGCCGCGCAGGCCTACCGTGAGTGGCTCCCTTTTCGCGAGACGGCCGAGGGTGATCGGCTCCGCCTCTTCCGCACGCTGCGCTACGGCGATCTCGTCGATCTCGTGATCCTCGACACGCGCATCTGGGCCCGCGACGAGCAGGGTGCGGGTGCGACCGACCCCGTGCTGATGGATCCGACCCGGACGCTGCTCGGCACGGACCAGGAGACATGGCTCTTCGAGCAGCTCCGGAGCAGCACCGCGCAGTGGAAGGTGATCTGCCAGCAGGTGATGATGGCCCAACTGCCACTCTTCCTGAACACGGATGCGTGGGACGGATATCCCGCGCAGCGACAGCGCCTCTTCGACTTCCTCGCCGACAACCCCACCGGGGCGCGGAGCGACGTGGTCGTGGTCACGGGCGACATCCACTCGTCGTGGGCCAACGACCTCACCACTGCGCCCGCCGACCCGCTCGCCTACGATCCGGAGACCGGGATGGGGTCGCTCGCGGTCGAATTCGTGACGCCCGGCATCACCTCGCCGGGTGCGGGCATGGCGCTCGAGGACATCCTCCGCCGGCGCCTGCCCACCGAGGCCCCACACATCAAGTACTTCAACCTCTGGCGACGCGGATACGTCGTGCTCGACGTGGACGCCTCACGCACGCAGGGGGCATGGTTCCACCTCGACGACGTCACCTCGGTCGCGGGCGGCGCCGAGAGCTTCGCCTCGGCCTGGGAGACCGCGACGGGCACGAATCACCTCGTCGAGAGCGACTCCCCCGCTGCACCCCGCGCCGACGCGCCTCCGCTGGCGCCCGGCTGAGCTGCAGTCCGGACTCGCTGCCTCGGAGTCCCCTTCCGCGGTGTCCGCGCGAAGCGGATGTCGCAGAGGTCCGGGCAAGGGCTTCGTGGCGCCGTGTCACGCACTCGTTGCACACGCGCCCCGCTGCAACATCGCCACGAGTCTACCGTGGCCTCGAGAGATGAAGCGCTGCATCCTCGTGGTCGACGGCGCCGGAGATGTGCTCCCGAGCCTGGATCCCGTCCTTCGCGACGCCCACGATCTCGTGGCGGTAGACACGGGGGCTCGAGCCCTCGAGGCGGCGTCGCGGCGCTCGGTGGACCTCGTGCTCCTCGACGCGGATCCCCCCGACATGAAGGGAAACGACGTCCTTCGGGCGCTCCGAGGTCACCCCGTCGCGTTCGACGTACCGGTGATCGTCGTGAGCGGCCAGACAGCCGAGATCGACCGGGTCGTCACGCTCTCGCTCGGCGCCGACGACTACGTCGCCAAGCCGTTCAGCCCGCGGGAGCTGGCGCTCCGGGTCCGGGCCGTGATGCGACGCGCTGGCTTGCTGACCGAGCCGACGAGTCCCATCGGTACGGGCCCCGTGGAGCTCGATCCCTCGAACTACCGAGCCACCGTCGGTGGCAGGCGAGTCGACCTCACCACGCTCGAATGCGAGCTGTTCCGGGTTCTGCTCCTCCGCCGTGGCCGGGTACAGAGCCGAGCGGAGCTGATCGAGCATGTCTGGGCCAGTGACGACGTGGACGGCCGAACGGTGGACACGCACATCAAGCGTCTCCGGCGAAAGCTCGGGGAGGCCGGCCGTCTGATCGAGACAGTCCACGGCATTGGCTACCGGCTCCGGATGGAGGGGGAGACCGCCACGGACTGAGTACCGCGCCCCGCAAGTTCGTGACCAGGTCCGGGCCGGCGGGGCGCTGGACTCGATTGGGAGGGGGCCCCGCCGAATTCACTTCGGCGGGGGAGGGTCTGGGACAGACCCTCGGCAAGAAACGGCGAAGTACCTTCCCCAGAAGGCTGGTCACAGACTTCTGGGTAACGGTACTGAGCTCAACGCGTGTTGCTGGTGCCCGGCGTCGAGGTGCAGGTCGTGAAGTCCCCTGTCGCGTTCGGAAAGCGGCAGTACGACGCGTCGGCGCCCATCAGGTCTCCCGCGTAGTCCACACGCGCGAGCGCGGTGAGCCCGTCGCGCGCGAGCAGCACGACCGTGTCGCCGGTCCGGCCGATTCCGAACGACGCCTGGAGACACGAATCGACGTCGGAGAGGGGACACGGCGAGACGGGGCCCACCGGGGTCTCCGTCGTCCCCGCGGGAGGATCCACGTTCAGCGCGATCACGAGGTATTCGCCAGCACCGACCGTGAGGGCCGGAAGAGTCACGCGGTGCGTGGGATCAGGCATGTCCCCCACTCCGTCGGCGTCTGCCAGCACCAGGCCCGCGACCTCGATGCTCGACGAGGTCGGGTTGTAGAGCTCGACGAAGTCTGGACTGCCATCCGGCGCTAGCTCGTTCAGCACGAGCGCTCCCGACGACGCATCGACGGTGGCGCGTGCGTCGGGCAACGAGGCCGAGGCGTCGACGGCGCCGGTGTCCGCACCTGCTGCCGCGTCCGCCTCCCGATGAGCGTCGGGTCGATCCAAGGGGGCCGCCTCGGCGCATGCGAGGAGGCACGCGAGTGGGCTGATGGTCACCGCAGTACACAGCGTCTTGGACATGGACATGTTCCCGGCCCTCCAACGACCGAATCGCGCTTTCACAGCGCCCCGAGCACACGCACGACGACGTCCGCCTCCACCACGAGCCGAACGTCCCATCCTTCCCACCACGGCGACGCGACGCGCGCGGCCGCGTCGGCGAACCGCCCGTCCGCGGCGACGTACACGCGGAGCTGATCGAGGATCAGGCCGCCCGCAGAGAAGGTCACGCGCGTGAGGGTGTCGGCCCCCGACGAGAGATCCCTCATGAAGTGGATCAGCTGCGCTCCGAGGATCAGGTGGTCGAGGATCAGCCCGCGTGCCCAGGCATCGACGACCGCGCCCTCTCGCTCTCCGCGATCGGCGAGCCCCATCACGTAGGCCGCCGACATGCCCACCCCGAGCTCGCGCTGATCCCAGTACAGACTGCCCACCACCCGATCGCTGCGTGCCGAGCCCGCACCGAGCGAGCCGTTCGTGTAGCCGACGAGGACGCCCAAGGGCCCGAGCGCGGGCTCGAACGCGAAGGGCCTCAGATCGGCTGCGATCTCGAGGTTCTTTCCCCGGTTGAGCTCACGGCTCGAGTAGCCCTCTCCGTTCGTGTACGAGACCCCGACGCGGCCGAAGCCCGCGGGCAGATCCACCGTCGCGGAGGCCCCGAGGTCCGCGGGGGCGACGAGCTCGAGGTCGCGCAGGCCCACGCGACCGACGGCGCGGAGGCCCCAGTGCTGCGTCAGCCACGGCGCCAAGAGGGTCGGGATCAGACCCACGCGCAACTCCACGAGATCGATCACACGGTATCCGCCCCACGCCTCGCGGATGCGCAGGAGGAGGCTGTCGTCGGCGACCCCAGAGAGCGCTCCATCGTCGGTGCCGCGCGTGGCCTCGAGGAGCACCCGTCCCGTCACGTTCTCCAAGCGGAACGCCAGATATCCCCAGGCTCGAGGCAGCGCGAATCGATGGTTCCAATCCGCACCCGACGGAAAGAGCAGTTGATATTCGGCGAAGACCTGCGTGCCCACGGCCACCGACCACGGCACACCCGACGTGACCGCATGAGTCGGCAGTGTGCCCAGCCCGGGCTGGGAGCCCTCTCCTGGCGCGCGCTCGAGTGAGACCCGCGTCTCGCCGGGGCGAAGCGGTCCAGTCGTGTCGGCGCCCGCCGTGGCCACCGCTTCGCTCGATCGGGACGCCTCCGCGTCGGGCACCTCGCGCGCCTCGACGGACGCATCGCGCTGACCGAGGGACGACTCCGGCGAGTCGAACGGAGCCTCCGGATCGGTCGGTCGCCCATCTTCGGCGAGGACGCCATCGGGGAAGGCGAGCCAGAACGACGCGAGTACGAGGGCGCTCGAGAGCTTCATTCCGTGTCCCATGGCGCCACAGGCGGCGGAGATCCGTAGAGCGCGGCGCGCTCGAGGTCGTGGGGCGAGCTGTCCGCTTCGACGAATCCGAGCAGGGGCCCGCGAGCCCGCAGTGCGTCACGGAATCGCTGCCAGTCCTCTTCCACGACGTCGGCGTGCTCGAGCGCGACCTCGACCTCGTCCTCCACGAACGCGCGCTCTCGGCCAGCGACCCGCGCATCGAGGCTCTGCGCGAAGGTGCCTGTGGCCCCGAGGGCGGGCCGTGACTGCAGCCTCGCGAGCAGTGAGGCGACGAGCTCCGAGAAGGCGCCGAGAGCCTCTGGAGTGGCCCTCTCGTCGACCAAGCGCGAGGTGCGAAAGGTCTTCTGCGCCTCGCTCTCACGCCGAACCTGCACGGGAATGCCAACCCACGTCGCGGCGCCGAAATACGGATCGGCCGTCGGCGTGGTCCACGCGCCGCGCGGGGCCTCGCGAAGTCGTTCGACCTCGCCGTCGGCGAACACGCCTGGCGGCAGAGGACCTGTCGCTCCCGACTGGCCCTCCTCCTTCACCTCCAGTACGAGGTCGTCATCAGGGCTGTCGCTCGGACCGCGGACCAGGACGAGCACGCGGATGCGAGCCCAGCTCGCCACACCGGTGCCGTGCTCACGCACGGCATCGAGCACCTCGAGATCCTCGGGGGCGGGGGGCAGCTCGAGCCTCGCTCGATAGTCGAGCATCGTGCGGGCGAGCCCCGCGATGGCCCATGGCGGCAGGTCGGCGAGCACGTGCTCCGGCTCGGCGGGATCGACCACACCTCGAAGGAACCTGCGGCCCTCGGGGCCCATGTGGGTGAGGGCCTCGAGCTCGGCGCGTGCATCCCTGTCCCGTCGACCACGTCGGAGGAGGTCGAAGAGGATCGGATTCGCTGCCTCATCGGCCTCCGTGATGCGGCCGGTGATCGGCTCCCCGCGCGCCAACGCTCGGATCGTGGCGAGATAGGCCGTGACACACCGATCCACGACGACGCGCGTATCCGCTTCGGAGAGGCCCGCGATGCGCGCCGACAGGGCGATGCCCACGGCGAGGCGGCGGAGGTCGATCTGGTAGGGGTAGCGGTCAGCCGCGTCCAGGTCGTTGGGCTCGAGCGCGAGCGTCCCGTCGCCGGCGAGCAGGAGCCCGAAGTTCTCCGGATGAGCGTCGCCCACCGAGAAGGGCAGGACGCCCGGGAGATCGAAGCGCGTCTGCGCGACGCGGAGGCGACTGTCCGCGGAATCCGCACGAAAGAGCGGCATCGATCCGCGGTAGAAGTCATAGACCGTCCGCGCCATGCGCGCGTATTTCCCCTCCACGAGGCGCGGACGACCCTCGAGCTCACGCCGATCGGCGCGGATCATCGTGGTGACGAGCGCGCTCGCACGCGTACCTGGATCGAGGGGGCCGCTCGTCGCGCACGACGCGAGCCCGCCCAGCACGAGCGCGGTGGCCAGGGTGGCCAGGGGACGCATGTCCGGTGCGTACCGGTGCGAAGTGACACCCCTGCAACAGCGACGTGACCCGATGGATCAGCTCACGCGGGGCTGCGGCGCGGGGGGAAGACGCGCGATGCGGTAGTAGCCCCAGCGTCCCTCCTCCACGCGCGCGCGCTCGCCGGCGAGCAGGGCGCGATCGACCGGGCGCACGTGGAACGCGTCGAGCCAGCGGTGGAACAGCTGCGCCATGGACCGCGGCACGCGATGGAGGTCGCCGAAGTCCACGACGAACACCTCGCCACCGGGCGCGAGCGAGGCGCGGGCGTGGCGCAGGGCGCGGGCAGGGTCTTGGATCATCGAGAGTGAGTACGAGAACAGGATGACGTCTGGTCGGGCGAGCGCGAAGAGCGCGCGGTAGTCGACGTCCTCGGCGAATCCGTCGTGCACCACCGCCCACGGGCAGCGGCCTGCGAGTCGCCGCCGCATGGGCGCGCTCGGCTCGATCGCCGCATACGTCGCGTCGGGGCGAAGCGCGCGCAGGCGCGCGAGGTTGCGCCCCGTGCCCGCGCCCACCTCGACGAGGCGCACGTACGGCCGAGCAGCGATGCGCGCGAGGGCGCGATCCCGGCCGAGGAGATAGGGCTTCCTCGTGACGTCGTAGAGCGGCTCCGCCCAACCGTAGTAGCCATCGAGAAATGCGCGATGTCGGGCGCGGTCGCCACGCGCGCTCACGCTGCTCGCATGGCCGCTCATGCCTGCACCTCGTAGACGTGGACGTGCTTGTACTGGCGTGTTCGGTCGGCGGCCGTGGCTCGAGCCGACAGGGCGTCGAGGCGCCGGATGCGGGTGGAGAGGCCCGCACGGCTCACCATGCACTCGTCCTCCACGGTCCGTGTGACGATGCGCGCTCCGTCGCGCGCAGTGCGGAGGACCCCCTCGAGCAGGACCTTCTGCGTGGGTGCGTCGAGCCAGTCGGGCGCGTCGAGGAGCGCGTAGTGCGAATACGACCGCGAGGGCGCGCATTCGAGCGCGTCGAGGACGTTGCGTCGACGGTAGGTCGTGCGCGTCCGCGCCTCGCGCGCGCGCTCGAAGCGATCGCGCCGGAGGTAGGGCGGTACGGCGTCGGCGCGCTCGTGATCGAACTGACCCGCGATCGCGTACCAGACGAACCAATTCGTGCCGACGTCGGTGCTCGCGAGGCGCTTCAGGTACGACACGATGTAGTCGGCCATGTCGCGCTCGTGCTCGGTCTCGAGCAGGCGCTCGCGTTGGGAGAAGTTGATCCCGAGCGCGACGAGCTGCCCCGGTGACGAGAGCCACGCGCGAGCGAGCGGGGCGCGGAGGAGCGGACCGAGCGACGACTCGACCGCCCGCGATCGTCCGTCGGCGTCGAGCGTGGCCGCCCAGCGGAGCCACGCCTCGTCCAGTCCCGCGACACGGCGGAACGAGCGCAGCATGGTGGCGGTGAGCCCCTCTCCATAGAGGCCGCGGCGGAAGTGCTCGCCACGGTCTCTCCAGTGGGCGCGGATCCACGCGGGCAGCGCAGCCGTGATCTGCGCGAGCACGGGTCGCGGCTCGCGGTGCCAGCCCCGACCGAGAAGATCGTAGAACGCGCCGTAGCGCTGGAGGCGCCGCGGCGCTTCCACCTTGAGCGCGGCGAGCGCCAAGTGGTGTCCGTTCAGGTCGATCGCGTCGATCGATCGCGGTGCGCGGCTGATCATGGCGGCCACACCGCAGCCCGCACCGCTGATCGCGAGCACGTCCGACTGCTCGTCGAGCGCGAGGACCTGCTCGTCCACCTCCGAGTCCTCGAAGAGGATGTTGTAGACGAACAGCTCCTGGAACGTGTGGCGGAACACGAGGTCCTGTGTGCCTCGTGCGATGTCTCGAAGGGCCCCTCCGACGCGTGTGCTCATGTTGCCTCCATGCCGCTCGGATGGACGCCTCGCGCGTCGGATCCGCGACGCTCGGGTGAACGCCTCGCGGCCGAGCCCCCTTCTCGCGAGCCCGTCACGGCTCCGTCACGCTTCGCTCGCAGTCTCGCGATCTCGGCGGACTACACCGACCTCGAGGTCGAGCATGGGCGTCGTCGTGCATCTCTCCGATCTGCATCTCGCGAGTGGCGATCACGAGCACGAGCGCGTCCTCGCGTGTCTCGTCAGGGCGCTCGAGGAAGATCGTCGGGAGCGGGGGCGCGAGGTCGACCTCGTGGCGATCACTGGCGACGTCTTCGACACCTCGAGCCTCGAGCCCGAGCGCGCCGTGGGCGAGCTCCTCACACTCCACGCGCGCCTCCAGCACGTGCTCGGGCGCGGGCGGGCCATCCCCACCGTGATCGTCCCAGGCAACCACGATCGACGACGGATGGGCCTCTTCGGCCCCCACCGCACGGCCCTCTTCGACGCGCTGCGCGCCGCCGCCCCGCCCGAGCTCTGGGTCCACGTGGGTCACACGGGCCTGGCCGAGGTCGTCCCGCACACGTGGCACGGCCTGCCGATGCACCTCGTGGCGTACGACTCGAGCCAGCTGCCCACGGGCTACCTCTCGGCGGGCGGCAACGTGCGAAGCGAAGATCTCCTCCACGCGGTCGCGCAGGTGGGAGACACGCATCCCGAGTGGCCCCTCGTGCTCCTGCAGCACCACCACCTCGTTCCGACCCCGGTCACTGATACCGGCCCCATCGAGACGCACCGGATGAGCCTCCTGGCGCACACGAGCCTCCATCGGATCCTTCCGGCGCTCGTGTCCCACGCGGACCGCGAGGAGCTCACGATGACTGCGATGGGTGCCGGCTCGATGCTCTCGCTCCTTCATTCGTTCGATCGCGCCGTGCTCGTGCTCCACGGGCACAAGCACATCGCGAGCGCCCGCAAGCTCGAGGGAACACGCCAGGGCGAAGGTGACGTGATCCTGGCCTCGGCCGGCAGCGCGGCGACGGCGCAGCGTTGGTCGCCGCGCGCGAGCGAGCGCTGGTCCGGTGGGGGCGACGAGGCGAGCGACCCGGCGCGGATCTGGCCCTCGTTCAACGTGGTGGAGCTCGACGAGACGGCGCTCACCGTGGAGACGGTCTCGTTCGGGTGGAAGGGACGCTCTGCAGGCCAGCTCGTCAGCCGCCCGCTCCTCTGGGCCGAGCGGGATGGCTCGCGCTGGCGACTCACGCCGACGGAGAGCCGGGAGCCGCGCATGGGCCCGACGCTCCGCGACAACACCTCGCTGGTCCGCCTGCGCACGAGCAGCGGGTATGGCGCCGCGCGCTTCGACTCTTATCACCTACGTGCGATCACCGTCGGACCCGGGCGATCCGTCGATCGATACCGCGAAGTGATCGACGGCCTCCGCGATGGCTCGCTCGAGCAGCGCGACGCGGAGGGTCGCACCGTCCTCCGCGCGAGCACGCTGCCCGCGACGATCACGGTCCCGTTCACCGCGCCCACCGAGCTCGAGGTGCTCGGCGCCTTGCCCCGCACACGCGAGGAGCTGCGACGGGCGCACGGCGCCATGGCCGCTCCCTTCCCCACCCTCGCCCTCTTCAACCGCTACGCGGCCAGCTCCGCGCGCCTCATGGTGGAGGGCCTCGGAGACCGACGCCGAGAGGCCTTCGGGAGCGTTCTCGATCTGGGCTCGGGCCGCGAGCGGCCCGTCCGACTGCACTGCAGCGAGGGCGACGACCGGGTGGTCCTCGAGGTGAAGGACTGCCCTCCGCGCGCAGTGCTCCGGGTTCACTGGCCCGCCGCGTCCTCGACCGCGTGACGGCAGGCTCACCGCGTTGTTGCGCGCGCGCCCTCTGCGGATCGCAGCCTCGCGCGCATGACGGATCTCCTTCTTGGCGACGTCGTGCTCGACGTGGTCTTCCAGCCCATCGTCGATCTCGAGACCTTCGGGCCGTTCGGCTACGAGGTCCTCGGACGCGCCACCTCCGCGGACGGCGCGCATGTCCACAGGCCCGACCACCTGCTCGAGCAAGCCCACGCCCAGGGCACGCTGCTCCGCCTGGATCGAGCGTGGCGCGCCCTCGCGATCTCGCGGATCGCTGCGACCGCGCTGAGCCCCCATCTCCATTGGTTCTTCAACGTCGACACACGATGCATCGACGACCCGGAGCTCACGAGCGGCTTCACCCGCGCGGCGCTCGAGGCTGCAGGGCTCGGCGACCTGCGTGTGGTGATCGAGCTGGGCGAGCGTGACCCTCTTCTCGACCGAGCCCGCCTCGCGCGTCTCGTCCCGCGCTATGCACAGCAGGGATTCTCGATCGCGCTCGACGATCTCGGCGCGGGCCACGCGTCGCTGAACAGGCTCGTGGAGCTCCGTCCCGACGTCGCCAAGCTCGACATGGCGCTGGTCCGCGGGATCGATCGCGACGCGTATCGCCTCGCGCTGCTCAAGTCGCTCGTACGCTTCGCCGACGAGGTGGGCATGTGCCTCGTGGCCGAGGGCATCGAGACGCCCTCGGAGCTCGAGGCCCTCCGTCGACAGGGGGTGCGCTTCGGACAGGGCTTCCTCCTCGGACGACCGCGCGCGCTGCCACGCATGTCCGAGCGTCCACAGGCGATCGCCGCCGCCTGATCCCCCGACCGTCGCGCACCTCGTCGATCACGGCGGACCGGCGAGGCCGCCCACCGTGAGCACGAACGACGCGTCGCCGCTGTCGTAGGTGCCCACCCACACGCGGTGCCTTCCTCTGGGGACGCTGGTCGTGATGCGGGGGTTGTAGTCACCCGCGCTGTCGTCGTCGCAGCGGAGGGTCCCTTCTGCGTCGAGGAGCACGAGCACCGTGTCGGTGTCGGAGCTCGCCTCGATCACGAGCGTCGTGGGTGACGCGGTGTCGATCGCGAGCTGGGGTGCCTCTGCGAGCCGGCCCTCGCACGATCGTGGCGCCGCCTCCGCGACCTCGACCGCTCCTTCGAAGCGCGCGGGCAGCTGCACGCTGGAGACGTCGAGCACACCGAGCGTCGGGGCGAGCTCACTCGCGCGCCACGGCGCCGGAGCGGCGCGGAGGCCCAGAAACACGGCGATCCCGCCGATCGCGACGAAGCCCATGACCACACCGATGGCGGCCCGTCGCTGCACGGGCTTGGCCGCCTCTGCGCGCTGAGCCACCTCCGCCGAGCGCTGCTCGGACTCCTTCTTCGCGCGAGCGGCCTTGGCCTCCGGCGTGTCGAGGATCGCCTCGAGCTCGCTCACCCGCGCCCGCAGCCGAACGAGCTCGTCCTCGACGGCGCGCGCGCGCTCGAGCTCGCGGCGCGCATCCGCGAGCTCGGCCTCGAGCGTCTCCACGTGGGCGCGAAGGGCCTCGGTGTCGTCGCGAAAGCCCATGCACGCGATCGTAGGCGCCATGCGCGTGCGCGAGCGTGTGTGCCGTCACGTTCCCGCCCCGCCGGCGACGGGGAGTGGACCACGCGTCAACGCTGCGCGCGACGTCGACGGGCTCGCGCGAAGAGGGCGAGCGCGATCGCGGCCAGGCCCACGAGCCCTCGCGGCTCGGAGGTGCTCGTCACGACGCGGCAGCCGCAGCCGCCGCCGGTCATGCCACCGCCCATCCCCGCGTCGGGCACGTCGAACGCGTCGCTCGGCACCGTGGCGTCGGGCGGGCCGGCGTCGGGC
>JAIBCE010000626.1 GCA_019694315.1 Sandaracinaceae bacterium
ACGAGTCGCGAGGCGACGCGAGGGGGCCGACGCAACGCAGGGCATCGTGTGAGCCGCCCAGGCCGCTCACAGCCCGCTCACGTCCGCGACAGGCGCCCCGGATCGATTCTTTCTCGGTCCCTGAGAGGAATCGATGGACTCGTGACGCGGGGTGCGGCGCTCGATCAGCGTCGAACCCGCAAGCTCCATCGGTCGACGCCATGTCCCACTTGAGGGATGCGTGTCCCTGCGAGCACGCGCGGACCCACCGCGAGGCCGGCTCGGTGCCCAAGGGCGCGCTCAGGCCGCCGACTGGATCGCGCGGAAGGTGCCGAGCCAGCTCGGCACGTCGCGCAGATCGAAGCGCAAGAGACCCGAGGCCACGAGCTCGCCCTCCTTGCGGATCTCGGTGTGGAGGCGCGTCATCCCGAGGCCGAGGAAGAAGCGCGCGTGCTTCTCGCCGCGGAGCGACCAGCGCGCACCACGCTCGTCGTGGAACGTCACGTCGTAGATCAGCGTGGCCCTGCCCTCGAGCGGGCGCATCGTGAGCGTGCCCTCAGCGGGGCGCTCCGATGCGAGGAGACCCGGCAGGCGGATCGTCCCCTCGAGCGTGAGCACGCTGCCGCGCGCCTCCCAGGCCTTGCGGAACGAGGGATCGGCCCGCACCGACACGGTGAGCGAGGCCTCGAACGCGCCGCCGTCCGCGATGCGACGACACGTGCCCGCCATGGTCTCGTCGAACGCGAGCTCCGTGCGAGGTGGGCGCGTCGAGCTCGCCATCGACGACGGCTCGCTCGCGCCCGCGGGCACCGACACGCGCGTGGACGCGTGGCCCTCGAGACGACGCTCGACGAAGTCCACCGCGTGCTCGCTCATCGCCATGATCGTGACCTGCGGGTTCACGCCGAGAGGGCCGGGCACCGCGGAGCCATCACACACGAAGAGGCCCGGCACCTCGTGCGTCTCGTGCTCGGGGCCCACCACGTAGCGCGACGGATCGGCGCCCATGCGGCAGGTGCCGAGCGGGTGATACGCGGTGAGCGCGAGGTGATGCGCCTTGATGCGCGAGGGGCCCTCGGCCTCGAGACGCTCGACGTCGCGGAGATCGCGGAGCGACGAGTAGAGCGACATGCCCGGCATCACCTCGAGCGCGCCGGCCGCGAAGAACACGCGCGCGAGCACGGCCTCCGCGCGCACGACCTGACGCACGTCCTCGGGCACGAGGTCGTAGCGCACGCGCGGTCGGCCTCCGGGGCCTCGGCTCACGCTGCCGCGCGAGACGTCGCGCACCATGAAGCCGAAGACCGCGAGCTTGTCGAGCTCCTCCACCTGCGAGGTCCAGCGCGCGCCGATCGAGCCGAGCGCCGCTGCGGCGAGCGCGGGCGGCGGGAACGCGCCCTCGAAGCGGATGCCCATCGAGGCGAGCTCCTCGATCGCGTAGCCCTGCGGCACGCCGGCCCAGCCGCGGACGGCCTCGGGCATGCGCGCGAACGCGTAGCCGGCGGGGTGGATCGAGAGGTTCTTGCCGACCTGGCCCGAGCCGTTCGCGAGCGCGTTGTCCTTGAGGACGAGCGGCGTGTAGAGCGTGCCCGCGGCGAGCACGACGGCGCGCGCACGCACCACGAGACGCACGGGACGCCCGTCACCGCCGACCGACACGGCCTCGACGCCCACGGCCCTGCCGCGCTCGCGGAGGATGCGCACCACCTTGGCGTGGTGATGGAGGAGCGCGCCCGCGGCGAGCGCCATGGGCACGTAGCTCACGTTCGTCGAGCGCTTGGCGTCGGTGGGGCAGCCGAAGCAGCACACGGCCTGCGCGTCGCAGCCAGGCGCGTTGCGCGCGAGGGGGCCGTGCTCGTAGCCGAGGGCCTCGGCGCCGCGCGCGATGATGCGCGCGATCTCACCGAGCACCTCGTCGGGCGAAGGCGCGATCTCGAGCGCGGACTCGACGCGCTCGAAGCAGGCATCGAGGCTGCCGGGACCGAGCGCGGACAGACCGTGATCGACCGACCAGCGACGCATCACGTCGGCCGGCGTGCGGTAGCAGGTGCCCGAGTTCACCGTGGTGGTGCCGCCCACCGTGCGGCCCACCGGCAGCGGGATGAGCGTGTTGCCGATCGTGAAGGTGAGCCCCGCGTCGCGATAGAGCTTCTTCTGGAGCTCGAGCGGGCGGCCCACGAAGTCGGCGCGCGAGAAGTCGCCGCCCTCCTCGAGCATCACCACCGCGTGACCGCGCTGCGCGAGGCGCGCGGCCACGGGCGCACCGCCCGCGCCGGTGCCCACGACGACCACGTCGACCTCGAGCTCCTCGTCGTGACCGAGCGCGCGCAGATCCACGCGGTTCGCGTCGCCCGCGCGCCGCTCTCGCGCGATCGGCAGCGAGCGCGGCGAGGGGATGCCGAGCGCGCCCTCGAGCGAAGGATCCTGCGCGCGCACGAGCTGGAGCGGCGCGCACACGGCGCGCACGAGCCAGCTGCTCGCAGGCTCGGTCGCGAGCACCTCGAGCGCGGCCGTGCGATCGGCGAGCGCGAGCGACGACAGGCGCGCCCCACGGAGCGGCACGCTCGCGGC